>DYCF01000012.1:66518-117442 GCA_019418225.1 Clostridiales bacterium | reverse complement strand
CTGAGCCAGGATCAAACTCTCATAAAAAAGTTTGCTCTTGCAACTAATGTTGCTAGCTAAATTACTTAGTACATAGTGTTGTACTCATTTTACTACTTAAAGCAGTTAATGAATCGACTGGTTTATATGATTACTATTTTGTTTTCAAAGTTCATTTTTGGTACTTGATTAGTATATCGCATCTTTTGCTTTATGTCAAGTACTTTTTATTTCTATCTTTAAGACAGAAATAAACGGAGAAGGAGGGATTCGAACCCTCGCGCCGGTTACCCGACCTATACCCTTAGCAGGGGCACCTCTTCGGCCAACTTGAGTACTTCTCCGAACTAACATTGTTTGTTTGTCTCGTCCTGTCGCTCAGGACAATATATATATTATCAAAGCTTTTTGCTTACGTCAAGCTTTTTTCTAACATATTTTTATTTTTTTAAGCAAACATTGATTTATCAACGTTTTAAGTCCTATTTTATTTCTATTATCTATATATATTTTTCTAAACATGTACTTTATATCTATAATTTTTAATTATTCATCAATATTGTATCGCTGTAAATTCATCTATAAACATAGCTTATCTAACTTACTGCTCTATAAAAGGCTATTGTATTAATAAAAAAGAGCCATTGCATTAATTACTTAATACAATAACCCTTACTTTGTTTAACTTTATTATTTAACTCTACTTTGTTTTATCACTTGGCAATAATAATAGCTTGATTACCCATTTGTTCCCAGGCTTTCTGAAAATCTATTTTGTTTAGTTTCCTATTTTTTTGACTATATAATGGATCATTTATATAAATATATTGCTCATCATAACCAGTCATTATAACGGAGTGAAGCTTCTTAGTAATTTTTACTACGCCTGTGGGAGTATGCCACATTTCAAAATATGTATCACCTAGAGGCTTATATGTTGCATTAGTAATTACCCATACTGGCTTTCCTTGGCTTAAAAAATACAATAAGTCTTCAAACTCTACCCCTGTTATATCTATTAGATCTTCGCCATAATATTCTTTGCCTAATTCAGCTATAGGTCCATGATATACACCATAGCCATTTTTATTTTTATTATACATATCTCCAACGAAACCATCATACGGATTTCCATAATATTGTCTACCTGTTTCATCTTTACTATATGGCGTTGTATCTTTTTTCACTTTCTCTGCTAACGTCATTTTAGATACATCTGTCCCATAGTATTTAAGCAGCATGGCTAATGATGTCACTTCACATCCTCTAGGGAGCTCTGGAAGTTGTAAAACTAAAGGCACATCTAAAGGTTTGCTTTCCTTCGTCGCTCCGCCTTCCTTCCATAAAGGTTTATTTCCCTTCTTATAATAAATCTTCGTATAGCCATTTCTCCTTGCATATTTGTAAGCCTCTTCAAATGTTGCAAAGTCATGTGTAGCATCTTCAGTTAAAATAAGGAACGGCTGTAGATTGGTATAAATCCACTCATTATTGTATGTATTAACAGCTATACTCCTAGATATCTTTTTAGCTTTTTCTATAGCTTCTTCTTGTTTATTGGCTACTGCTACGATTTTTCCAGATCTTTTTATAACATATTTATAGGCTGATGATGTTTGTTCTATAAAATTAGGCAGAGCCATTGGATAATTATTATAAATATAATATCCAACTGCTCCACCTATTAATACTAATATTAGTAAAATAATACTAGCTTTTTTCATTATTCTTCTGTGTTGCCTTCTGTGTCAGATTCTAAAGTATTTTCTTCATCTACTTCTACTACTGACTCTTCAATGCTATCATCAATGAATTCTTCATCTACTTTTTCTATACAAACAACTTTTACATCATCAGATACATTAATTAATTTTACCCCTTGTGCATTACGTCCGATTGATGAAATTTGAGCTACTTTAATACGAATAATAACACCTTCTGATGTAATCATTAATAACTCGTCTTCATCTTTAACTGCCGTAATACCCACTACATTACCTGTACGTTCTGTAATCTTATTAACCTTAATACCTTTACCACCACGTTTTTGTGCTCTAAAGGCATCAATTTGTGTTCTCTTTCCTAACCCTTTTTCTGTAGCTGTAAGAACTTGTTCACCCTCTTTAGGCACAGTAGCTCCTATAACTTCATCACCTTCATTAAGATTGATTGCACGTACACCTCTAGCTGTTCTACCCATTGGTCTAACATCTGTGCCTTCGAACATGATTCCTTGGCCAAATTTAGTTGCTACTAAAATAGAATCTCTTGATTTTGTTTTTTGTACATCTACAAGTTCATCTTCTTCAGCTAAAGACAACGCAATAAGTCCACCTTTTCTGATATTTCTAAAGTCTTTAAGTGGTGTTTTCTTAATTTGTCCTTTTTTAGTTACCATTGTTAGGAACATATCTTCTTCGAACTCTTTAACCGGGAATACTGCTGTAATTGTTTCATCCTTGTCTAACTCAAGTAAGTTAACAATAGCTGTACCTCTAGCTGTTCTTCCTGCCTCTGGGATTCTATAACCCTTAATACGGTATGCTTTCCCTTTATTAGTAAAGAACATAATGTAGTTAAAGTTAGTTGTTACGAAGAGTTGTTTGATAAAGTCATCTTCAATTGTATTCAGACCAATGATACCTTTACCACCTCTATTTTGGTTTTTATAAGTATCAAGTGGGATACGTTTAATGTAACCAAGTTGAGTAATTGTAACAACAATGTTTTCTTCATCAATTAAGTCTTCGATATCATATTCATCTTCATCAATAGTGATATCTGTTCTACGTCCATCACCATATTTTTGTTTTACTTCTGATATCTCATCCTTGATAACGCCAAGTAACTTGAACTTACTACCTAAAATTGATTTTAAGTATTCAATTTTTCCAAGTAACTCTTGATACTCTTCTTCGATTTTTTCTCTTTCAAGGCCCGTTAAAGCACGAAGTCTCATTTCAACAATCGCTTGAGCTTGGATTTCTGTTAAATCAATTGCTTCAATAAGTCTTTCTTTAGCTTCTTGAACTGTTTTAGAACTACGAATAAGAGATACAATTAAGTCAATCTTATCTAAGGCTTTGCGTAACCCCTCTAAAATATGAGCTCTTGCTTCAGCTTTATTTAAATCGTATTGTGTTCTTCTTGTTACAACATCTTCTTGATGTTTTAAATATTGTTCAAGTACTTCTTTAAGGTTAAGTGTTTTAGGTTTATCATCCACAAGTGCAAGCATGTTGATGCTAAATGTATCTTGTAATTGTGTATATTTATATAATTGGTTGAGTATAACAGTTGGGTTTACATCTCTTCTAAGTTCGATAACAATAGAGATACCATTTCTATCAGACTCATCACGAATATCTGTGATTCCATCAATTTTTCTATCTTTTACAAGGTCTGCCATCTTCTCAATTAAGGCAGATTTGTTTACCATATAAGGAATTTCTGTGACTACAATTCTAGATTTACCAGCTTGCATTGCTTCAATTTCTGCTTTGGCTTTAACTTTTACTTTACCTCTACCTGTACGGTAAGCTTGTTCAATGCCATAGCGTCCATAAATTGTTGCGCCTGTTGGGAAATCTGGACCTTGAATGATTGCCATGAGTTCGTCAAGTTCAGTCTCACGTACTTCATTCTCTTCATTCTCGCCTCTGTAGTTATCAATCATTTTAATAACACCATTCACAACTTCTGTTAAGTTATGTGGTGGAATATTAGTTGCCATACCTACAGCGATACCTGATGAACCATTTACTAATAGATTTGGGAATCTAGCTGGAAGAACGCATGGTTCTTTTGATGATTCATCAAAGTTTGGTCTAAAATCAACCGTCTCCTTATCGATATCTGCAAGCATTAAAGCTGTCATTTTGCTCATACGTGCTTCTGTATAACGCATTGCGGCAGGACTATCTCCATCAATAGAACCAAAGTTTCCTTGGCCATCTACTAATGGATATCTTGTAGAAAAGTCTTGCGCCATACGTACCATGGCACCATAAATAGAAGAGTCACCATGTGGGTGATATTTACCCATTGTATCCCCAACGATACGTGCTGACTTTCTGTATTGTTTATCTGAGCCTAATCCTAGCTCACTCATAGAGTATAAAATACGACGATGAACAGGTTTTAAGCCATCTCGTACATCTGGGAGGGCACGAGATACAATTACGCTCATGGCGTAATCAATATAGCATGTCTGCATTTCATCGTTGATATCTCTATGAATAATTCTGTCATAAGTTACATCATTTGTATCCATTTATTATTCTCCTTGCCCTTTTTTATATGTCTAAGTAGGTTACTTTATGTGCATGTTCATTAATGAACTGTCTTCTTGGTTCTACATCGTCACCCATTAGCTTTGTAAAGATTTCATCTGCTGCTGCTGCATCATCAATACTTACTTTAACAAGTACTCTTGTTTCTGGATCCATTGTTGTTTCCCAAAGCTGCTCTGCATTCATTTCCCCTAGACCTTTGTAACGTTGCATACGAGAAATACCTGTTCTACCAATTTCTTCAAGTAATTTTTCAAGTTCCTTATCATTAAATGCATAATGTTTCTTTTTGTTTTTCTCTACTAAGTAGAGTGGTGGTTGAGCAATGTATACGTGATCTTGCTCAATAAGTTCTCTATAGTATCTGTATAGGAATGTAAGTAAAAGTGTTCTAATGTGTGCACCATCGACGTCGGCATCGGTCATGAGAATGATTTTGCCATATCTAAGCTTTGTCACATCAAAGTCATCACTAATACCTGCACCAAAAGCTGTAATCATATTACGAATTTCTTGGTTCTCAAGCATCTTATCAATTCTAACTTTTTCTACGTTAAGAATTTTACCTCTAAGTGGTAAGATTGCTTGTGTTTTAGGTGAACGAGCACTCTTAGCTGAACCACCCGCAGAATCCCCTTCGACAATGTAAATTTCACATTTAGATGCATCTTTTTCAGAGCAGTCTGCAAGTTTACCTGGAAGTGAGTTACCCTCTAAGGCACTCTTTCTACGTGTAAGTTCTCTTGCCTTACGTGCAGCATCTCTAGCTCTTGCTGCCATAATACCTTTTTGAACAATTACCTTACCTACATTAGGATTTTGTTCTAAGAAGTAAGTAAGTTGATCACCAAATACTGATTGTACAGCACCTGCTGCTTCACTTGAACCTAACTTTGTTTTAGTTTGACCTTCGAATTGAGGGTCACTGATTTTAATACTAATAACAGCTGTCATACCTTCTCTAATATCATCACCTGTTAAATTCTTATCTGACTCTTTTAAAAGTCCCATTTTTCTAGCATAGTCATTGAGGTTTTTAGTAATAGCTGTTCTAAATCCTGAAAGGTGTGTACCACCTTCAATAGTATTAATGTTATTTACAAAACTAAATACGTTTTCAACATAAGTATCATTATGTTGGAACGATACTTCAACTGCTATACCATCTTTTTCACCTTCGCAGTAGAAGATTTGATCGTATAGTGGTGTTTTATGTTTGTTGAGTTGTTCAACGAACTCTCTAATACCACCTTCATAGTGGAATGTTTTGTTTTGCTTTTTATCTTCACGTTCATCGATTAATTGAATTTTAAGTGCTTTTGTTAAGAAAGCTGTTTCTTTTAATCTTTGTTCTAAAACTTTATAGTCAAATACAGTTTCTTCAAATATTTCCGCATCTGGTTTAAAGTGGACATATGTTCCAACCTTGTCTGTTTCTCCGATTACAGTTAAAGGTTGCACAACTTCTCCTCTTGCAAACTTTTCTTGATGAATCTTACCGTCAGTATAAACTTCTACAGTAAGCCATTCTGAGAGCGCATTTACAACTGATGCCCCTACACCATGTAAACCACCAGATACTTTATATCCGCCGCCGCCGAATTTACCACCTGCATGTAGGATAGTAAATACAACCTCTACAGTAGAAATTCCCTTTTGAGGGTGAATACCTACTGGGATACCACGACCATTATCTAAAACTGATATTGTATTATCTGGGTGTATAGTTACTTTGATAGTGTCACAGTAACCTGCTAATGCTTCATCTACGGCATTATCTACGATTTCATATACTAGATGGTGAAGACCTTTTGCGGAAGTACTACCGATATACATACCAGGCCTTTTTCGTACTGCCTGCAGCCCCTCTAATATTTGTATTTGATTTTCATTGTACGTTGCTGCCATAACTAAGATCTCACTCCTTTAATAATTACTCATAAACATAATAATCCAACATTTATTATACATCAAAATACTAATTAAGGCAAATTTACTTAATTTTTTAACTATTTCCTGTCATCTGGTGTGATTCTTCCAGCTTTTACATTATATAGTTTTCCAATTTTTTGTGTATTCCATACACTTTGTTCAATTCCTGTACAAGTAATTAGTGTTTGAATGCTTTGTGTGTATTTAAATAAGTCCCGTTGGCGCTTATCATCTAGCTCAGAGAGTACATCATCTAGTAAAAGTACAGGTTCTTCGCCAATGTACTTTTTCATAATATTTAATTCTGCCAGCTTCATAGATAAAACTACGGAACGTTGTTGTCCTTGTGAGCCATAAGTCTTAACATCCATATCATTTATTAAAAATGTCATATCATCACGATGAGGACCTACTGACGTATTTTGATATAATAAATCCTTTTCTCTATTTCTTAACATTTTTTCGCTAAAATCCTCAGCTTTAACACTTGGCTCATAAATCACTTGCAATGTTTCCTTATTACCAGAGATATCCTTGTGAATTGCATATGCAATCTCATTAATTTCTTCAATAAAGGCTTCTCGTTTCTCAATGACTGTCTTTGCATATTCTTCCAATTGCATATCCCAAACATCAAGCATCGAATAATCCTTTGTTCTAAAGCATTCTTTGAGTGCAAGATTTCTCTGTTTTAAAACTTTATGGTATTGTCTAAGGGCATAGTAGTACATCTTATCAATCTGGCATAATTCAATATCCATAAAACGCCTGCGTTCCTTAGGACTATTTTTAATAAGCTGCAAGTCTTCTGGGGAAAACATTACAATATTGAGGCAGCCAAATAGCTCCCCTAATCGGCTAATAGGCATTTTATTGATAAGTGCAGATTTAGATTTTTGGGTAAGATGAAAATCAATGACATCCTCAACATAATGTTTTTGTACATTGATTTTTACGTGAGCAGCTTCTTGATTCCATCTAATAATTTCTTTTTCTTTATGGGTGCGGTGCGATCTCGCTGTTGCACAAAGATATACTGCTTCAAGGACATTCGTTTTCCCCTGAGCATTATCCCCTCTAAAAATATTGATACCATGATCAAGCTGAATTTTTAACTCATCATAGTTTCTAAAGTCACTTAAAGATAGCTCCTTTATATACATAAAGCTCTCCCTCTTGATTAATTAACTTTATAAGTTTCTCCGTCAAATTGTACTTCGTCACCAGGTCTAATCTTTTTACCTCTTTGTGTGCAGATTTCTCCATTTACTAAAACAAGTTCTTGAGCAATAAGCATTTTTGCTTCTCCACCTGTTTGTACCATTGAGGCATATTTCATAAGCTGGTCTAATTTAATAAATTCTGTATCGATTTTAATCTCTTTCATTTTTTGTACTCCTTATCTTTTATGCGTATATTGTATACAAAATACTAATGAATAAATCGCTCTATGATTCATAATTGAATTTTAGAGCGACTTAATTTTAATTATGCATTTACACGGATTGGTAATATTAAATATTTATAGTGATCGCCTTCTTCTGGCTTAATAATGCAAGGTGTTAAAGCAGAGATAAAGTTAATGCATACTTTATCATCATCTATTGCTTTAAGTGAGTCAATTAAGTATTTAGGATTGAATGCAATCGTAATACACTTACCTTCAAGTTCTACATCAATCTCTTCTCTAGCTGTTCCAAGCTCTGCATTAGATGTGATGATTACTTTATCACCATCCATCTCTAATTTGATAGGATTTTTCTTACCTTCTCTAGAAATAAGTGCCGCACGTTCAATACTCATGAGTAAATTTTTACGGTCTACAACAATTTGTGTTTCGTAATCCGAAGAGAAAACTTGTTCGTATTTTAAGAATTCTCCTTCAAGAAGTCTAGAAACAACTTTACTGTCACCTAAGTCAAAGAGCACATGTTTGTCTTCAAAATAGATTGTAACCTCGTCATCTTCTTCACTAGATAATATTTTGTTGATCTCAACAAGTGTCTTTCCTGGAATGACAACTTCAACATTTGCATTCTCAATTGAGAGTAATGTCTTTCTGTAAGAGATACGATAACCATCCACAGATACGAGGTTTAAGCTGTTATCTTTAATTTGTAACATCTCACCTGTGAGGATAGGTCTTGTTTCATCTTGCGCAACAGAGAAGATTGTTTGGCGAATCATATCCTTTAAAACGACTTGGCTTACTGTGCATGAATTAGTTTTTTCCACAGATGGAAGTGCTGGGAAGTCTTTACCTGATTGACCAGCAATTTGGAATTTAGATTTCTCACTTACAATGCTTGTCATAAAGTGATCATCTGATGAGATTTCAACGATTTCTCCTGGCATCTTTCTGATGATTTCAGAGAAAATTTTAGCTTCTAAGGCAATAAAGCCTTCTGTCATAACTTCAGCATCAATAGTACTTTCAATACCTAGCTCTAGGTTGTTACCTACTAAAGTTAATTTATTGTTAGCTGCTTGTAATAGAATACATTCAAGTATAGGCATTGTTGTTTTAGTTGAACATGCTTTAAGAACAGTATTAATACTATTAAGCAATAAATCTTGTCTGCAATAGATATGCATGTGGATAATCTCCTTTCGGGTAAAACAAATACAATAATAATATGTTTTTTAGCAATGATAGTAATAGGACTTGTTAGTGTTGTGGATAACCCTAGCGAGCCCTTGAAGTCATTAATAAAAAGCATGTATATATAGATGTGGACAAGTTGAAGTAAAACTTTAACTTTATCCACATTGTTCACATTGAAGTTAAAGTAACAAAAATAATCCACAAATAGTTCACGTTAAGTTCACATGAATATACACAGGTTATTTAGATGTAATTTTAGCTTCAAGTTCATTTAAAATTTGTGTGAGTTCAATATCTGTTTGAAGCTCACGTGAAATTTTTTCGAAACCATGAATAATTGTTGTATGGTCACGACCACCGAATTTTTCACCAATCTTAGGTAAAGAAAGGTCTGTAAGCTTACGGCAAAGATACATTGCAATTTGGCGAGGGTAAGCAATATTACGTGTTCTCTTAGAAGATTGAAGATCTTCAGGTTTGAGATGGAAGTAGGTTGCTACAGTCTCTTGAATGTATTCTGCTGTAATTACTTTAGGTTTGTCCTTAGAAATAAGATCTTTAAGTGCTTCATTAGCGAGTTCAACTGTAATAGGTTTATTAGTTAATGAAGAGAACGCAAGAATTCTATTTAAAGCACCTTCAAGTTCTCTAATGTTAGAGATAACTGTTTTTGCAATAAATAGAAGTACATCTTCAGGTACGGATAAGCTTTCAATTTCAGCCTTCTTGCGTAAAATAGCAATTCTTGTTTCTAAATCTGGACTTTGAATATCTGCGATAAGTCCCCATTCAAAACGTGAACGCAAACGATCTTCAAGTGTTTGAATTTCCTTAGGCGGACGGTCGCTAGATATAATGATTTGCTTATTAGCTTCATGTAATGCATTAAAAGTATGGAAAAATTCTTCTTGAGTACGTTCTTTTCCAGCAATGAATTGAATATCATCAATTAAAAGGACATCAATATTTCTATATTTATTGCGAAAACTTTCATTTTTATCATCACGAATTGAGTTAATAAGCTCATTAGTGAACTTCTCTGAAGAAGCATAGATAACCTTAGCATTAGGGTTCTGATCTAGAATAAAGTGCGCAATAGAATGCATAAGGTGGGTCTTACCAAGACCTACGCCTCCATATAAGAAGAGCGGATTGTAAGCACGAGCAGGTGCTTCAGCAACAGCTAAAGCTGCAGCGTGGGCCATGCGGTTACTATTACCTACGACAAAGCTATCGAATACATATCTAGGATTAAGATTACTTGGGTTATTTAATGGATCTTGTAATTGTTCAGTTTTCTTATTATTTTTTTGTTCTAATTTGGTTTGTTCATTAGGAAGCACAAACTTAATCGTGTACTCTTTATTTAGAACTTGAAGAGCACTATTACGAATGAGTTCAAGATAACGCGTATTGAGAATCTCTTTAGTAAATTCATTCTTTACGCTTAATATTAAGACGTTGTCTTGAATATCAAGGATTTGCGTATCTTTAAACCAAGTATTAAAGCTGACACTAGAAGTCTCTAGTTCGATAATACTAAGAATGGCTTCCCATTGTTTTTCATACACTGATGACATTCTTAATCCTCCTAATTACAAAATTTATGCACAGCTTATTCAAGTGTTGTCAACATGTGCATAAAATAATCAACATATATCTTAAAAAATTAAAATTCCTAAAAGAATAAACAAGATAGAAACAGGGTGTGGATAAAGTTATTCAGATAGGAAAGTTAAAAATAAGTAATAAAAAATGCAAAAAAAATAAAAAAAGTAGATGTTATACACAACTTTATCAACAGAATGTGAATAACATTACTTAATCAACAACTTATCTACAAGTAATCTAATAATATCAAATTACCTGTGGAAAATCAACCAGTAGAATAAAAATATCCACAGCAATACTGGCGAAAAAATTGTGGATATTTTAGCAGAGTGACTAAATAGAAATGAAATAAGGAGAATAGGGCGGGGATAATTGGGGATGGCATAAAAGAAAAAATGAGTGGAATGAGAAAAAAAGATGATAAAAATGAGTAAAAAGTGGATAAAAAGATAATAATTAAGAAGAGAAAGAGATTAATAGGAAAATGAAAAAGGGAAGAGGGGTCAGATAGCGTAAGAGAGAAGGGCGGGTAGTAAATAATACATTATAATAAGGAAGAGACTTATTTTTTTTATTAAAAACATGTATAGAAACCTGCGATTCTGGGAATTAGAAATTAAAAATAGGATTAATGTGGCATATAAAATTACCAAATATTTATTTAGCCAATATTAGATGTATATCTTGACGTTGGAAAATAAATAAATTATACTGGTTACAGTGCTTGTTTACATTTCTATAAATGAATGTAAATATTTTTTTATTTGTGTGTGATAGATAATCATCCGTTTGGTTATTTATCAATTTTAATGTGCATATTGTGTGGTAACTTATCCCATAAAGGAGGTACGCGCAATGAAAATGACTTTCCAACCAAAGAAACGTCAAAGAAGTAAAGAACATGGTTTTCGTAAAAGAATGAGAACTAAAAACGGTAGAGCGGTAATAGCTAGAAGAAGAGCAAAAGGTAGAAAAAAATTAACAGCATAAAACAAGGCCGCTTTTGTGGCCTTGTTTTGCTATAAAAATTTAGGAGCATTGTATGAAATATGCAGAATCACTAAAGAAAAACTACGAGTTTAGAGTAGTTTATAGAAGAGGAAAATCTTTTGCTAACAAATATTTAGTAGTGTATAAATTAAAAAATAATAAGTCTAATAATAGATTAGGCATATCGGTTAGTAAAAAAGTCGGAAATAGTGTTGTACGTAGCCGTACAACTAGACTCATTAGAGAAAGCTATAGATTAAACGAAGAATATATTGAAAAACAAGGCTGGGATTTTGTTATCGTTGCCAGATCTAACGCTAATGGAGCGTCCTATCAAGACATTTCTTCCGCATTAATTCATTTGTTAAAACAACATAGGGTATATGACATACAAGAAGATTTATAATAGTTTTATAATAATAGGATATAATTGCTACGAAGGGATCGGTGAAAATGAAAAACTTACCTAAAAAAGTAGCACTTTTACTTATTAGATTTTATCAAAAAGGAATATCCCCCATGCTTGGAGGAAATTGCAGATTCCTTCCAACATGTTCACAATATACTTACGAAGCGATACAAATTCATGGTTTTTTAAAAGGAACATTTTTAGGGATTAAAAGGATTTTAAAATGTCATCCATTTCATCCAGTAATGTATGATCCAGTACCAGAGAAAAAAGTGAAGCGGAGTAAAAAGCAACCTTAATGTTAAAAGGCAACATGAATGTTGTTAAGAAAAAACTAGGAGGAAACGAATGAGTTTTATTAATCAATTTTTTGGGGCAATACTTAATGTAATTTTTGAAGGGGTAACCCTTATATCTCCAGCACAGGCACTTGGGATTTCAATTATTTTATTTACATTGGTAGCACGTATTTTAATGACTCCTTTACAACTTTCTTCGCAAAGAACAAGTAGAGGTATGAGCAAAATTCAACCTGAGTTACAAAGAATTCAAGACAAGTATAAGAATAAAAAGGATCAGCAATCTCAGATGCAAATGAGTCAAGAGATGCAAGCTTTATATAAAAAGTATAAGATTAATCCTTTTGCTGGATGTTTACCATTATTAATTCAGTTTCCATTAATTATTGCGTTATTTAATGTACTTCGTACACCAGCGCAATATATTAATAAATTAGGTGATGTATATACTAATATTGCACAAGTTGTAACAACTAACATTGCAAACTATCAAAGTTTATTACAACCATTTTCTGATGCAGTATATATTAACTCTCGTCAAAACTATGATTTATCACAAGTAGAGGGAGTATCTCAATTCTTAAGTCACTTAACTACTGTACAATGGAATGAGTTTTTACAAAGTGCTGGTTCAGTACCAGGTTTAGAACAAGCTTTAGAATTAAAACATAGCTATGAAACATTTTTAACAATGAACGTTGTAGATACACCTAAATTACTTATGAGTTCAGGTATGTGGCTTGCTATTCTAGTACCAATTATTGCTGGTGCATCAACATACATTTTCTCTAAGATTACAATGGCAGCTAATGGTGCAGTACAAAGCAGTGCATCAGGTCAGCAAAATCCTGGTGAATCTATGATGAAGACAATGAATATTGTAATGCCAATTATGACAGCATTTATGTCTTATACTATGCCAATCGGTTTAGCACTTTACTGGATAGCAGGTAACGTGATTATGATGGGACAACAATGGGTTGTAAATAAAATGCTTGCTAAGCAAGATGAAAAAATGGAAGCACAATTAAAAAAAGATCGTGAAGAAGCTATTAAGAGTGGTAAAATTACTACTAAGAAAGTAAGAAAAAAGGTACCAGTTCAAAAAACTGAACATAGTGATAAAGACAACCAAAAATAACAGTAGAGCGAAGTGGTAGAAACAAACCAATAAATTCACAAAGGTTGGGGGTATAAACATGAGAAGTGTTGAAAAGGTAGGTAAGACCGTAAACGATGCTATAACAGAGGCATTAATCGAGTTAGGTGCTAGTACTGAGGAAGTAGATATTGAGATTATCTCAAAAGGCTCAAAAGGATTTATCGGATTTGGGGCTAAAAATGCTAAAGTCAGAGTTACACTTAAAGCTCCAGTAGAAGTTGAACCACAAATTGAAGTAATCCCTGAAATTAAGGAAGAGGTTAAAGTTACCGATGCAAATAAAGTAGCTGAAATGCCACCAAGCCCAAATAAAGTTAAGAATGAAGAAAAAAAGGATTCTGAGGATGCAGTTGTCGTGACTAAAGAAGAAATAGAACATGTTCAACACTTAGCGGAAGAGTTCTTATACAAGCTTTTAAAAGAAATGAATATTGAAGCAGTTGTGAAGTCTGAGGTAGTTAATAACAATAGATTAAGCATTAGCCTTGAAGGTAAAAATATGGGTGTTATTATCGGTAAACGAGGCGAAACACTAGATGCGATTCAATATATTGTTAATATTGTTGCTAATAAGGAACGTACAGAGTATGTTAAGATTATGCTTGATACAGAAAACTACAGAGCAAGAAGAGAAGAAACGCTTAAGAGACTTGCTTATAAGTTAAGTAAAAAAGCACAACAAAGTAAAAAGCCTATTGTATTAGAGCCAATGAATCCATATGATAGAAGAATTATTCATTCAGCTTTGCAAGATAGTAAAATTGTAAAAACGCATAGTGAGGGAAAAGAACCATTTAGACGAGTGGTGATTACTCCAAGCTATCAAAATAGATCATACAGATAAACCCAGTGCTATACTGGGTTTTTTTCTTAGAAAGGATAAAATTATGTTATTTGAAGATACTATAGCAGCTATATCTACGCCTGTAGGTATAGGAGGCATTGGAATTATTAGAGTTAGTGGAAGTGAAGCTATTAGCATTGTAGATAAGATTTTTAGAGCAGCTAATAAAAAATCGCTTTTTGACGTAGATTCCCATACAATTAACTATGGACATATTGTTAATAAAGATGGTAAGGTTTTAGATGAGGTTTTAGTTATGCTCATGAAAGGGCCTAGAACTTTTACAAGAGAAGACGTTATTGAAATCAACTGTCATGGTGGCCCTGTACCACTTAATGCAGTACTTATGGAAGTAGTAAGTGCGGGGGCTAGAATTGCAGACAGTGGTGAATTTACAAAGCGTGCATTTTTAAATGGCCGCATTGACCTTGCACAAGTAGAGGCCATTATGGATGTTATTGAGGCTAAGACTGAATTATCATTATCACAGGCTATTGGTCAGTTAGAGGGTAATTTATCTAAGAAGATTAAAGAATATCAAGATTTATTAATCCAAATCATTGCACGTATTGAGGTTTCTATTGATTATCCAGAGTATGATCAAGATGAACCTATTACAGAGGAGTTTGATCAGGAACTTGAAGAGCTTCTTAGCAAACTACAAACACTTTTAAAGACAGCGGATACAGGAAAGATGATTCGTGATGGGGTTAAAACTGCTATTGTAGGAAGACCTAATGTTGGGAAATCATCATTATTAAATGCTTTATTAGAAGAAAATAAGGCTATTGTTACAGATATCCCAGGGACTACGAGAGACGTTGTAGAAGCTTATCTTAATGTGGACGGTATTCCATTCCAATTATTAGATACAGCTGGAATACGCGAAACTGACGATGTTGTAGAACGTATTGGTGTGGAAAGATCAAAGAGTTCTATTGAAGAAGCAGATCTTGTACTCATGTTAGTGGATAGCAATGCTGGATTAGTAGAAAAGGATTTAGAGATTTTAGAGCAAATTAAAGATAAAAAGGTTATTTATGTTCTTAATAAAATAGACTTAGATAATAATATTACCGAGGAAATGTTCAAAGAGTATTTAAATAATGGAACAGTTGCGCGTATTTCTGCTAAAGAGCAAAGCGGTTTAAATGAATTACGTACAGAAATGAAAAACTTCGTGATAAAAGGCAATACTTCAATTAGCAACGAAGCAACTATTTCTAATCAGAGACAAAAACAAGCACTTATTAATGCAATTAAGAGCTTAGAGAAGGTATTAGATGCCATTGCTTGCGGATTACCTGAAGATTGTTTAGCTATAGATTTACATGATGCCTATGGACATTTAGGTATGATTGTAGGAGAATCATTAAAGGAAGAAATTATCAATCAATTATTTAGTAGATTTTGTTTAGGAAAGTAGGAGAGAAACAATGACGTATATTGCAGAAACAATAGACGTTGCAGTCATAGGTGGAGGACATGCTGGTTGCGAAGCAGCACTTGCAGCAGCTCGTATGGGCCATAAAACATCTATGTTTACAATGTCATTAGATAGTATTGCAATGATGCCATGTAACCCTAATGTAGGGGGAACATCAAAAGGGCATCTTGTAAGAGAAATTGATGCACTTGGCGGTGAGATGGGTAAAAATATCGACAAGACTTATATCCAATCTCGTATGTTAAACACAGCTAAGGGGCCAGCTGTGCATTCATTGCGTGCACAAGCGGATAAAACAAAATATAGCCACACAATGAAAGAGGTACTTGAACGTGTGGATAATTTAAGCATTAGACAACAAGAGATTGTAGAGATTCAAGTTGAAGATGGTAAAGTAAAAGGTGTTGTTACAAGTACAGGAGCAGTATACCCATGTAAAGCAGTTGTGTTAGCTGGTGGGACTTATGTGCGTTCTAGATGCCTTACAGGCGAGCATATTGAGTATACAGGCCCTAATGGACTTAAGACATCAAATGCACTTAGTGAAAGCTTAAAGGCCTTAGGTGTGGAATTAAGGCGCTTTAAAACAGGAACACCTGCTAGGGTAGATGCAAGAACTGTAGATTTTTCTGTGATGGAACCTCAACATGGAGATGAGCATATCGTACCGTTTTCTTTTGAGAACAAAGAAGATGATATTAAACGTGAGCAATTCCCTTGTTATTTAACTTATACAAATGAAAAAACACATCAAATTATTCGTGACAATTTACACCGCTCACCAATGTATTCAGGTGTTATTGAAGGGGTAGGACCAAGATACTGTCCATCTATTGAAGATAAAGTAGTAAGATTTGCAGATAAAGAAAGACATCAAGTATTTATTGAACCAGAAGGTGAAAATACAACTGAAATGTATGTTCAAGGGATGAGTTCATCTCTTCCAGAAGAAGTACAATTAGAAATGCTTCGTTCTATCAAAGGATTAGAGAATGTACAAGTTATGAGAACTGGTTATGCGATTGAATATGATTGTCTCAATGCCATGCAATTAAAACATTCATTAGAGTTCAAACATATTGAAGGATTCTTTAGTGCAGGCCAGATGAACGGGAGTTCAGGATATGAAGAGGCAGCAGCCCAAGGACTCGTTGCGGGTATCAATGCCGCCCTTAAAATTGAAGGTAAAGAGCCAATGATTATTGACCGTTCAGAAGGTTACATCGGAGTTTTAATTGATGATTTAGTAACTAAAGAAACAAGAGAACCTTACCGTATGATGACTTCTAGAGCTGAATATAGATTACTTTTAAGACAAGATAATGCGGATCTTAGATTAACACAAAAAGGTTATGAAGTAGGTCTTGTTTCAGAAGAAAGATATCAAAGATTCATAGCTAAGCGAGAAGCTATTGAAGCTGAGCTTGAAAGATTAAAAACAGTATTCGTAGGAACAAGTGAAAAAGTACAAGCTATCTTAGAAGCAAAAGGTAGTACATTACTTCGTTCAGGTATTTCTTTAAATGAAATTTTAAAGAGACCGGAGCTTGAATATGATGATTTTAAGGAAGTAGATACAGATAGACCAGAACTTCCAAAAGAAGTTATTGAGCAGGTTATGATTGAGCTTCGTTATGAAGGATATATCGTAAGACAACAACGTCAAGTAGAACAATTTAAACGCCTTGAACGTCGCTTAATTCCAGAAGATATTAACTATGAAGATGTTTATAGCTTAAGAATTGAAGCAAAACAAAAACTTGAACAAGTAAGACCTATCTCAATTGGACAAGCTTCTCGTATATCGGGGGTTTCTCCAGCAGATATTTCTATGCTAGTAGTTTACCTAGAGCAAAAAGGTCGTATGGAAAAAGCTCAAAATAGTGAAAAAGAGGAATGTTAATGGATCAAAAAGAGTTATTAGTTAATGGTGCAAGAGAGCTTGGTATTGAGCTTTCAGAAAGACAAGTAGAACAGTTTATGATGTATAAAGCATTACTGCAAGAGTGGAATGAAAAGATGAATTTAACGGCTATTACAGAAGATATAGAGGTTATTACAAAACATTTCTTAGACTGTATGACAGTAAAAAATGCTTTAGATATGAGTGGGAAAAAAACTGTTATTGATATTGGCACAGGAGCAGGGTTTCCTGGTCTTGTAATGAAAATTGCCTTTCCAAATTTAAAAGTAACTTTAGTAGATGCATTAAAGAAAAGATTAGTTTTCTTAGAAGAAGTTATTTCTAAATTGGAGCTTACAGACATTGAATGTATTCATTCAAGAGCAGAAGATTTAGGAAAGAATAAGACTTATAGAGAAGGCTTTGATATCTGTGCATCTAGAGCTGTAGCTAACTTAGCAGTACTTAGCGAATATACATTACCATTTGTTAAAGTAGATGGTTATTTAATCGCTTTAAAAGGGCAAAAGTTAGATGAAGAATTAGAACAAGGTAGAAAAGCTATTAAGATTCTAGGTGGCGAATTAGATGAAGTAGTAGATGCTAGAGTACCGTTTACAGACTTAAATCATAAAATCGCTAAAATTAAAAAGGTAAAACCAACTGCTAGTAAATATCCTAGAAAAGCAGGGGAACCAACGAAGTCACCTCTTGGGGTATAGAAGAATTAGGCTGTCGCACAAAAGTGCTGACAGCCTTTTTTAGGTGTTGAGAGGTGTGGATAATTTTTTTATAAAAAATAGGAAAAAGCCTGTGGATAAAAGTGAAAAATTTTTTGAGTGAAAAATATCCACATAAGTCACAGGTTTTACACAGGAGATGTAATTTCCTTTTAACGTGTGGATATTTTTGCTGAATTGTGAATGATTTTGAGTGAATATAGTTTTTGTGGACAAAATATGTTATACTGATAGGTAGCAAAAACGTTATTTTAGAGGGGAGCAGAATGAATGCAAAAAGATTTAAAAATAGAAAATGTTGCTGTGGACCGTGTTAGACCAAATCCTTATCAACCAAGAAAGGTTTTTTCTGATGCCGCTCTACAAGAACTTGCAAATTCTATTTTAGAACATGGACTTATGCAACCTATTACTGTAAGAATGATAGGTGATTCATATGAGCTTATTGCAGGTGAGAGAAGGTTAAAAGCATCTAAATTAGCTGGGCTTGAGACAATTCCTGCAGTAATTGTAGAAGTGAATACTAAAGATAGTGCAGTACTAGCCCTAATTGAAAACTTACAACGTGAAAACTTAAACTTTTTAGAAGAAAGTCAAGCATATTATACAATCATGCAAGACTACGGATATACACAACAAGAACTCGCTAATACATTAGGAAAAAATCAATCGACTGTTGCAAATAAGCTAAGGGTACTTAAATTATCACCAACTATTCAGAAGTTGTTAGTAGAAAATAATTTAACTGAAAGACATGCAAGGGCATTATTAAAATTGCCAGATGAAAAGTTCCAATTAGTAGCTCTTGAAAAAATTATAAAACAAGAACTTAACGTAAAGAAATCTGAGCAGCTTATTGAACAGATGCTAGTAGACATTACTAGAGATAATATGATTCAGCATAAATCAAATCAAAAAGTTAAATCATATATCAAGGACATGAGACTTGTAACAAATACAATTACTCAAGCTGTAAATATGATTCAACAAGCAGGTGTAGATGCTAAATACACCATGAAAGAACAAGCCGATGGATATGAAATAAGAATTAAAATTCCTATTAACTAAATAAAAAATAGAGTGTAAGGTTTATAAAAGCAGCTACTAATTATAGAAGTAGCTGCTTTTATAAGGAAATAGCTTAGTAGATTATAAATAATAATGTTGTCTAAGGTAAAGTCATTTTAAAAATTCCTAAATTAGGCAATGCTAATATATAAGGAAAGAAACCTAATTCTTTAAGCGTAAAACTTGCTATGATATAGATATTTAGTTACAATATAATAATATAAATCAAGGTCGAAGGAGCATACAGATGAAAGATTTTAAATTAGAAATCGCACAACTTTTAAGCAGTAAAATTAGTAGTTTATCAGTAGAAGAAATTTATAGCATGATTGAAGTGCCAGGAAATGCAGCAATGGGTGATTATGCATTCCCTTGTTTTAAATTAGCAAAAGAGTTAAGAAAAGCACCACCAATGATTGCAAAAGATATTGTTGATGAGTTAGGTGAAGTAGACTTCTTAGAAAAAGTTGAAAACGTAAATGCATATATCAATTTCTTCGTTAATAAAGTAGAATTCGTAAAAGAAGTTATTACAGATGTATTAGCTGAAAAAGAAACATATGGTTTCGCTAAAGAGAAAAACTTAGGAAATGTAGTTATCGACTATTCTTCACCTAATATTGCAAAACCTTTCCACGTAGGTCACTTACGTTCAACTGTAATTGGAAATAGCTTATATCAAATTTTTGAAGCACTTGGTTATAACTGTGTAGGGATTAATCACCTAGGAGACTGGGGAACACAATTTGGTAAATTAATTGTAGCTTACAAAAAATATTCTAGTAAAGAAGAAATTGAAGAAAAGGGTATCTCTGAATTACTTAGAATCTATGTATTATTCCATGATGAAGCTAAAGAACATCCAGAAATGGAACAAGAAGCTAGAGATTACTTTACAAAAATGGAACAAGGTGATGAAGAATCATTAGCATTATGGAAGTGGTTCAAAGAAGTAAGCTTAAAAGAGTTCGAACGTGTGTATAAATTATTAGGAGTAGAATTTGATAGCTATAATGGCGAAGCATTCTACAATGATAAAATGGATGCAGTTATCAAAGAGATGGAGGACAAAGGTCTTATCGAAGTTGATGCAGGAGCAAAATTAGTTCGTTTAGATGAAGAAAACATGGCACCATGTTTAATTACTAAAAATGATGGTAGTTCATTATATGCAACTCGTGATATTACAGCTGCTGAGTACCGTAAAAAAACTTATGACTTCAAAAAATGTATTTATGTTACAGCACTTCAACAAAACCTTCACTTTGCACAATGGTTTAAAGTTATTGAAAAAATGGGCCATGAATGGCATAAAGATTTAGTGCACGTACCATTTGGTATGGTAAGTATGGAAGGTGGCGCTAAATTATCTACAAGAAATGGTAACATAATTTTCTTAGAAGATATCTTAAGAGAAGCAGTAGATAAAACAAAACAAATTATTGAAGAGAAAAACCCAAGTCTTGAAAATAAAGAAGAAGTTGCTAGACAAGTAGGGATTGGTGCAATTATCTTCGATGATATGTATAATAACATTATCAAAGATATTCAATTCTCATGGGAAAGAGCATTAGATTTCAATGGAGAAACGGGTCCATATGTACAATATGCTCATGCAAGAGCTTGCAGCGTACTTCGTAAAGCTGGTATTGAAGTAGATAATATTCCTAACTTCGAAGTTGATTACACAGTACTTGCAGATGAATCAACAGTAGCACTTATCAAAGAAATTGCAGACTTCAAAGCTACAATCAGAGAAGCTGGAAATAAATATGAACCATCTTACATTGCTAGATATGCTGTAGATGTAACTCAAGCATTCAATAAGTTCTA
Organism: Clostridiales bacterium; assembly: GCA_019418225.1. Lineage (GTDB taxonomy): Bacteria > Bacillota > Clostridia > Lachnospirales > Cellulosilyticaceae > Cellulosilyticum. Next base: position 96,328 of record DYCF01000012.1, on the reverse strand, counting down.
CAATGAAAACCCAATCTTAGTAGAAGATGAAAAAGTTAAAAATTCACGTTTAGCAATCGTAGCTGCAACTAAATACACACTTAAAAATGCATTAGCATTATTAGGAATTAGTGCACCAGTTCAAATGTAATAACGTTAAATAAAAATCCTATCACGAAATTAGTTTCGTGATAGGGTTTTTGTTTTTAATGTAGTGTGAGAGTATAGATTTCATATTTGCAAAAGATAGTTATTCATTATGTATAGATTTCACATTTATAAAATTTAGTTATTCATAGTTTTAGTCATGTGAAATCATTGAAAGAAACCTATTTATGTGATGTATAAATTAAGGTTATAGTTTATTCCTCTATAAATAGATTATATTTATGATATACTTTTATATATAGATTTCACATTTATAAAATTTAGTTATTTATAGTTTTTAGTCATGTGAAATCATTGAGAGAAATCTATTTACCTACCTGTATATTTTAAGGTTTTAGTTGGTTTCTCTATAAGAGCAACATAACAGGAAAATTTATAATGGTATATTGTTTAAAACAGTAAATTAATAGTATAAGGAAAGAAAGTAGAAAGGGAGGCAAAGATGCAAAAAGAAAATAATGAAATAAGGTTAGAAACAACAATTAATAAAGAAGATTATCGTTCAATTGTATATTTTAATATCTTTACTAAGACTAAAATTAGAGCAGCATTTTTTATTATAATTAGTTTAATTGTAGTATTTGAGCTAGTATTACATTTAGCAGGAATTAGAAGAGTGGAAGGATTTGAACTATATTTTGATTATTTTGTAGTGGTTATTATGATTTTATTACCTATAGAGGTAGAGTTTATATGTAGAAGAATGGCTAAGACAGATAAGATGAGCTTAGGAGTAGCACAGCAAATAGTCATCAATGATGAAGGTATTATAACTCAAAGTATTAATTCAACGAGTAAATATGAATGGCCTTTAATGTACAGAGCTTATGAGAATAAGAAATACTTTATGATCTTCGTTAATATTCAACAAGCAATAATCCTGCCAAAGAGAGACTTAGAAAAACTGCAAGTAGAACAGACAAGAGATATGATAGAAAAGAAACTTCTTGCTAAAAACAAGCTAAAAAATAAGTAGTATATATGATTTTAGAAGAAACATATTAAAATGTTCCACGTGGAACACTCTTGTAATAAGGGGAGGAAAAATAATGTTACTAAAAATAAGAGAATTATTAGATAGTAATACTACCTCATTAATGGACATATATCAGGAAAGTAGTAAAAACAATGTATCATATTTTTTTCCTGAAATAATAGATATAGAAGAGGGAATAAAAAAAGCAAATAAAGCATACTTGGAATATATAAGAAATGATTTTCTTAAAAGAAATAATACATGCTATTATATTTGGAAGGATAATGGTATATGGGTAAGTGCTATGCGTCTTTATAAAATTAAAGGCAGTATATATTTTATGGAAGCATTAGAAACTCATCCATTATATAGAAAAAGAGGATATGCTGAAAAACTTATAAGTAGTGTAATAGAAGAATTAAAGCAAGATGGTGATTTTGAGATGAGAAGTTATGTAAATATAAATAATGTAGCATCTAGACGTACTCATATAAAATGTGGCTTTGAGGAAAGTTCAGAGAGCGTATTTGATTATGCTAATAATGAGTGGGTTAATGATGCTATATTACTTATATATAGATTTGACATTTATAAAATTTAGTTATTCATAGTTTTTAGTCATGTGAAATCATTGAGAGAAACTTATTTACCTCCATGTTATTTCAAGCCTTTAGTTGGTTTCTCTATAGATTTCACATTTATAAGTTTTAGTTATTCATAGTTTTTAGCAATGTGTAATCAACGAGAGAAAACAATTTACGTACATGTATATTTCAAGTTTTTAGTTGGTTTCTCTATATAGAAATGACTTTAAAATTAAGAGATAAGGGCAAAGCTGTTAATATCATTTATATTTGTGACATGAATAAGTCAGCAGTAATGCAGTATACATAAAAATAAATTCTATAGTAATAATTAATGAGGCTGATTAGATGTTCCACGTGGAACAATCTAATCAGCCTTATTAATTTGTAAAGAAGAAGATAAATAATGTAAGAAGATAAATGTTCCACGTGGAACATTCTTAATCACATAAAATGCTTAAAGTAAAAAGAAATAAATAAAGAAAAAAGATAGAAGGATGCCATATTAAGGAATATTGGAGAAAAAGTTTAAACAGAATATGAATTAATTTATAGAAATCAGGGTTCAAATATTTATAAAAAAATAGGGATATGCTATACTAATTTTAGTCGGATAGAGAAAAATAAAAAAGGAGAATGTTATGGGTAAAGTAATTGCTGTTGTTAACCAAAAAGGAGGAGTCGGCAAAACGACTACAGTTGTAAATTTATCAGCTGCATTAGCTGAAATGGATTATAAAGTACTTATTGTAGACATTGACCCACAAGGAAATGCAACAAGTGGATGTGGTATTTTAAAAAATCAAGTAAGTAGTACAGTATATGATATACTAGTAAATAACACAAATATAAAAGAGGCAATTCAACAATCAGAAAATGAACCAATTAATATTGTTGCATCTAATATGAATTTAGCGGGGACAGAAGTGGAATTAGTGAATACTAAACAGCGTGAATTCATTTTAAAGAAACAATTAGATACAATAAAAGATGAATACGACTATATTTTCATAGATTGTCCACCAGCCGTAAATATCTTAACAATCAATGCATTAACAGCCTCTGATTCCGTACTAATTCCTATGCAATGTGAATACTATGCATTAGAAGGACTATCTCAATTGGTACAAACAGTAGGGTTAGTAAAGAAAAACATTAATCCGCAGCTTGTACTAGAAGGAATATTATTTACAATGTTTGATAATAGAACAAATTTATCAGCACAGGTAGTAAAAGAAGTAGAAACACATTTTAGTGATACGGTATATCAAACTAAGATTACAAGAAGTGTACGATTAAGTGAGGCACCTAGCTTTGGAATGTCTTGTATTAAGTATGATTCAAGAGCTAAAGGTAGTGAGCAATATCGCCAATTAGCAAAAGAATTTGTGGAAAGGAATTAATGTTAATGAAACAACAACGAGGATTAGGAAGAGGGCTTAATGCATTATTATCAGATGAGCTTGTAAGTGCATCAAATGCTAAGGAGGAGACAATTAAAATCGTCGATATTAATGAGATAGAGCCTAATTTTGGACAACCAAGAAAGAATTTTGATGAAGAAGAATTAAAAGAATTAAGTTCATCTATATTAGAACATGGTATTTTACAACCTCTTATTGTAAGGGAGAAAAATGGTAAATATGAAATTGTTGCGGGGGAAAGAAGATATCGTGCAGCGAGAATGGCAAAGGTAACAGAGATACCAATTATTATTAAGTCTTTTTCGGATCAACAAACTTTAGAGATAGCCTTAGTAGAGAACATTCAACGTTCAGATTTAAATGCAATGGAGCTTGCTTGTGCATATAGTTTACTAATGGAGCGTTTTGACTTAACACAAGAACAGGTAGCTGATAAAGTAGGTAAAAATAGATCTTCAGTTGCAAATATTATGCGATTACTTAATTTAACACCATATGTACAAGAAAAATTAAGAGAAGATGAAATTACATTTGGACATGCTAGGGCGTTATTAGCATTAAAAGATATTAAAACACAGAAACAAGTAACAGATTTAATTATTGAAAAGTCTCTAAGTGTAAGAGAAACTGAAAAGTATATTCAGTTACTTTTAAGTAATAAAAAAGAGAAAAAAGAAGAAGATAAAGCAAAATATAATCCTTTTTATAGAGAAATACAAGAAAATTTACAAAAAATATTAGGGACAAAAGTAGTTATTTCTAAAGGGGCTAAAAAAGGAAAGATTGAAATCGAATATTATTCAGATGAAGAATTAGCTAGAATTATACAAATAATAAACATGGATTAATATAAAAGGGAAGAAGAGAAAAATGATGGAACAGGCTATAGCGATATTTAATGATTATGCAATGTATATTGTAGCAAGTTTAGGCGCATTAGTACTAATATTATTAATTTGTGTGTGTATGACACAAAGCAAATTAAAAAAGCTACAAAGAAGATTTGAGACTTTCATGGGTGGCGATGAATTAGACTTAGAAGGTCTTTTAGGAAGATATACAAACGATATAAATGCATTACTAGAAAGTGAAAAAGAAGTTCGAGCAGAAATGAAATCTGTAAATGAAAAATTAAACTACTGCATACAAAAGGTAGGCATTGTAAGATATAAAGCAATTGCTAATACAGGGGCAGATTTATCATTTGCAATTGCTTTATTAGATCATCAAAATGATGGTATTGTTTTAAACGGCATATACAGTAGAGATGGGTCTTATACATATGCTAAACCTATTCGAAATGGAAAATCTACGTATAATTTATCTGATGAAGAAATTGAAGCTATTGAACAAGCTCTTAAAAGCAAGTAATTAGCCTATGAATTGAATATAGAAGTAGTAGAGGAGAGGGCATTGTGATAAGTATACAATGCCCTCTTTTTGAAGTGAAAAATTTGGTCTTCTATCTTTAGAATTTCAACTCAAGGTTTGAAATGATGAAATTATAAAAGTAAATAATTAATCTTGGAGGAAATAGATATAATGAGTAAACTAAATCAAATATGGACAAAAGATGGTTTTATCCTAAGGCCTGCACGAGCAGAAGATGCTAAAGAATATTTTTATCAAAAATTTAATCCTTTGGATTCAGAGGTGCACGACTTACGGGATGCAAAGAAGTATTTACATATGATGAGATAGTTAATTTCTTTTTACAAAATGTAGAAGATAATGACCGCTATGATTTTCTTATAATAGCACCAGATGGGAGCATTGTAGGAGAGAGTGTTATTAATGAAATTGATTGGAAACTACGCAGTGCTAATTTCCGTATTGCAATCTTTCAGACAAGTGAGCGACAAAAAGGGATTGGGTCATGGAAAAAACATATCAATCAGTGGGATTTAAGCGTAAAGGTGTATTACGTGATGCCATTTATGATGGCGAAGAGTATGCAGATGATATTTTAATGGCTATCCTTGAGGATGAGTGGAGACAAATAAAATTAAGGGGTGAATAGTGAGTTATAACTAAAATTTATAAATGTGAAATCTATATGATATAAAAAATCTAAAAATAAATTGACAATTATGAAATACGGGAATATTATTGTATTAAGTGATTAATACAATAAGTTAATATTACAAAATAGATGTAGCAGTTGGGAGTATAAAAGGAGGTATTTGAATGGCGTGGGAATTTAATAATAACGAGCCGATTTATAGGCAGCTTTTAGATCAACTTAAATTAAGAATTATATCAGGCGTCCTTGAAACAGGCAGCAAGCTAGATTCAGTTCGAGACTTAGCGCAAGAAGCTGGTGTTAATCCAAATACAATGCAGAGGGCATTAGCAGAATTAGAAAGAGAAGAATTGGTATTTACTCAAAGAACAAGTGGGAGATTTGTTACGGAAGATAGGGAACTTATTAAGCGTATAAGAAATGAATATGCCCAGGAAAAAGTAAAAGAATTAACGACGGCATTATTACAGCTAGGATATACACGAAAAGAATTAATTGAACTGGTTAGTGTTTTTTTGGAGGAGGTAAGTTAGTATGGAAAAATATTTAGGGGTTAGTTCAACATATTCAGATATAATGAATACAGTTATAGCAGATATCAAGGAAAGTGTAGCAGTCAAAAAGCTTAAAGAAACTAATGAAGTATTAACATCTTTAGGATATAGCAAGGATGAGATTAGAGATATTTTAAGGGGCGTATTAGGGATAGGTAGTTGTAATTAGAAAATAGATAAGGGGGTATTAAAATGGAGGATTTGTTAAGGATAGAGGGATTAAGTAAAAGTTATGGTGCAAAGGAAGCGTTAAAGGAATTAAATTTAAATATAGGAAAAGGTAAGATTGTTGGTTTATTAGGACCTAATGGAAGTGGTAAAAGCACCTTGATTAAAATTATAAATGGTTTAATAGAACCAACTAGTGGTACCGTAACCATTAAGGGGAATAAACCAGGGATTGAGTCAAAAAAAATAATTGCTTATTTACCAGAACGTACGTATTTAAATGATTGGATGAAGGTTAAAGATTTACTTCAATTTTTTGAGGATTTTTATGAGGACTTTGACAGGCAAAGAGCAGAAGATATGTTGTTACAGTTAAAGATAGATATTAATGATAGGCTTAAAACTATGTCAAAAGGAACCAAAGAGAAGGTTCAACTTATTTTAGTTATGTCACGTAAGGCAGATTTATATATTTTAGATGAGCCTATTGGAGGGGTTGATCCAGCAGCAAGGGATTATATTTTAAAAACAATTATTAAGAATTATACATCTGAGAGTTCAATTTTAATAGCAACACATTTAATCCAAGAAATAGAAAGTATATGTGATGAGATTATATTTTTAGCATATGGCAGCATCGTATTACAAGGGAGCGTAGATGAAATCCGAGAAGAAAGAGGAAAGTCTATAGATGCATTGTTTAGGGAGGTATTCGTATGTTAAGGAAACTATTAAAGTATGAAGTGAAGGCTACAGCTATGGTATTTGTATGTATGTATCTCGCAATTATAGGGTTATCAATATTTAACAAGCTATTTAATACCTTTAATTTTCAGAGGGGAAAGGTTTTAACAGGATGTATTGTAGTAGCCTTGTTTGTAGCATTAGGTGTAACAACTGTAATTATGGCAGTACAAAGATTTAATAAAAATTTACTGGGGGATGAAGGATATTTGATGTTTACGTTACCTGTGGATAGTAAGAAAATTATTATTTCTAAGTTGCTTGTGACACTTATGTGGACAGTGATTAGTGGTTTGGTAGCTATAATATCTTTTATTATTCTATTTAGTGCATATATTGATTGGTACTCTATAAAAGAAGTAATTAGTCAAATACAAGTTTTATGGCATAGTTTTAATGAAGAAATTACAGAGCAAATTCACATGAATGCAGGGGTATTTATAAGTTGTATAGCAATAGGCGGAGCTGCAAGTTATATAGAATTTATTTTAATAATTTACGGTTCACTCACAGTTGCACAACTTCCGGTATTTTCTAAACATAGAGGGCTGAGTGCTTTTGGAACATTTTTTGTACTTAATATTTTAGTTAATAATGTATTAACAGCCATTTTTGCACGTTGCATAAACCTTAGTGAAGCATCTGCTCAGGCTATAATTTTAAGCGGAATAACTGTCGTAATAATAATATGCATAGGATTATTTTTCGGCATTAATACTATTTTGAGCAAGCATTTGAATTTAGAATAGTAAATATTAGCATGAGGTAAATATTTATATAGATTCAGTACTTATAACCTTGAGTTGTTTACAGAGAACATTAAGTTAATTTAATAATGGACCGAAAGAAATAATAGTAAGAGGAAAATAGGGGTGAGTGATATGGAATATAATAAGATTGCTATTATTTCAGACCTCCATGCAAACCTGTATATGTTGGATACTTTCTTAAATTATGTAGAAAAGAAAAAAATTGAATTAGTAATAAACCTAGGAGATTTTGTGAGTGAGGGGCCATATCCTTGTGAGGTAGTTGAAAAGGTATTAAAGGATAAAAGGTTTATTAATATCCGAGGTTATGATGAGGATAAAATATTAGAAGGTAATGTACAGGAAGAAGGGGTAGGGACTTTAGAGTGGGCAAGGGAAAAGCTCAGTTTAGACCTACAGGAGAAAATTAGGCAACTACCAAGCATTAAGAGTATTGAATTAGGTAATATGAAAATATTAATGATGCATCTCAATGGTTTCGCAGAAATTTCCCAGAAAATAGCTCATAGTAATAGAAAAATTATTAGTGGTGAGTACTATGATTATATTTTCTGTAGCGGGGGGCATTTACAACAATTAATTCATGTTAAAGAACCATTTTTTAATACGAATATTATTGAACCAGGGGCATTGATGAAAGATAAAAATGATAGGGGACATTTTGTAGTATTAGAAATAAAAGATAATAAGCCCAAGCTTACATTTGAAAGTATATTATGCAAGGAGATATATCAAAGTAGTAATAAAATAAGTAGTACAGAAGATACGTATTTAATAGAAGAAGTTAATTTAAAGCAAGATATATGCTTACGTATTTATAATGATGAAGAAAAAAATGAGATATTTAAAAATCATGTTATGAAAAAAGTTTTAGCAATTGGTTTTAGAGAAAGTAAGTATATTAGTATTGGATGCTGGGAAAATGAAACAGAAAAAATAAAAGAATTATTATTCTATCTTAAATGTAGAAGGATTAAAACTTGTGAGACGAGTCAGCAGCAATGGTATATAGGTGAAATTACGCCAGAAATAAAACAGTTTGTCCAAGATGAAGTAGATAGTTATACAGAAAAACTTAAATGGTTTGAAATATCATTTTTAGAGAATGTATATAGTGTAAAACCTATTTACAGTATTTATCATTATGGAAAAGCGTGCTTAGTTAACAGAATATCTAGTAATGAATTATATAATATGGAAGAAAAATTAAAAGAACATAAGATATCTTATGAAATAAATGTATAATCAAGTTAAATTAAAGTAGAGTCAACATACTATGTGTATCAACATAAATTTGTTGACTTTATTTTTTTAATATTATATGATTAGGATACATAACCGGATGAAGCTATACAGAAGAGTGATTAAAATGATAAACATTAAGATCCACCGAAGGAGTAACACTCTCAGGTACTTAATAAAGTGAGAACTGCATGGCTGACGGACTCTGGAGAGACTCAAGTTATGGGCGCCGAAGGGGCAAAAGCAATTTTTGCAATAGAAATTGTTTAATCTCTCAGGCAAAAGGACAGAGCATAGTACATAATATTAAAGACGTGATATGAAGCTTAGATATAAATAAAGTATTTCCGGAGGAATCTTATTTATATTTTCTTAGGGTAAATAAAAATTATATAGATGTGTCTATTTTAGTTTATTAGTTATTCTTAGATGATATAGGTAATAGAAACTGGGAATCTATAATATTATATGATTTTATTTATATAGGGTTAAATTATAGGAATGAAAATATTATGTACCGCAATAGTCTATAAACTTAAGGAACTCCTCGACTTTGAATTTTTAATTAAAGAAGGGAGTATTTTTTTATGGATATTTTAGGATTTTTACAAGGTGTTGATGATATTGTATGGGGACCAGTACTTTTAACTTTATTAGTAGGTACAGGTATTTTATTTACAATACGATTAGGTCTTATACAAGTAATTAAACTACCTAAAGCCTTCAAGTTAATCTTTAAGGCAGAAAATAATGGAACAGGTGATATTAATAGTTTCGGTGCATTATGTACAGCGCTGGCAGCAACCGTTGGTACTGGAAATATTGTTGGTGTGGCAACTGCTATTAGAGCAGGTGGACCTGGTGCATTATTTTGGATGTGGGTTGCAGCATTCTTTGGAATGGCAACTAAGTATGCAGAAGGCGTACTTGCAATTAAATATAGAACAATTGATGATAATGGCCAAGTATCAGGTGGACCTATGTATTACATTGAACGTGGACTTGGCAAGAAGTTTAAACCGTTGGCAATTTTCTTTGCAGTAAGTGGTATTTTAGTAGCATTACTCGGAATCGGGACATTTTCGCAAGTTAACTCCATTGCAACAAGTATTCAGTCTACAGTTGGTGTAGATACTAGAATTACAAGTGTTATAGTGGCAATCTTAATTGGCGTTATTGTATTTGGTGGTATTAAAAGTATTTCTAAGGTAGCAGAAAAAGTTGTACCATTTATGGCAATCACATATATTATTTTTACAGTTATTATTTTAGGAAATAATGCAGGGCAGGTTATTCCTGCACTTGCAATGATTTTTAAAGGTGCATTTACACCAACAGCAGCAGTTGGAGGATTTACAGGTGCAATAGTAGCGAAAGCTATTCAAGCAGGTATTGCACGTGGCGTATTCTCTAATGAATCTGGCCTTGGTAGCGCGCCAATTGCAGCAGCTGCTGCTAAGACAGAATGGCCAGCAGAACAAGGGCTTATCTCAATGACAGGTACATTTATTGATACAATCATTATTTGTACATTAACGGGCCTTACACTTATTGTAACTGGTGTATGGCAAGGTGAAAACGTTGGAGCAAACATGACACAAGATGCTTTTGCACAAGTCTTACCAACTGCAGGGCCAATTTTAGTAACGATTTGTTTAACACTATTTGCGTTTACAACAATTTTAGGCTGGTGCTATTATGGTGAACGTTGTTTAGAATACTTAGCAGGTGTAAGAGGAATCACAATTTATAGAATCATATTTTTAGCAATGGTTGCAATAGGTGGATTCATTAAATTAGAAGTAATCTGGGTACTTGCAGACATCGTAAATGGATTGATGGCTTTTCCAAACTTAGTTGGACTTATTCTCCTATCAGGTGTAGTTGTAGCAGAAACTAAGAAGTATATGGATCATCTTAAGGCCAGAGAGCAAGGTTTACCAGATCATGTTAATTTAGAAAGAGAAGTTAATATAGAAGAAGTTTAATGAAAGTGTAAATGTTTAAATATAGAATAAATTAACAAAAGGTGTATTAGAAGAGGAAGAAAATTCATCATCTAGTACACTTTTTTTGTTGGGAAAGTAAATAAATTATGTTATGTCACAAAATTTTACATGTTAATCATTTTTAAACATGTAAATATGAATAAGTTTTATAATAAGTCTAGAGTAAAGGTGACTTAGATAATAGCAAAAGGGGAAATGAAAAGGAGAAATTAAGGTACATAAGAAAGGAAAAATATAAATAATAGGAGGAGTAATATGAAACTTTTACAAAGAATGAAAAAACAAGGGGTATATTTCTTAAGTTTTAGTATGTTATTATCAGCATTTGCAGGAATGCCGCTGATAGCTTCATCAACTGCATCAGCATTTGATTATAATTTAGCCTTAAAAGACAGTGTTATTTTCTATGATGCAAATAAATGTGGACCAAATGTAGCTGATAATAATGAATTTGATTGGCGTAGTGCATGCCATGTTAATGATGGTAGTGATAAGGGAATTGATTTAACTGGTGGTTTTCATGACTGTGGTGACCATGTAAAATTTGGTATAACACAAAACTACGCAGCGAGTGTACTTGGTTGGACTTATTTAGATTATAGAGATGCTTTTGAGAAGACAGGTAACTCTGATAAGATGTATGACACATTAAAATATGTTACAGATTATTTATTAAAGTGTCATCCAAATGCTAATACATTTTATTATCAAGTAGGAGATGGAAATGTAGATCACAGTTATTGGGGATCACCGGAATTACAAGGTGATAGACAAACATACTTTACATTAAATTCTGGTTCAGCAGGTTCAGATATTGCAGGTGGTGCATCAGCAGCATTATCTATTATGTACTTAAATAGTAAAGATAGAGATCCTGAATATGCATCTAGATGCTTATCAGCAGCTAAATCTTTATACGTACTAGGAATATCTAATCAAGGAATAGCTCAATATCAGAGTTTTTATTCAAGTAGTAGTTATAAGGATGATTTAGCATGGGCTGCAACATGGCTATATAGAGCAACTGGTGAAGCAAAATATTTAACTGATGCTGAAAAGTATTCGGCTTCATCAACTAATGCAAATGTAGTAGCAACTAATGAATGGACGATGTGTTGGGATGATATGTACATACCAACTGCGGTTGAATTATATAAGTTAACAGGGGAAGAAAAGTATAAAGACTCTGTTAAACATAATATGGAATATTGGTACAATATGTCAGAAACACCAGGGGGCTTAAAGATTTTAAATAGCTGGGGATCATTAAGATACTCTGCAGCTGCATCAGCTATTGCAATGCAATACTACAAGATGTCAGGAGATACAAAGGCTAAAGATTTAGCAATGAGTCAAGTTAATTATATTTTAGGAGATAATCCTAATAGCATGTCTTATATGATTGGTTTTGGTAGCAAGTATCCAACTAAACCACATCATAGAGCAGCTAATGGCTATCAAGGATTTAATGATAATAATAACTTAAAAGATGCAAAACATATATTAACGGGCGCTTTAGTAGGTGGTCCTGGAAATGGTGATTCATATTCAAATGATCCAAATCAATATACAGAAACAGAGGTAGGTATTGACTATAACGCAGGTTTAGTTATGGCATTAGCTGGAATTATTACGGATGGTGATATTAGCGTAGTTAATCCAACACCAGATCCAACCCCAACGCCAGAACCAACGCCAGAACCAACACCAGATCCAACACCAGAACCAACACCAGATCCAACACCAGATCCAACCCCAACTCCAGACCCAACGCCAGAACCAACACCAACCCCTGATCCAAATCCAGGGACAACTGTAGATGGTGTAGAAGTAAATGTTACAACTCAGGTAAGTAACTCTATTGCACAAACATATACTATTTCAGCTACAGGTTCAGAGAGTATTGATTTATCTAATTTAGCAATTCGTTATTACTTTAATAAGGATGATAGTACATCAATGCAATTCTGGTGTGATCATGCAGCAGCGCAGTTAAATGAAGCACCTTGGTATCAAGCACTTACATCAAATGTAAATGGAACATTTGGTGAAGATAGTGAAGGTAAATATCTTGAAATAACAATTGATAGTACTATAATTTTAAAACCACAGGGTGGTACAGTAAGCATTCAAACACGTAGTGCAAATTCAGACTGGTCTAATTTCACTAACTTTACTGAAGGAAATGTAGTTGTATTAAGTAAATAATTAATAGCTGGTATAGGAAGAAAAAAATAACATAAAAAAAGGATTTGTTACGAAAACAGTTTCGTGACAAATCCTTTTTTAGTTGTGCATTAGAAGTTTAATGATTTGAAACGTTCCATAGCTTCGATAGTTGCTTCGCGGTCACCGAAAGCTGTGAGGCGGAAGAATCCTTCACCATTATTACCGAAACCAGCACCTGGTGTACCAACTACTGCAATTTCGTTAAGGAGATAATCAAAGAAATCCCATGATTTCATATTATTTGGGCATTTGAGCCAGATATAAGGAGAGTTATCTCCGCCATAGTATTCAATACCTTTTGCTTTCATGGCATCGGCAATGATACGTGCGTTTTCCATGTAGTAAGCAATGTTTTCTTTGATTTGAGCTTGGCCTTCTTCTGTGAAAACAGCAGCAGCACCTTTTTGAATGATATAAGGTACACCATTAAATTTAGTTGTTTGTCTTCTAAGCCAAAGTTTATTAAGAACAACTGAGTCGCCCTCGCTATTCATAGCTGTAAGTGATTTTGGAACAACTGTATAACCACAACGTGTTCCTGTGAAACCAGCTGTTTTAGATAAACTACAGAATTCGATAGCACATTCTTTAGCACCTTCGATTTCAAAAATACTTCTTGGAAGAGAAGCATCATGAATAAAACATTCATAAGCTGCATCATAAAGGATAATCGCACCATTACTTTTAGCATATTCAACCCATGCAGCAAGTTGTTCTTTGTTATAAACAGATCCTGTAGGGTTATTTGGTGAGCAGAGATAGATAAGGTCAGGAGTTACTTCTTCATCTGTTGGAGGAAGTGGTAAGAAATTATTTTCTGCATTTGAATCTAAATAAACGATTTCACGACCTGACATAATATTTGTATCTACATATACAGGGTATACTGGGTCTGGAATCATAACAATATTTTCATTACCAAAGATATCTGTAATGTTACCAACATCACTTTTTGCACCGTCACTGATGAAGATTTCATCTGTTTCAAGAGAAACGCCCATTTTAGCATAGTAGTTTTGAACAGCTTCATGTAAGAAGTTATAACCTTGTTCTGGCCCATAACCTTTGAATGTTTCTTTTTGCCCCATTTCATCTACCGCAGAATGCATGGCAGAAAGTACGGCTGGAACAAGTGGACGAGTAACGTCACCAATACCCATACGGATTAATTTTTTTTCTGGATGTGCAGCTACGAATTCGTTAACTTTTTTAGCAATAGTAGAGAATAAGTAACTGTCTTTAAGCTCTAAGTAATTATCATTAATAAAAGCCATTTTAAGCCTCCCTTTAAACGCTTTGTAATTTTAAGCGAATACTAAGTATTCGCTTGAGATTTTAATATCATATTGAAATTTTTAATACTCCATTTGAGTATTTTAATGCATTGAGTATTTTAATACTCAATGGTACCGTCAAATACTTTAGTAGCAGGCCCTTTCATAAGGACTGTTCCGTCGTTGTTGTAAGTAATCTTTAAGTCGCCACCGCGTAATTTAACAGTAATTTCTTCACCTTGTTTGCAATAACCATTGAGGACGCAAGCTACTGCTACAGCACAAGCACCTGTTCCACAGGCCCAAGTCTCACCAGAACCACGTTCCCAAACACGCATTTTTACTGTATTTTCATTTATTATTTGTACAAACTCTGTATTTATTCTCTCAGGAAACAGTTCGTGGAACTCAAATTTTGGACCAATTGTTTCAAGAGAGAGATTATCAATATCAGTGTCACAGAATAGAACGGCATGAGGATTTCCCATAGAGACACCTGTAATAAAGTAAGTTGTATCATCTATGTTGATAGGTTGATTAATGAAAGTTTCGCTATCAGAAAGAATAGGAATTTCCTTTGGAGCAAGGATAGCATGCCCCATATCAACTTCGACAGAAGCAACTTTATTATCTTCAACATTTAGTTTAAGGTATTTAATACCACTTAAGGTTTCAAGTGAAATATCAGTTTTATCTGTGTAACCAGCTTCATATACAAATTTACCAATACATCTTGTGGCATTACCACACATTTTACCTTCAGAACCATCAGCATTGAACATACGCATTCTGAAATCAGCAATCTCAGATGGTAAAATCATTACTAAGCCATCAGCACCAATTCCAAAATGGCGATCACTGATAAATTCAGAGAAGGCACTAGGATTTTCAATTGTTTCTTTGAAGCCATCAACATAAACATAGTCGTTACCTATGCCGTGCATTTTTGTAAAATTAATTTTTTTCATATATTCACACCCTTTAAATTATACTTCGTAAGTCTTGAGAATATTATCAGCAACAACCCTAGGTGAAACACGTAAATCCATGGCTTGCTTTTGAATATACCTATGAGCTTGTTTTTCATCAAGGCCTAAGTACTTAATAAGAGAAAATTTAGCACGCTCAATAACCTTTACATCATCCATTTTTTTCTTCAAAGCTTTATTTTGTTCTCTTAAAGTAGAGATGATTTGCTTAGAATTAAGAACGAATGGAATGGATTGCAGTAGGACTTGTTTATTAATTGGTTTACCTACGACAAAAGCGCCAGTTACAGCTACTTTATCTTGAACTTGCTCTTTAATATCTGACTTCACAAGGATAAGTATAGCAGATAAGGATTTTTCTGCAATATCTAGAACAAGTTCGGAGCCAAACTCGTCGCTTAAAGGTGTATTGATTATAATGAGATCATAATCAGTATAGTCAAACTTTCTTCTTGCCTCATTGCCAGAGGCGGCATATTCATAACCAGAAAAACCAAGAGGGCTAATGATATCATACAAGGCATTCGAAGACTCTCTTTGGGTAGATACAATTAATATCTTTTCCACGCTTCCTACTCCTTTATAATCATTTTTTTGGTTTTGTTCATATTATTTACAGGTAGTTCTGGACTTCCCATTCATGAACAGTCTGGTTATATATATTCCATTCGCCGTTTTTTATTGCTAAGTAATTTTCAAAAATATGTTGTCCCAATACTTTTTTAATAAAATCACTTTGTTTCATTGCCATAAGTGAAATAGATAAGTTTTCAGGTAATGATTCTATACCTAGAGCAGTTAGTTCATCTTCATTTAGATTATATGCATTTAGGTTAAGTTCTGGCATAAGTGGCAATTCATTTTGAATACCTTCAAGACCCGCTTCTAAAAGAAGCGCAAGTGTAAGATATGGATTACAAGTAGGATCCGGACTACGAAGTTCGATTCTATTATATCCAGTGGTGCTAGATGGTACTCTAATGAGTGCAGAACGATTTTTAAATGACCAAGAAACTTGTCTAGGTGCTTCAAAACCAGAATTAAGCCTTTTATAAGAGTTTACAAGTGGATTAGCAATAGCAGAGATTTCTTTAATATGTTTAAGAATACCTGCTATGAAATGTCCAGCCTCTTTAGGAAGTGCAGTAGGAGATTTTGTATCAAATATATTTTCTCCATCTTTGTAAAGAGACATATTAATATGCATACCTGAGCCACTTGTATTCATAAGAGGTTTAGGCATGAAAGAAGCATAGAGACCATTGCGGCCTGCAATGGATTTAACAACTGTTTTAAAAGCTAGGATATTGTCAGCAGACTCTATAACATTATCATATTTAAAATCAATTTCATGTTGGCCAGTAGCAGATTCATGATGAGATGATTCTATTTCAAATCCCATTTCTTCTAGGGTTAAGCAAATTTCACGACGTGTATTTTCACCCTGATCTAGAGGGGCTACATCAAAGTAGCTAGCTTTATCGCTAGGTTCAGGAATAGGGTTACCTTCTAAATCTGTTTTAAATAAGAAGAATTCACATTCTGCACCAACTTTAAAGATATACCCCATATTTTTAGCTTTTTCATAAGCACGTTTTAAAATGTAGCGGCTGTCACCTATAAAAGGTGTACCTTCAGATGTTTTAATATCGCAAAATAGACGAGCTACCTTCCCATGCTGAGGTCTCCAAGGTAAGATGCAAAGGGTAGTTGGATCTGGGAATAAAAATAGTTCTGAATCCTCAATTGTAGTAAAGCCCTTGATAGAGGAGGCATCAAAAGCGATGCCCTCATCAAAGGCTTTACTAAGTTGTTTTGGGGAGATAGAAATATTCTTAAGTTCACCTAAAAGATCACAGAATTGAAGTCTAATGAATTTAACATCATTTTCTTCTACAAATCTTAAAGCGCCAAGTTTATTAAAAGACATGAAAAACTCCTCCTCACAATAAGTAAATAATTAAGAACAGTGTAATCGATTTAATTATGAGTGTAAAGACGCTTATATGGATTTTTTGAATTAGCTACTAATTTATAAAATTTTCCCTTTAAAATTTCTTCTTTTGATTCATTGAAGTACTCGCAGAATGCCTCAATGTCACTCATAATATCAGCTAAGTCGTCATCTGTAGCAACAGAAGCTGCAACTTGAGCTGGTAAATCTGGTAATTCATTTGAACGAATATAAATAGCACCACCATGGATACCAGTACCACAAAAATCGCCAACAGGGATTTTGCCATTATTATTTAAACCAAGTATAACAATACGACCGCCAGCTTGATATTCACCTAAGAAATCACCTACGCATCCACCAACAACAATAGTAGGTTGATGTTCTTCATAAGCTTTCATATGAATACCTACACGGTAGCCAGCGTTGCCGTGAATGAATATTTTTCCGCCACGCATACCATAACCAGTTGTGTCACCACAGTTACCGTGAATTATAATTTCACCACTATCCATAGTGTCACCAGTAGCATCTTGGGCATTACCATAGACATTAATTGTGCTACCGGCTAAATAAGAACCAAGGGCATTGCCTGGAGTACCATAGATATCGATATTTTTATTTGTAACGCCTGAACCAATATAACGATGTCCAAGGCAGTTTGTAATTTTAATATTTGAATCCTTGCTTGATTTTAAAGCATCATTTAAAACTTGAAAGTGAAGTCCTTCTGCATTAATTACCAAGTTTAACACCTCCTAATTTTTCTACGCGGCGTGCCTTATTAAAAAGCATCATTTGAGGTTTCTCTTCTAAAAGATTAATGTCTACATCCTCAAGAGGAATTTGTTCTTTAATCATAGAAGTATAGATTCCTGCACGTTTTACATCGCCAATCATGATATAGCCTTTTAACACATTATCTTTGAAAACTAATTTTTTGTAGTTACCATCAAGGCGAGTTGTAACGGCTTCACCTGTATAAGAGCCTGCAGTAATCATATGAAGTCCAAAGAAGCCAATAGCATTCATTGGAATAGCTTTTCTATAAGTCTTAGAGCCGCCAGCCATAGAGATTCCAGCAACCTCACCTTGCATATAAGCATTTGGAAGTAGTGCTAATATTTTTTGTTCTCCAGTGGTAATATCAACGCTTTCTGTGCAGTCACCTGCAGCATAAATGTTAACAGCAGAAGTGCGACAGGTTTCATCGATGAGAATTCCACGATTTACATTGATGCCACATTCTTTTGCAAGTTCAATATTAGGACGAACACCTACAGCAATAATGAGAATATCAAAAGATAATGTCACACCACTTTTTAAGGTAGCTGTATTGGAAGTAAACTGAGCCACACTATCATTTAAAAGGAAGTTAATTCCCTTGCTTTCTAAATGCTTTTGAACCATTGCAGAACCTTCAATATCTAGAATGCTAGGTAAAATACGGTCTGCAAGGTCAACTACAGTAATATCATTAGTTGTATTATAAATACCTTCAGCAGCTTTTAGTCCAATAAGTCCAGCACCGATAATAAGTACTTTGCTATCTGGTTTAAGAGATTTCTTGACTGCTTTAGCATCATCATATTTCATAAATGTAAATTGATTTTTGACATTTTCTAGACCGTTCATTGGTGGAATGAAGGGCCTTGAACCTGTAGCAATAAGTAGTTTATCATAAGGGATTTTTTGACCACTTTGAAGTGTAAGCACTGATTCATTAGGAATAATAGAAGTAACCGTTTCACCTAACATCAATTTACAATTATTCTTTTCATAAAAATCACTTGATCTATAATAAATATTTTCATCTGAAACTTTGCCTTGAAGCCAGTAAGAAATAAGAGGACGTCCATAAGTATGATAAGTTTCATCTGAAATCACAGTAATGTTACTTGTTGTATCTACTTTTCGAATCCCTTCAATGCAGCCGATAGCAGCAGAAGAGTTACCAATAATCACATAGTTCATAGCTTAACCCCTTTCTTCGAATACGATTGCTGCATTTGGGCAACCTTGGACACAAGCGGGTGTACCGTTAGAATTTGAAGTACATAAATCACATTTTTTGATAACTTTTTCGTTATCTGTAACGATACAACCATATGGACAGGAAAGGACGCAAGTATAGCAACCGACACATTTATTATCATCTACAGAGATTACGCCATCCTTAATAGATAAGGCACCAGCAATACAGCCTTTTACACAAACAGGGTCTTCACAGTGGCGGCATTGAACAGCGAAGTTAATGTCGCCACCTTCTTCAACCGTGATACGAGGTGTTGTTTTTTTATCTCTATTAAAAGCCTTGAACATATCCGTTTCACCACTATTTGCAAAACTGCAGTAGTATTCACAAAGATGACAACCAAGGCACCAATCTTCATTTACATATACTCTTTTCATTGTTTTGCCTCCCCTTATTCTCCGGCATGAGCGATGCCAAGGATTTCTAATTCTTTTTCTGTTAAACCAATGCCACGAAGCATAAGTCTATTACCACGAAGCGCTTCGATGGAGTTGATACCCATACCGCCCATGATTTCTTTAACTTCATGGTCCCAAGCTTCTACAAGATTTACAAGACGTTTGTAGGCTACTTCTGGGTTAAGGCGTTTAACAAGGTCAGGTCTTTGTGTTGCAATAC
Source organism: Clostridiales bacterium (assembly GCA_019418225.1). Lineage (GTDB taxonomy): Bacteria > Bacillota > Clostridia > Lachnospirales > Cellulosilyticaceae > Cellulosilyticum. The sequence continues at coordinate 76,588 of DYCF01000012.1, read as the reverse complement.
CCCAATTACATTTAGCTGTATGACAGCTACGGCAGAGATGACAGCCCATAGCAAGACAAGCAGCAGTAGCGATGTAACACGCATCTGCCCCAAGGGCAATGGCTTTAACAACATCAGAGGCACAACGAATGCTACCACCAACGACTACAGAAACTTCATTACGAATACCTTCATCACGAAGTCGTTGATCTACAGCGGCAAGGGCAAGTTCAATAGGAATACCTACATTATCACGAATGCGTGTAGGTGCGGCTCCTGTACCACCTCGATAACCATCGATTGCAATGATATCAGCACCTGAACGAGCAATTCCAGAGGCAATAGCAGCAACGTTATGAACAGCAGCTATTTTTACGATAACCGGTTTTTTGTAGTCAGTTGCTTCTTTAAGAGAGAAGATGAGCTGACGGAGGTCTTCAATAGAATAAATATCATGGTGTGGTGCAGGAGAGATTGCATCAGAACCTTTTGGAATCATACGTGTTTTAGAAACATCATCGCCAACTTTAATACCAGGAAGGTGACCGCCAATACCCGGTTTTGCACCTTGACCCATTTTGATTTCAATAGCAGCACCTGTTTCGAGGTATGCTTTGTGAACACCGAAACGTCCTGAAGCGACTTGAACGATAGTATGTGGTCCATATTTATAAAAATCTTTGTGAAGGCCACCTTCACCTGTATTATAAAAAGTACCAAGTTCTTCAGCTGCTCTAGCTAAACTTTCATGAGCATTTTTACTGATAGAACCATATGACATTGCTGAGAACATAATAGGTACTTCAAGTTTTAGATTAGGGTGCTCATTTGAGATAATATTACGGTCCTTATCAAATTTAATAGTTGATGATTTCTTTCCTAAGAAAGTTTGTGTTTCCATAGGCTCACGTAATGGGTCAATAGGTGGATTAGTAACCTGACTCGCATTAATGAGCATTTTGTCCCAGTATACAGGAAATGGTTCAGGATTACCCATACTAGAAAGAAGGACACCACCTGTAGCTGCTTGTTTGTAAGTCTCAGTCATAATTTTTTGTGACCAGTTAGCGTTTTGTTTAAATTTATTATCTGTTTCTACTATTTTAAGAGCACGAGTAGGACAGATAGAAACACATCTTTGACAGTTAACACATTTTGATTCATCTGCAACCATCATGCCTAATTCTTCATCTAAAGCATGCACTTCATTTGCACATTGGCGTGCACAAGCGCCGCATTTAATACATCTATTTGGATTTCTAACGATTTCATAGTCAGGATAGAAATAATTGATAGCCATTATTTGTCACCTCCGTAGTTGTTTAAAGTAACGATAATAGGTTCGCCGCCCTTAGGTGACCAAATGCGATCTACATCAGGGCAGATTGCACGAATAGCACATTCTTCACTTGCCATATAAACCATATCATCTTTTTCAGCAGCAACCATTGAACGTAGTTTGAGGCGGTCATTAAGCGCCATAAGTCCACCATTAAAGCCTAAAATAATAGAGAAAGGCCCTGTAATTAATAGACTTGCAAACATATTACGAAGCTGTGTAGCTTTTGCCTTATCCTTAGGTGACATTTTATCAATCTTGCTCCAGAAAGGTGCAGCAATAACCTGAGCAATTTCTTCGTAAGTGAGGTGTTGTTTACGATTTAAAAAGTCAATAATATATGTAATAACTTCGGTGTCTGTAAGAAGTGTACATTTATAGCCAAACATTTCTACATAACGTCTGTTAGCATCATAAGATGAAATCTCACCATTATGAACGATTGTATAATCTAAAAGTGCAAATGGATGGGCGCCGCCCCACCAGCCTGGTGTATTGGTTGGATAACGGCCATGTGCTGTCCATGCGTACCCTGCATACTCTTCAAGTCTGTAGAATTCACCTACATCTTCAGGGAAACCAACGGCTTTGAATACTCCCATGTTCTTGCCGCTAGAAAATACGTAAGCACCTTTAATTTTTGTATTAATATTAATAACTGATTGAACCACGAATTCATCTTCTTCAAGTTGACTTGCTGCAAGTTTAGTAGGAAGAGGAGAAAGAAAATATCTCCAGATAAGTGGTTCGTTTGTAATGTTTTTATGTTTTCTAGTAGGGATACGGCTTAAGTTAACAACATCAAAGTGCTGTTCAAGGAAACGTTCAGTTTCTTCTCTAGATAAGCTATTATCATAGAAAACATGGAAAGCATAGAGGTCTTTATATTCAGGATAAATACCATAACCAGCAAAACCGCCGCCAAGACCATTTGAGCGGTCGTGCATATAAGATATGGATTTGACAATTTGATCCCCAGCGATGCGTTTACCATTTTTATTAATGAAACCAGAAATAGCACATCCTGACGGGATTCTAACTTCACCTTCTTGTTTAAGCATACTCATTACTCCTTCACACATATTTAATACTCCAAATTTGAAAAACAAAAAAGGCGCACTTCGAGTAGGGTTTACTCGAAGAACGCCTTTGTTCATCTGTATACCTCTTTTATAACATTTATACGGAATAATGTCAACAAAATTGCAAGATATAATCTGTAATAATTCATAAATGCTAAAAATTTAGAATAAAATAACTAAAGAAACTAGGTAAGTACAAAACTTGTAAAATTTGATTTTAATTTAGTAGAGGAATTCAATTTTTAGCACAGACTAATACAAATCTGCATATTAATAAATATAAGAATTATAAATAAAATATTCTAAATATAAATACTTAAATTTAAATAGTGCTAATTATGGGTTAAAGTTTTAAATTAAATAAAAACAAAATAATATTTTAAAATAGGTCTTGAATTTTTAATAATGACCATATATAATTGAGCACAAGAGAATAAACGAAATAGCAAAGGCGCTATCTTATAACACCCCAAGGTGTTTGTAGGTAGCGTCTTTTTTGCTTGTTTAACTAGAAAAATTTAACAGTATATAACTTGAAGTGAGATTTAGCATGTGACTTATAACTTATAAACTTATAAATGAAATAAGGCTAATAAATGAATAAAGCTAAAAAGCCCTAAATTTTGAGAGTAGAACAGAGAGTAGTGTATAGAACAAGAGTAGTCTATACAACAAAAATCAGGATAACTAATTTAATGAGTGTTACTGATTAGAAAAGGAAATCATGGAGTAGGTGGTGAAAAAAGTGTTAGATACAGCATTAATTACTTATTTAGCAGATTTATCAAAGCTTGGCGTGGATGAGGCTGAAAAAGAAAAGTTCGTTACTGAAATGAGTGCAATTGTTGAACTTATGGATACGATAAATGAAGTTGAAATGAATGAAGAAGATAGCCTAAATCGCCAGGTCGTAGGACTTGAACAACTTCGTGAAGATCAAAGTATTGCGTCCTATAATACGGAAGTAATTCTTCAGAATGCATCACATAAAAAAGATGGATTCTTTGTTGTACCAAAGATTATGGAGTAAATAAGTTAGGAGGAGACTTATGTCGCTATGTGATAAGGGGCTAATAGAGCTCAGACAAATGCTAGATGATAAAGAAATTTCAGCAGTTGAACTTACTAAATATTACCTAGATAGAATTAAAGAAGCAGATGAACAGGTAGACGGGTTCATCACTGTTTGTGAAGAAGAGGCACTTGAAGCTGCTAAAGTAGCAGATGAAGTAATTGCTAAAGGTGAAAGTAAAATGTTTACAGGGATTCCTGTAGCCATTAAAGATAATATATGTACAAAAGGAATTCTCACAACTTGTGCATCTAAAATGCTATATAATTTTAAACCGACTTATGATGCGACAGTTATTAAGAAGTTGCGAGATGAAAATGCTGTAATACTTGGGAAAGCTAATATGGATGAATTTGCTATGGGAGGATCAACACAAACTTCTTATTATAAAAAAACGAAGAATCCATATGATTTAACAAGGGTACCAGGTGGATCTTCAGGTGGGAGTGCAGCCGTTATGTCTGCTAAAATGGCCGCGGTAACAATTGGTTCGGATACAGGCGGCTCAATAAGACAACCAGCAGCTTTTTGTGGAGTGACAGGAATGAAACCTAGTTATGGTGTGGTTTCTAGATTTGGACTGGTAGCATTCGGCAGTTCTTTAGATCAAATTGGACCACTTGCAAAAAGTGCGAGAGATTGTGCATTATTGCTTAATGTAATTTCAGGAGCAGATAAAAATGACGGCACATCAGTACCAGTAAAAATTGATTTTACGAGTGAATTAGATAAAAAAATCGACGGGTTAAAGATAGCAGTTCCTAAAGAATTCTTTGGGGAAGGTATAGGGGAAGAAGTTAAAGAAACAGTTTTAAAAGCAATTGATTGGTATAAATCACAAGGGGCAGAAGTTATAGAAGTATCAATGCCAAGCTTAAAATATGCTATTGCTGCATACTATTTAATCTCATCAGCAGAGGCAAGTTCAAACTTATCAAGATATGATGGCATTAAGTTTGGCTACTGTACACCTAAGGCTAAAACCTATGAGGAACGTATTACACGTACGAGACAAGAAGGCTTTGGAGATGAAGTAAAACGTAGAATTTTACTTGGAACGTATGCTTTATCAAGTGGTTATTATGATGCTTACTATAAGAAGGCACTTTATATTAGAGAAAAAATTAAAGCAGAATATGCAGCAATCTTTGAACAGTGTGATGTTATGATTACACCAACAGCACCTACTGTTGCGTATAAAATAGGCGCCAATGAAAATGATCCGGTTAAGATGTATTTAGCTGATATTTGTACAGTAACTGTAAATATTGCAGGACTTCCAGCTATTTCAACAACTTGTGGATATGATCATGAAGGCATGCCAATAGGAATGTCTATCGTGGGTAAAGCATTTGATGATGCTAAGGTTATTGGGGTAGCTGATGCATTTGAAAAACAATTTACACCAGTGGCGGCAAGTGTTTAGAAAGGGGAGGTGACAAAGATGGCAAAATTAGTTCCAGTAATAGGACTTGAAGTACATGCACAGCTTTTAACAAAGACAAAAATCTTTTGTAGCTGTGAAGTAGATTTTGGTGGTGATCCTAATACACGTTGTTGCCCAGTATGCACGGGGCTACCTGGTACGCTACCAGTTCTAAATAAAGAGGTTGTTAAATGCGGTATCAAAGCTGGTCTTGCATTAGGATGTGAGATTGGAAGATATTCTAAGATAGATCGAAAAAATTATTTTTATCCAGACTTACCTAAGGCATATCAGATTTCACAGTTTGATGCACCTATTTGTTTAGCTGGAAAAGTAAAAATAGATACAGAAGATGGTGAAAAGTATGTGCGTATTCATCATGCACATATTGAAGAGGATGCCGGCAAACTTATTCATGATGATATTGAAAATACAAGCCTTGCGGACTACAACAGATGTGGGGTACCGCTTTTAGAGATTGTTTCTGAGCCGGATATGTCTTCAGCTGAAGAAGCAAGAGCTTATATAGAAAAGATTGCAGGGCTTCTGCAATATGCAGGTGTAAGCCTTTGTAGAATGGAAGAAGGTTCACTTAGAGCTGATGTAAATATTTCGCTTAAAAGAGAAGATGCAGAAAAACTTGGCACAAAAGTTGAAATTAAAAACTTAAACTCTCTTAAATCAATTGTGAGAGCTATTGATTATGAGATTGAAAGACAAACTAAATTAATTAATGCAGGTGAACCTATTATTCAAGAAACAAGAAAGTTTAATGATAACCGCGGTGTAACCAGTGCAATGCGTTCGAAAGAAAATGCACATGATTATAGATATTTTAAGGAACCAGATGTTATTCCAGTTCATATCAGTGAAGATGATATTGCAAAAATTAAAGCAACAATGCCAGTGCTTATTGATGAAAGATTAGATATATATATGAATAAATATGCATTAACTAAGACAGATGCAAAGATATTAGTTGCAGATAAAAAAATATCTGATTTTTATGATAAATCTGTAAAGTGCTATAATAACTATAAGCAAGTTGCAAATTTGGTTATTGCTGAGCTTTTAAGATATGTGAATGAAGGTGAATTAGATAGCAGTAAAATGCCATTTTCCCCAGAGGATTTTGCAAAGCTTGTGAAGATGATAGAGGAAGATGTAGTGAATCGTAATAACGGTAAGGCCATTTTAAAACTTATGGTAGAAGGTGCACAAGATCCAGAAGTAATTGCGAAGGAACAAGGTTTCTTAATGAACAATAACACTGATGAGATTGTAGAGGTAGTAAACAGTGTTGTAGGTGAATTTACTAGCGAGGTGGAAGGTTACCTTGCTGGCAAAGAAAAGCTATTTGGTTTCTTGATGGGACAATGCAGTAAACGCTTGGCAGGTCGAGCAAATCCAAGGATGATTAAGGGGACACTTGAGCTTACTTTAAGCAAACTAAAGGATAAGCAAAGTAAAGGAATGTGAATAGAGTAGAGTAAGTTGATGAAGGTGTGAAGGATAGAGAAAACAGGATGAACAAGTTAGAAAGGAGAGGCGACAATGGAGACCATCAGTGGTAAAGAAGTTAGAGCAGTTATTGATTTTAAGACGGTTAAAGACCAGCCAGGCAGAGTGATAACTGTTGAAGCTTGTATACACAAGATTAGAAAAATGAGTGGCTTTGCATTTGTACTTTTAAGAACTGGCCAGTATGTGATACAGGGGGTTTATGAAGAAAATAAATGCAAGAGTTCACTTGATGATATCAAAGAAGGTTGCTACGTAAGAGCAAATGGTGAAGTTAGAGCAGATGAAAGAGCTAACTTAGGTTTTGAACTGAGTTTATTAGAATTTGAAGTGTTAAGTAGACCTGCAGCAGAATATCCTTTGAATGTTGCACATAAAAAATTAGGATGTGGACTTGAGGCGAACTTAGATAACCGCTCAGTCGCCCTCAGAAATCCTTATGAAAGAGCAATTTTTAAGGTACAGGAAGGTGTAGTTTCAGGTTTTCGTGAATTTATGGAAAGCCAAGGCTTTACGCAGGTGCATACACCAAAGATCGTAGCAGCAGGTGCTGAGGGTGGGGCAAACATCTTTAAGTTAGATTATTTTAACCAAGATGCTTATCTGGCACAAAGCCCACAGTTTTATAAACAGACGTGTGTAGCATTTTTTGACCGCGTATTTGAAATTGCCCCTGTATATCGTGCTGAGAAGCATAATACTTCAAGACATTTAAATGAATATATTGGACTAGATTTTGAAATGGGATTCATTGATAGCATGAGTGATGTTATGGAAATGGAGACCGCTATGTTGAAGTATTTAATAGCTTATTTAGAATCACATTGCAGTGAATACCTAGAAATACTAGGCGCTAAGTTACCTGTGATTGATACAATTCCAACTATTACTTTTTCTGAAGCATTAGATTTCATTAAAGGTAAAGGTGGTAAAAATAAATATGATTTAGAGCCTGAAGATGAAGTATTGCTTTGTGAATATGCAAGAGAACACTGGAATAGTGAATTCTTGTTTATCACACATTTTCCAGCATCTAAACGACCTTTCTATGCCATGAACGATAGAGAGGATCCTAGATTTGCACTGAGTTTCGACTTACTATTTAGAGGCTTAGAAATTACAACAGGCGGACAGCGTATACATGATTATAATGAACAAGTTAATAAGATGAAAGAAATGGGGATGGACCCAGAAGATTTCAAGTATTACCTTAATATTCATAAGTATGGTATGCCACCACATGGAGGTTTGGGGATAGGGCTTGAGAGACTAACGATGAAGCTTTTAGATTTACAAAATGTAAGGCAGGCAAGTATGTTCCCAAGGGATGTTCATCGTTTAGAACCATAAATTAGAGATATTAAAAATAATAAAAGAATAGAATCTTGAGGAGGATTTAGTTATGACACAAGTAAGTGAAATTTTTGGATGTAATGTATTTAATGAATCAGTAATGCAAGCAAGATTACCTAAAAATGTATATAAGGCACTTAAGAAAACAATGGCGGAAGGTAAAGAAATGGATTCTTCAGTTGCTGATGTTGTAGCAAGTGCTATGAAAGATTGGGCAATTGAAAAAGGAGCAACACACTATACACACTGGTTCCAACCAATGACAGGCATTACTGCTGAAAAGCATGATGCATTTATTGCTCCAGCTGGTGACGGGAAAATCATTATGGAGTTTTCAGGTAAAGAATTAATTAAAGGTGAACCAGATGCTTCATCATTCCCATCAGGAGGGCTTCGTGCAACATTCGAAGCTAGAGGCTATACAACATGGGACCCAACATCTTATGCATTTGTAAAAGATGATACTTTATATATCCCAACAGCTTTCGGTTCTTATAGCGGTGAAGTACTTGATAAGAAAACACCTCTTCTTCGCTCAATGGAAGCAATTAACGTTCAAGCAATCCGTATTCTTAAAAAGTTTGGCAAAGATGTTGTAAGAGTTACAACAACAGTTGGACCAGAACAAGAATATTTCTTAATCGATAAAGAAATGTACGCAAAACGTAAAGACCTTATTTTAACAGGTAGAACACTTTTCGGTGCAAAGCCAGCTAAAGGTCAAGAACTTGAAGATCACTATTTCGGAAATATTAGAACAAGAGTTTCTGAATATATGAAAGACTTAGATGAGGAACTTTGGAAACTTGGTATTTTAGCTAAAACAAAACATAATGAAGTTGCACCAGCTCAACATGAGCTTGCACCAATCTTTGCAACAACGAATATTGCAACAGACCACAATCAACTTACAATGGAAATGATGAAAAAAGTAGCCGAAAGACATGGTCTTGTATGTTTACTTCATGAAAAACCATTTGCGGGTGTAAATGGTTCTGGTAAACACAATAACTGGTCTATTTCAACAAGTGAAGGAGAAAACCTCCTTGAACCAGGTAAATCACCTAAAGATAATACACAGTTCTTATTATTCTTATCTGCTGTTATCAAAGCGGTAGATGAATACTCAGATTTACTTCGTGTATCTGTGGCAAGTGCTGGAAATGACCACAGACTCGGTGCTAATGAAGCACCTCCAGCAATCATTTCTATGTTCTTGGGTGATGAACTTACATCTATTCTTGAAAGTATTGAAAAAGGTGAAGAAGCACATGACACAGCTAAAGCATTTATGGAAACAGGTGTCCTTGCACTTCCTAAATTTGCAAAAGATACAACTGATCGTAACAGAACATCTCCATTTGCTTTCACAGGAAATAAATTTGAATTCCGTTCATTAGGTTCTACAGCATCTATTGCTGGTCCAAACATTGTACTTAATACAATTGTTGCAGAAGAACTTGAACAATTTGCAGATAGATTAGATAAGGCAAGTGATCTTACAACAGAAGTCCTTGCCATTGTAAAAGACACAATGCAAAATCATAAACGCATTATTTTCAATGGCAATAACTACAGTGATGAATGGATTGAAGAAGCTGCTAAACGTGGTCTTCCAAATCTTAGAACATCGGTTGATGCTATTCCAGCATTTGCATCAGAAAAGAGCGTTGCTTTATTTGAAAAACATGGCATCTTCTCAAGAGCAGAAGTAGAATCTCGTACAGAAATTTTATTAGAAGGCTACGCTAAAACAATTAATATTGAGGCATTAACAATGCTTGATATGGCTAAAAAAGAGATTTTACCAGTTGTTTTAAAATACAATAAAGAGGTATTTAAAACATTAAAAGTAAAACAAGACCTTGGCTTAAATGTAAGTGTTGAAAAAGAACAAAGCTATGCAGTTAAACTCTCAAACCTTACAGAGTCATTCATGAGTAAAATTGATGAATTAGATGAAATTTTACTTGATGCTAAAAATCATGAAGATATGCTTGACCTTGCTAAATACTATAGAGAATATGTATTTGAAGCAATGCAAACACTTCGTATGGTAGCAGATGAATTGGAAACAATGGTATCTGCAGCTAATTGGCCATTTCCAACATACGTAGACCTACTCTTCTACGTATAATCACATAGATACTCCAAAAAAAGGCGCCGCTACTCCCGGCGTCTTTTTTTTTGCTGAGGCGGAGACGCGGGATTGGGGAGTTGGCATTCCTACGGCTCTCCGACTACGTATTTCTATAAATCTAAGGGGATTTTTCTTATGAACGCCTGAACTCACTGCGC
>DYCF01000012.1:0-66418 GCA_019418225.1 Clostridiales bacterium | reverse complement strand
GCTAAAACCCATAAAAAAATTCCCTAAGATTTATGTACGAAATACTCCGTAGTCGTTCCTAAGGAATACCAACTCCCCAATCCCTACTTCGCCGCAGCAGAAAGACGGAGTGAGAGCTTACTGACGAGAGAAAAGAACGGAGGGGATTCCTACGGTTCTTCAATTGCGTATTTCTATAAATCTAAGGGGATTTTTCTTATGAACGCCTGAACTCACTGCGCTGCGCTCCGTTCAAACAGCAGGCTAAAACCCATAAAAAAATTCCCTAAGATTTATGTACGAAATACTCCGTAGTCGCTCCTAAGGAATGCCAACTCCCCAATCCCTACTTCGCCGCAGCAGAAAGACGGAGTGAGGGCTTACTGACGAGAAAAAAGAACGGAGGGCATTTTTAAATTTAATTAAATATATTTGTGCGTAGGAAAGCTAATGGTAGATAATAAGTTGTATAGAAACCTATTAACCTTAGCAAAGCAGTTTAGAATTAAAATAGGTGATAAGTCTTAAGAAAGTGCGTTATAATAAGTAAGTATTAATAGAATATAAAATTTTAGATAATAAGAGGAACAGTTATGAACCCATTTAATCAATTTATGGACATCTTAGGAGAAACAGAAGATGAACTTAGAAAAAAACTTAAGGATTTTACTATAGAAGACTTCTATGAGTTAGAAACAGAAATGGATGAAGACCTTTTTAGAGATAGTAAAGTAATTGGTAAGCTTAAGGACTGTGGTGCAATCTTAGAGATTAAAAAAGATAGCAAGAGCAAGGGTGTAATTATTAAGCTTAAAGATGGCACTGAAGGCGTATTTGGAGCATAAGAAGTATTTTTAGGTGGAAAAGGCTATGGGCAGAATTAAATGATGCATATGGCCTTTTTTGCAATTATACCTATTTTATTTATAGCATAAAGGGGAGAATGTAATGAAAATTAATTATAAATGTTTGCCATGTTTGGTGAATCAAGTGGTTAAAGTGGCTGAGATGACAGGGGCATCTAATCGTGAGGTATTATTTCAAAGGGTATTTGAGTATTTAAGTAAAGTGGATTTTAATAAAACAAATCCTGAGGTTATTGGGGAGACTTTTAGGCTGATAAAGGAGCATATAGGAAATGATGATCCTTATCTTGAAATAAGAAATTATTATAATGAACTGTTTTTAAAGATGGAAGCTGAGTTTGAAGATAGGATTGAAAGCACAACAAATCCTTTAGAAGAAGCAATTAAGTATGCTATATTGGGGAACATTATAGACTTTAATCCTATACATACAAGTGATATGGGAGATATTATGGGTTACTTTAACAATGTAGAAGAGCAGGTATTAGCAATTAATGATTCGAGAGAGCTGATAGAAGCAATAAAGAATGGAAAGTGCTTGCTGTACTTAGGGGATAATTGCGGAGAAATATGTTTGGATAAGATATTGATTAAAAAGATTAAGGCAATCAATCCGCAAATAGAAATCTATTTTGGGACGAGAGGAGCAACAGTTGTAAATGACTCAATTGCTACAGACGCTTATGTAGTAGGAATTCACAAATATGCTAAGGTGGTAAGTAATGGGGATGGTTCATTAGGCACTGTGTTAAGCAGGACGAGTGAGACATTTAATAAGATTTATGATGAAGCAGATGTTATTATTGCCAAGGGACAGGCTAATTATGAAAGCTTAAGTGAAGAACAGTATAAAAATATTTATTTTATGCTGATGGTTAAGTGCGAGGTGATTAGCAAGTATATCGGTGTACCACAAAAATCTATGATTTGTATGAGAAATCCTAGAATGTAAGAATGGGGACAGGTCTCTAAAATTGAGGTTAAGGATGAAGGGGGCAGGTCTCTAAAGTTGGCGTTAGGGATGAAGGGGACAGGTCTCTAAAGTTGGTGTTAGGGATGAAGGGGACAGGTCTTTAAAATTGGTGTTTAAGAGGTTGTGGAGCGTGATATAATCGAGGGGATGAGAATTTTGTGGAGTAAATTCTTAAATAAGTAGAATAAGTGGAGAGATTTATGAATGACGTAGTAAGAATGTTGGTGATTGTGTGTCCTTTGATCTTTTTAGCGGGATTTGTGGATGCTGTAGCTGGTGGTGGGGGTGTTATTTCCTTGCCGGCGTATTTATTTGCGGGGCTTCCTGCGCATATAGCTGCGGGGACCAATAAGTTATCGGCTGGATTTGGGACGATTATGGCAGCTTTTAAGTATTTGAGAGATGGCAAGGTAAAAATAAGGATTGCTGTATTTTCTGCGCTAGGGGCAGTTGTTGGGTCTACGATTGGGACTAATTTAGCTTTATTTATTAGTGAGCAGTTATTAAAGGGGTTAATGCTGGTAGCTATTCCACTTGTGGCAATATTCCTAGTAACCCAGAAAGGGCTTGGGAAAGAAACTGTGGAGAAGGAAATGTCTGTTTCTAAACAGTCTATTTTAGCAACAGTAATTGGTTTAGTAATTGGTTGCTATGATGGGCTTATAGGACCTGGAACAGGGACGTTTTTAATATTGGCTTTTTCAGCTTTACTGGGCTTAGAATTAGTAACATCTTCTGGATGCGCGAAGGTATCTAATATTACATCTATGATTATTTATACTTTAAATGGTAAGGTGTTATTTTGGCTTGCGTTACCAGCAGCAGTATGTGCGATGTTAGGTGGTTATACCGGCGCACGCTTTGCAATTAAAGGTGGCGCTAAAAATGTACGATATGTAATGTTTGTGGTGCTTGCATTGTTATTTGGAAAAACATTTTTAGAATTAATATAGGTAGCTATACCAGATAAAGAATCAATAAGGGCAATATTTGTAGTGGATGGCGTGTTTTTTTCTAAAGGTGTGAAAATAGATGATGAGAGCGTCAAAAAATTTTGGTATGGAATAGCTTCAGGTGAAAAAACGGTAAAGTGCGTAGCGTGGACTTTACCGTTTTCTTTGATTTATAGAAATACTGTTATATGCGTTTTAATGCACGCTTCATTAATATGATTGCAACTATTGAAGCGATAGCTTCTGAAATCGGGAAGGCAAACCAGATACCGTTTGCGCCTATGAAGCTGCTTAAAATATAAGACAATGGGAGGATAATAACCAATTGTCGAAGTAAACTGATGATTAAAGAAGGCATTCCTTGCCCGAGTGCCTCAAATGCCCCAGAATAGATAACGCCAAAGGAAGAGACTAAGAAGCCAAGACTGATAATTCTTAAAGCAGGTACACCAATCTCTAGCATTTGTGCATCAGCATTAAACATGAGTAAGAGCTGTTCCGGGAGTGTTAGTGACAAAATAGTACCGAGTAGCATGATTAAAGCAGTGAAAAGTAGACTCACTTCTAATGTTTTTTTCACGCGTTTTGTTTCTCCTGCTCCATAATTGAAACCAACAATTGGACGCATACCTTGAACGATACCACCAGATGGTAAATAGATAAATGTTTGCAATTTATAGTAAATGCCTAATACAGATACATGAAGCTGTGAAAATTTTACAAGCATAGAATTTAAACTGCTGATTAATATCGATGGAAGTGCAATCATGATTGCAGAAGGAATTCCAACGGCATAAAGTTGCTTAATAAGGGTTTTATCAAATTTTAAGCCTTTAAACTGAATGTTTAATGGAATAGAGGCCTTTTTCTTTTGATAGTAGATTACATAAATAATAAGCCCACTGATTTGCCCGCATACTGTTGCAACAGCAGCACCAGCAACGCCCATAGCAGGACATCCAAGGTAGCCAAAGATAAAGATTGGGTCAAGGATAATATTAATTATTGCACCAACTGTTAGGACAACCATGGTAATGGTCATATTACCAAGTGCTTGAAAAATCTTTTCATAACATACCTGAACAAGGCAACCAAAGGAAAGACATAGTACAATATAGCCATATTGACTACCCATAGTAATAATAGTTTCGCTATCGGTGAACATTTTTAGGAATGGCTTGGTAGCCATGATTCCAAAGAAGATAAAAAGAATTGAATGTATGATGCTTAATATAATGCCTGTTGAGGCAGCATTTTCTGCACGTTTTATGTTTTGACTTCCGGTAGCTATTGCAATACAGGAATTGACACCAATTCCAAAACCAACAGCAACGGCAAGAATAAGATTTTGTAGAGGGTAGATAAGGGATACTGCTGTGAATGCATCATTCCCAAGTTTAGCAACAAAGATGCTATCGATGATATTGTAAAGAGATTGAATCATCATAGAGAACATCATTGGAAGTGCCATAGAGACTAATAATGGGAAAATTGGTTTTGTTTTCATTCGTTCTTGAGTTGAATTCATGATACCTCCTTAAGCTAATAATCATAATTAATGTGGGATGATATCTTAACATAGCTCTTTGAAAATGACAACAGATATCTTTATCGAAATTGCAGATATTCAATAAACTTTTTCACAGCAAGTGAAGAGGTTTTCGCCTTTTTCAAGTAACATAAATGGTTCGCGACATAATTCCTTGAGTGGAACGACATCGAGATTCGCAAGATAATGGTTTTCAGGCAAAATAGCAAGTAGTCGACCCGGCTCTAAAAAGATAGTTTCAACCAGCAGAAAGACCATTTAAATCATCAATTTCCATCTGTATTTTTTCAAAGTCTTCACAGATTGCCTTTATGTGTGGTAGAAGGCGAAGTCCATCCGAAGTAAGTTTACAGAAGAAATGGATTTAAAACCCTATTTCAAAGTTGCAGAGCAGAATAGATGCAGAGGTGTAATAAAGACAAAAGCAGTAGAGTCGCTAGAAAAATCGATAATAAAATTGCAGGATAATATAAAAAAGTTGAGTTATTAGAGAGAAAGTTGTAAAATAGTATATTATATTTTGAAAATACATAACTAGGAGGAAATAATATGATGCACATTGTGTGTTTAGATTTAGAAGGGGTATTGGTACCAGAAATCTGGATTGCATTTGCTGAGGCAAGTGGTATTCCTGAATTAAAAAGAACAACTAGAGATGAGCCGGATTATGATAAATTAATGAAATGGCGTCTTGGCATTTTAAAAGAACATGGTTTAGGCCTTAAAGAAATTCAAGAAACAATCGCTAATATTGACCCAATACCTGGGGCAAAGGAATTTCTTGATGAACTTCGTTCATTTACACAAGTTATTATTATTAGTGATACATTTACTCAATTTGCAAGTCCATTAATGAAGAAATTAGGATGGCCTACTATTTTCTGTAACTCACTTGAAGTAGCTGATAATGGTGAAATTACAGGATTTAAGATGCGTATTGAGAATTCTAAACTCACGACTGTTAAGGCATTACAATCAATTGGTTATGAAACAATTGCAAGCGGAGATAGTTACAATGACCTTGGCATGATTAAAGCAAGTAAAGCAGGATTTTTATTTAAGAGTACAGAACAAATTAAAGCAGATCATCCTGAACTCCCAGCATATGAAACATATGAAGAACTTATGGCTGCAATAAAAAAAGCGATTCAATAGAAGTATAGATTTCACATTTATAAATTTTAGTTATCCATAATTTTTAGTCATGTGAAATCATTGAGAGAAACTTATTTATCTACATGTTTACTTCAGGTTTTTAATTTGTTTCTCTATAAAATAGTTAAAGTTTAATAAATAAGTATAAGAGAAGAAGTCCGATTAATGGACTTCTTTTTTTGTGTGAAATATAGATTTCATATTTATAAATTTTAGTTACTCATAGTTTTTAGTCATGTGAAATCATTGGGAGAAAACAACTTACGCATATGTATATTTTAAGTTTTTAGTTGGTTTCTCTATATGAGCAAATAAAATATTAAGACTAACATTTTAATAAATATATATGTAAAATAAAAAGCACAATAATAGAGATATTTAAGCTAGGGAGATAAGGCAGAGAAAATGCTTAAGGGAATATAAAAAAGGTTAAAGAACAAGGTTAAAGAAAAAGTTTAAGAAGAGGTAAAAAATGCGTGTATTATTAGCTGAAGATGAACAAGATTTAAATAATATTATTGTAAAGAAACTGAAGTCTGAGGGATATACTGTAGATGCTTGCTTTGATGGAGAGGAAGCACTAGATTTTATAGAGATGGCGGAATATGATGTGATTATATTGGATATTATGATGCCTAAGATGGATGGCTTAGAGTTGGTGCGTGAGATGCGCAGAAGGGAAAATCCAACGCCTGTTATTTTCCTTACTGCACGTGATGCTATTGAGGACCGCGTGAAAGGGTTAGATATGGGCGCAAATGATTATTTAGTAAAGCCTTTTTCATTTGATGAGCTTATGGCGAGGATTCGTGTGCTGACAAGAAGTAGTAGTGTGGGGCAAACTAGCGTATATACGATTGCAGATTTAAGTGTAGATGTGGCATCACATATTGTGAAAAGAGGAGAGGATGTAATTACACTTTCTGCAAAGGAGTTTGCATTATTGGAGTATTTAATACGTAATAAGGGCAAAGTCTTATCAAGGGAAAAAATAGAAAATAACTTATGGAATTATGAGTATGAAGGTGGAACAAATGCTGTGGATGTGTACATCCGCTATCTTAGAAAAAAATTAGATGATAATTATACGAATAAGCTGATTCATACCGTAAGAGGATGTGGCTATGTTTTAAGGGAAGATATATGAAAAGAATGTCTATAAAAATAAAGGTAACATTGTGGTTTACGGCAGTTATGCTCTTGATTGTGGTGGCTTCATTTGGCACTTTATTTTCAGTGGTAGATTTAGAGGTATCTAAAGATTATAAGAAGCAATTACGTGAAGTTGTTGAGAGCAATATTGGACAAGTGGAATATGATGATGGCGTATTGGAGTTTGATGATGATTTTGTGGGTTATAAGTCAGGCGTATTTATATTTGTGTATGAGGAAAATGGAAATATGCTATTGGGTCAGACGCATGATGTATCTACGGCCAATATGCCTTTAAAGGATGAGAGCATATATGAGGTGGAAAGGCAGAATATAACTTACCTTGTGTATGATTTACCTGTTTACGTAGAGGATTATGGGGAGATATGGATTCGGGGAATGATGGAAAGACATATAGGAACGCAAAGAAGTACATTAGATATAGCGATACAGTTTGCATTGATAGGTTTTCCGTTACTTGTTATATTAGCAGCAATAGCTGGTTATATTTTAACCAAGCATTCATTTAAGCCTATTGAAAAGATTATTGATGCAGCAGAGAAGATTAGTGAAGGTAAAGATTTATCAAAACGGATTGGATTAGATGGGGGAAGTGATGAGATTTATCGCTTAGCCCAAAGTTTTGATAATATGTTTAAGCGATTAGAGGTGGCTTTTGAGGCAGAAAAGAAGTTTGCATCAGATGCATCCCATGAACTTAGGACACCTACGACGGTTATATTATCTGAGTGTGAGTATATGCTTGATGGAGATAAGACTATTGAGGAGTATAGGGAAGCCTTGGAGGTTATTGAAAGACAGGGATATAAGATGTCTAAACTCATTACACAACTCTTGGCATTTACGCGCTTAGAACAGGGGACACAAGTTATTAATAAAGAAAAAATTAATTTAAGTGAACTAGTTATAGAAATTTGTGAAGAACAGGCTTATTTAAGCCAAAGAGGTATTCAGCTTCAATATAATGTGACACCTAAAGTATATGTTGAGGCTGATGAAACCTTAATTTCTAGGGTAATTATTAACCTCATATCCAATGCTTATAAATATGGAAAAGAAAATGGACATATTATAGTAACACTTAAAAATGAAAAGAATGAAGTTTATTTTTCTGTACAAGATGATGGGATAGGCATTAAGGAAGAAGACTTATCAAATATATGGCGAAGATTTTATAGGGCAGATGAATCACGTAATAGCACGCACACGCATTCGCTAGGATTAGGCTTGGCAATGGTGAAACAAATTGCTGATTTACATGATGCGAAAGTAAGTGTAAGAAGTCGGTGGGGAGAAGGTAGTGAATTTATAGTAGTGCTAAAAAAATCCAGTTCATAGTGAGCAGCGTTTTAATGTTATTTTAATTTTTCATAGCTAAAATAGCATTATCAATAAACAAGCAAGAAAAGTGAGGGATTTTTTATGAAGAGATTTAAAACATTAGCAATAATTTCAACAGCAGCAATAGTGGCTAGTATGGGGCTATCGGTTATGGCAACAACAACGAAACAAGTTGACACAACATCTAGTGCTGTAAAGGTGGAATCAGTTCAAAATACAACAATTAAAACAAGTCAAGATAAGGCATCAAAAGTGCAGGCAATTCAAGATAAAAAAATTACTGAAGATAAGGCAAAGAATATAGCTTTAACGGATGCTAAATTAAATAGCAGTGATGTGACATTTGAAAGAGTTGAATTAGAGTATGAAAATAATGTAGCTGTTTACGATATTGAGTTTTACACAAATAGCGTAGAATATGATTATGAAATTGATGCTTTAAGTGGTGCAATTAGAGAAGCAAAACAAGAAGGCAGAAAAGTTAGCACACAGGCTAATACACAAGTTAGCACACAAAGTACAGTAAATCAAACAAGTAAGATAACAGCAGCAAAAGCGAAGGAAATAGCTGTATCACATGCTGGTTTAAGCGGTCAGGCTGTAATATTTGAAAAGGTTGAATTAGATACTGATGATGGTGTAGCGTTATATGAAGTTGAATTCTATCATAATGGGATGGAATATAATTATGAAATCAGTGCAACAAATGGTAAAGTTTTAGAATTTGAAGTAGACAATGATTAAGATTTAACTATAGAGAAAGGGCTCATTCTGAAAAAGAATTGAGCCCTTTTATGATAAGTAGACTGAAAATTGTGATATAATTAACTTTATATTCATGACTAAACATAAAGTCATCAGCCAGTACATAGGCATAGCACAAAAATCTTTGATTTGTATAAAAGTAAAAAATAGTTTTAAAGCGTAAAGAAAGAAGGGTTGAATCGTAATGGATAAAATTAAATTTTACTTACCGGATTTTTATGATAAATATGCACTTAATATATTAATCTGTGATATGTTGCAGCTGTGTCCTCAATATTTTTATGAGGATATTGAGATTGGGGCAGTATATGGTTGTTTTCCAAATTCGATATGGAATGGTGGGAGAGTTGTACTTGGAGGTGCAACGAAAGAAGAGATTGAGTTTACTGTAGCGGAATTTAATAGAAGAGCAATTCCTATTCGCTATACCTTTACGAATACATTGCTAGAAAAAGAGCATTTGTATGATACGTTCTGTAATATTTGTTTGAAGGCTGCAAATAATGGGATGAATGAGGTCATTATTAATTCACCTATATTAGAGGCGTATATTCGAAAGGTTTATCCAAACTATAAGCTTATTTCTTCAACGACTAAATGTTTGGCAGATGTAGAGAAATTAGAGGAAGAGCTTAAGAAGGACTATCAGCTTATTGTATTAGATAATAGTTTCAATAATGCAGAAAAGCTGTGGAAACTACCTCAGAAGGCACGTTATGAGGTGGTTGTGAACTCGTATTGCAGGGATAATTGCCCTAAACGTGTGAATCATTATAGGGAAATCTCACAGGCGCAGTTAGAGTTTAGAAGCTCTCACTTTGAGCCTTGTCCGTATATTAAGTTATCAAAAGAAGAGCAGATGAAGAAACGTGGTTTCATTACGAGAGAACAGATTTATGGGCCTTATAAAGAAGCAGGATTTAGACACTTTAAAATTGATGGACGGGCTTTTGACGATGAAAAAGTATTAGAAAGTTATTTATATTATTTAGTGAAACCGGAGTATCAAGAAACTGTTAAACAGGGAATAGAAAAAATATTAAATGAAATGCAAGAGGAATAAGTAAAGTTTAGGAAAATTAAAAGGTGCTATAAAATAATTTATGATAGTTTCATAGCACCTTTTTTAGTGGCAGGTTTTATATAAATGGATTTAGTTATGATATAAAATATAACTACTTAGATTTCGAAACTAATAAGAATACCACCTTGTTCAGCATAATAGCTACAAAGGCCACTGGTTCTCATGATTTCAATATCACAATTAGAAAATTGAGATTTAATTTTGGATGCCATATATTCTGCTACATCGGACGCAAAGGAATGGGCAATGATAACTTTTCCACCACTATAACCCCTTGAAAACATTTCTTCAATAGCCTTATCATAAGCAGTCATTTTACCGCGACATTTTTGAAGAAGATCCAGCGTTCCTTCATCAGTAGCTGTTCCTAATATTTTTATGCCTAGGATACCTGCCATACTGCCTTGAAGCTTACTGATGCGGCCATTTTTAACTAAGTTATCTAAGGATTTAAGAACAAAGAGGAGATGTGTATGTTTACGATAATTTTCGATGCTTTGGACAATCTCTTCAAAACTCATATCCTGTGTCATATATTCAGTAAGTTTTTTTACAATGAGCGTAATTTCAGGTCCGGCTGATTTAGAGTCTATAAGATGAATCTTTCTATCTGGATACTGCTCCTTAAACATCTCAGCAGCTGACTGTGCGCTTGCATAAGTTCCAGATAAGGCCCCTGTAATGGTAATGGCAAATACATACTCTGATTTTTCAAAGGCATGTAAAAAGTCGCCGGGACTTGGGGCAGCACTACCTGTTTTGCCTTTATAGGCATACATTTCTTTCATAAATTCTTCTATATTAAGATTGAAGTCATCAATAAATTCTTTATCACCCACATCAAGTTTAAGGGCAGCACGAGTAAAATCAATTTTATGAGCTACCTCAGGATTTAAACTTGTGAGATCACATCCAGAGTCAACAACGATTCCGTATTTCATAAACACCTCCACATAAATGTTTGCATGTAGTTTTTAATACTATATAAAATTGTACTATGGAAAAGGGTATGTTACAATTTACAAAAATGGTTAAAATGTAAGTAAATACGGCGGATTTGAAACGGAGGAGCAGATGAGACAATCAGAAGGTGGTACCAATCTTACGGTAAGAAATCAATATATCAGAATGTGCATCGCAAGAACATTAATTAAGCTTATGGCTTCTAAAGCGTTAGAGGATATAACTATTACGGCATTAGTGAAAGAAGCAAATGTTTCAAGAATGACATTTTATAAGTATTATACGTCCAAGCAAGAGGTGCTTGCAGACTATATGTATGAAATTATGAATGACTATATGGAAGAGACGAAAAAGAGGACGGACATTGGGGTTTTTCGTGAACTCAAGCATATTTGTCATTGCTTTGAGTTTTTTAAGCAATATAGTGAGGATATTATGATTTTAGCTAATGCTAATATGTATTCAATAATTATTAATGCACTTAATAATTACATGGATGGTTATGTATTGCCTAATTTCCCTTATTCACGTTATGAACTTTATTATTACGCAGGTGCGTTATGTAATACCTTTATTAAATGGATAGAATCTGGGATGAGAGAAACACCAGAGGAAATCGCAACATTAGTTTATAGACACTTGGAAAAATAAATTCATACAAATGTGTATACATTAACTGAAGTAGATTGTTGTATATAGGTAATGATAAGGGAGGGGCAGGATGGATGGGCTAGAGCCAAATCAGCTTTCATCCTGGCTGTTTCGTGTGGCAATTAATGATTATAAAAATAGGTGTAAAAAAAGACAGTATGAAGTAACAGGAATAGTAGATATTACATACTTTACAGAAGCAATTGCTATAGCTGATGGTACGGAAGAAATAATTATTTCCAAGGAAAAAGGAAAAGAAGTCAGGGCATGTTTAAAAGAGTTAAGTGAAACCATGCAGGAACTTTTAGTTTTAAAGTATGACTTGGAATTATCTTATGCGGAAATAAGCGCGCTGCTTGGCGTAAAGGAAGAATACGTGAAAACTTATTTATATAGGGCAAGGCAAGCCTTTAAAAAGAAATGGAGGGAAGGGCATGAAAGATGAAATAAATGAAATTTTTGATACGAGGTTAATAGAAGAAAGTCTCAAGAAGGCTCAGAGAAAATCAAGAAGAAGAATAATAGTGATTACTACTGTGGTATGTATTGCAGTATTTACAATAGGCAGTATAGCTAATATTGCAATCAGTATGAAGATGGCGGATGCGTGCTCAGATAGTCGTGATATAAATATTAGAACATCTATTCCTAATGGATATGTTGGAGAGGAACGTGCTACTGTTGGCTTTTTAGGCGGGCAAAGTGAATATAAGTTAGCTAAGAATATTGATGGACGCATGATATTTTTAGAAACAGAAACGACTGGATTTGGCAATATGATGAATTATATATACCTTAGTATAGGCAGAGGTGGTGCCAGTGATAACAAAGATGGATGGCCGAATTTTTATTGGGATAATGGCTATAAAAAAATGTTATTTTTCCATCCTGAGTTAGAATATAAGGCGTATAAAAATGACTTGCCTATATTAGATAAATTATCAGATATGCAAGTTATAGAAATGGGATTATCGTTTGATCAGGGCTATGATGAGTGGGCAGTTGGAAAGTTCTTAAAAGACTTCAATATTACATGGGCTTGGATTGATAACTATAGTGAAGAACAGCTGGAAACATGGCAAAGAGAGATTACAGAGTCTAAGGACAGCAAGTGTTATATAACAGAGGAACAGTTATTTGGCATTAGCGTACATGATAATATAATCAATGAGTTTGAGCATCAATATACATTTAATCTTAATCAGTTGGAAGAATATAATCCTGAAAAATATGAGGCACTTCAAGAGGCGGGATTAGATGAATCAAAAAATGCCAAAATTATTGGAGTCACAGTACAAGGTACCCCAGAGGAACTTAAAGCATTAAGTGAAGTGAAAGAAATTAAAGGCGCAACGATAGGGTGCGTTATCAATACATATTAGAATATCGGATATAATTAGAAGAAGTTATGAGTTAAAATACCGCCCTATGAGGCGATATTTTTTATAGAATAGTAAAGTTACGTATTGTTTGGAGATGTTGTATAGGTGAGATGGAGTATGGTTATACTGGCCTCAAAGAAATAATTTGAATCTGCGAGAACCGGAGTAAGTGTAATGGAATAACCACAACGATTGAATAGAACAACAGTATCACCTGGGAAAAATGATACAACAGCAGAGCCAGAAATCAATGCGTTTGAATTGGTTACGGTACTTGATGAAGTAGCGATAGAATTGCCAGACAAGGCATAGTCTATGGCACCATCAGGAGATGAGAGTGAGATTAATACACCAGTATCGGTAGAACTTGTAGGAACTGCTAATACGTGCCATATAAAAAGATAAGTACCAACTTCGTTTATTGTAAAAATATTTGTTGTCGAATCAAAAGAAATACTTGAACCTAGAGAACGAACATTAGGGATTGGAATAGGCGTATCAGACGCAACAGTAACACCTGAGTTATAAGTTAAATATTGATTGTATATATAAGAATTAATTACAGACCCCGTAGGTCCAGTAACACCCGTCGGCCCAGTAAGTCCAGTGGGACCTGTAGGTCCAGTAAATCCAGTAAGCCCCCTAGAACCAATATGTCCAGTGGGACCAGTAATGCCAATACCGATAGGGCCTGTAGCACCAGCGATACCCCTAGGCCCCCTAGGACCAGTAGAACCAGTAGGGCCGGTAGCCCCCGTAGGACCAGAAGGGCCAATAGAGCCGGTAGGGCCAGTAATACCAGAAGGGCCAGTAATGCCCCTAGGTCCCGTAGGACCCGAAAGCCCAATAGGACCAGAAGGCCCAGTGGGTCCCATAGGGCCAGAAGGACCAGTAATGCCAGTAGGTCCCGTAGGACCAATAATACCTCTAATGCCCGTAAGACCTCTAGGCCCGATAGAACCAGTAGGCCCAGTAGGACCGGTAGGACCTGTAGCACCAGTAGAACCTAGAGCACCAACAATTCCTCTAGAACCCGTAAGCCCTGTAGGACCTGTGGGGCCAGTAGGACCAGTCGAACCAAAGGCACCAACAGTTCCCCTAGGTCCAGTAGGGCCAGTAGCGCCAGTAGGCCCAGTAGGACCTATTATATTTGCAGGGCAAGGGCAAGGACAGGGACAAGGACAAGGGGCGGTAGGATAATTAGTATTAGGAATAGTGGGGGTGCTATTACAATAAGGGATTAAATCTATAGTAGGGTTACAAAAGGATTTGTTTGTACCCTTTTCGTGAGTAGTGCCCATGATAAACATCCTTCCTAAAATTTTACAGTATTATTATATGATAAAATTTGGAAATAGGTGTTATATAGGCTGAGTGATAAAATTTTAGTCTGTAAATTATTTATAGGAATTAACAGCCAGGCTAATTAGGATTGGTAATAGGCCTAGAAAAACAAATAGTATGCTTGTTGTAAGTTTTGTAATATGCCAAGAGACAGACTTATGTTGTGTAAAAAGTGTTTGAATCAGATAAAAGAGCCCGAAACTAAGAGGGACAATGATAATAAGAAGATAAAAAGCAGGATTAACAAAAGTTATGAGTAAACTGAGTATAAACAAATAAAATGTAACGATGATAAGAGAGAAAGTATGTAAGACAGGGAAGAAGGTATTGTGCCAATTAATTTCGCAAGAGGAAGGAGCGGATTGCATAATAGAGTTAACGAGTTGTTGCATATTTTCAAAGCAATCAAGAGATAAAACCTGTGAATCGGTTTTTAGTGAAATAGAGAAAGGCGTGGGAGAAAGGCAGTCGGTGAAGAAATCAATTTGTATAAGCTCAGAAAAGGGTATTTCTAGGGATTTAGAATCATTGGTAATGTCATTCTTGTAGTGAAGTGAGGTACTAGAAAGTTTTAGGACTGTCTGAGGTGAGATATAGAAGAGTGGTTTGATTTTTCTTTGCATATGGATAGTAGTAATTGCAGAAAATATAAGGGATAAAAAGAATTTTAATAATAGAGCTTTCAAAGTATTAGAGTGAATAAATAATGATAGAAAGAGGGATGCAAGTAGATAGTAGAGAAGTAGATTAAAGCAAGGGTACCAGAATGTCAATGTGGAGCAAGAATGAAGTTGTTTAAGGTCTCTTTTAAAATATAGAGGTTCCATAGATACTCCTTTCTAAAGGCAGATTTAAGTTCTGCATTAAATTAATAGGTAGTATATATTATATTGTTTATTATACAAAATATTATAGATTTCACATTTATAAATTTTAGTTATTCATGATTTTGAGTCATGTGAAATCATTGAGAGAAGACAATTTACGTACATGTATATTTCAAGATTTTAGTTTCTTTCTCTATACGTGAGTAATACAAAATGATTGTTAAGTTATAGACTTAACTAATGCCTTGATACACAAAGGATATCGTTAAATTTTTAATTAGTCTAAAAACTATTGACGTCTTTCTCAAATCATACTATGATTACTTTATAAGAAATAACGTTACATATAGTGAAATAATGGAGGCGGCGTATGAGTCATATTTTAGATAAATTTTCATTAGTAGGAAAAGTAGCAATCGTAACAGGTGCAACTAGAGGATTAGGTCAAGGTATAGCTGTAGGACTTGCAAGTGCAGGGGCCGATATCGTAGGGGTAGGAACAAGTAATCTTGGGGAAACTGAAGAAAAAGTAAAGGCATTAGGAAGAAAATTCATTGGAATAAATGCAAATCTTATGTCTCAGGAATCAATTCCTTATATTATTGAAGAAACAATTAAAAACTTCGGTAAAGTAGATATCTTAGTAAATAATGCGGGGATTATTAGAAGAGAGGATGCACTTGATTTTAGTGAGAAGGATTGGGATGATGTTTTAAATATTAACTTAAAAACAGCGTTCTTTTTATCACAAGCAGTTGCTAAACAATTTGTAGCACAAGGAAATGGCGGAAAAATTATTAATATTGCTTCAATGCTTTCATTCCAAGGCGGTATACGTGTACCATCTTATACAGCAAGTAAAAGTGCTTTAATGGGTGTAACAAAAGCTATGGCAAATGAATGGGCTGTACATAATATCAATATTAACGGCATTGCACCAGGCTATATGGCAACAGATAATACTGCGGCTTTAAGAGGAGATAGCGAACGTAATGTAAGTATTTTAGATCGAATTCCTGCTGGACGTTGGGGAACGCCAGAAGACTTAGCTGGTGCAGCAGTATTCTTAGCTTCAGATGCAGCTAATTATGTAAATGGATTTACATTAGCAGTTGATGGTGGATGGCTTGCAAGATAGAGAAGCAGTGAAGCGTAAAGAATAAAACGAGAAGAATTCTAGCTCATGGGTTTGAAGAGTAAGAGGGAATCTAAGTTGTCTAACGAGGCGGCTTGGATTCCTTTATTTTTTGCTTAGAAGTTGATATAACTGGTATGTTGAAGGCATACTTTAAGTATATGAGATGGGAAATATAGGTGCGTAGTAGATTTATTGTTTTATGCGGGTATTTCATATATAATCATATTTAGATAAGTAAAAATGACAGAAAATTAAGAAGTAAAGGGGCTAGAGATAAATGGCTAAAGCGATATTACAGACAGTAGATAGGGCCTTACAGTTATTAGAAATTGTTGCAGAACATCCAGAGGGCGTTGTGGCTAAGGAATTAGAAGAACGTTTGGAACTTAATAAAGTGACAGTACATAGATTATTAGCCACTTTAGAAAATAGAGGTTTCATTGAACGTACTGGAAATGGCTATACGGTAGGCATTAAGGTTGTAGAATTAAGTAGTATGAAACTTAACAATGTAGAACTAAAAACGGAGGCAACACCATATTTAAGGAAGCTTGTAAGTAAACTTGGCGTACCTGTGCAAATGGCGATTTTAGAAGGTGAAGAGGCTGTCTTTATTGATAAAGTAGAAAGCTTAAGTAGCCTTAGAATGTATTCTCAAATCGGAAAAAGAATACCGCTCTATTCATCT
Source organism: Clostridiales bacterium (assembly GCA_019418225.1). Lineage (GTDB taxonomy): Bacteria > Bacillota > Clostridia > Lachnospirales > Cellulosilyticaceae > Cellulosilyticum. The sequence continues at coordinate 49,587 of DYCF01000012.1, read as the reverse complement.
GGTGTAGGTAAAGCATTACTTTTACAAGAATCAGATGATGAGATTTTACGTATGTTTTCAAATGTAGAGTTTATACAGTTTACAAGTAAAACATTAACTTCTCCTGAGGCAGTACTTGAAGAGATTAAAAAGGCTAGATTAACAGGATATGCAGTTGATAATGAAGAGCATGAGGAAGGTATCTACTGTGTAGCAGCACCAGTTTATGATTATAGAGGACAGATTATAGCAGCAATTAGTGCTGGGGGAAGAGAAAGCTTACTTATGAGTGACCCTGAGCAAAAAGGAATTGAGGCTGTTAAAGAAACTGCACTAGAAATATCTAGAAGATTGGGATATAGAGCTTAAATCAAGAAGAAAAAATTAAAATGGGGATAGGTGAAGAATATGAAAAGGGAGATTATACAGAGTATTGTTGTGTTATTTACTGTGGTGAATGGGGTTATTGCAGCTTTTTCATTAGGGGTGACAGAGCTTATTAAGTATTTGCTTAGAGACTCAGCAGCTAGCATGGGTATGAATGTTCAAGTTGATGAGATGATGTTAGGAAATATTTCATTAACGATGGGTGAAATGAAAAACAACTTAGGTTGGGGATTTTTAGCATTAATGTTCTTAGGGATTATTATTATTGTAGCTATGCACAGCAATGCACATTTTCATATAGGTCATAAATAAAGAACTTAAACTAAGACTTGAGGTAAGATATATGAAGCAATGTATTTTGCAAAGTCATTAATAACAGATGAAATTGGCAGAAGGGCTTAATGTCTTATAACAATTAAATAGGGTATTAGAAAACTGATTAAGTAGTTTTCTAATACCCTATTTTTTAGTTTATAGCAGCTTTTCTCATTGTTTTATAGATAGGTGTTGAAACAAGGATAAGTGCTAAAATAAGTGTAATAATTGCTTCTGGTACGAGGTAAGAAGCATTATAAATGAAAGAGTAATAAATCGGATTCATACCTTCTGGTGCAGAATCGGCAAAGAAGACTATGCCTGATATGAAGTGCATAAAACCACGGCCTAAGATGGCAATAGGAATACCAATGCAGATACGTGCTTGAATGTTTTTGATGGCTTTAGGTGCAATACCAGCAAGACCTAAGCATGCATATGCAAGTGGATAATCAAATAAAAGCTGTGCCCAGTTTAGTACCCATGCACCTTGAATAAGTTGTAAGAAGCCATAAGCAATACCTGCGATGATACCAGCTACAGGTCCAAAAATCATAGAATATAAGATGATTGGAAACATACTAGCAAGTGTAATTGAGCCACCATAAGGCATTTCATAAAGGCGTATGTAAGAAAGCACGAAAGAAAGTGCGATGCACATACCACCATAAACAAGTTGCTTTGTACGAAGTGTTGAAGAAGTAGAGACATGGTTTGATCTAGATTTCAGGATGATAAGACCTACAACTGAACCTACTAAAATAATAGCAATAATGAGCCAAACTAAGGGCGAAATTTTACCAAGTTTAGCAAGAATGTCAGAAAGACTATTCATTTTTTAAACCTCCATAAATTTAAATTTGGCTAGGAAGCTAAAAGTATAAAAAAAGCTACACGAATGTGTAGCTTAAAAGAAAGTGAAAAACACCTTCTATAATAATTATATACATTCGCTTTCTTGCAGCAGCATTATCTGTAAGCAAGTATTAAGGGTCTGCACCGCATGCACTCTCAGCTTAAAAGCTCCCCTAGCTATTCGGTTAGATTTAATTAAATATATATCTTAAAATACGTTCAACAAATTGAAATGAAATTTGCTGAATTTAAATTAGAATACATAATTAAATAGAAAATCTAGAATTAGTATAGGTCTTAGCGTTAAAATAGTCAAATGAAATTATAAAATAAGTTGCCTACTTGACAAGGATATGGGATTTGACTATGCTTAATAATAGGAATATTATTAGATAATATTTTCTAAAAGATTAAATAAAGATTTTGAGTACAAATTTTAATACTGATTAAAATGGCGATGATGAGAAATCAATGTGAAGCACATGCTTTTGAAAGAGAGGAAATCCACCGGGTGAAAGATTTCTAGAAGCATTTCATATTGTCCAAGCTCTAAGCACTACGTGAATTCATAAGCGTAGCGGTATCTCACCGTTATAAGAGATCCGAGATAGTACAATAACTTAAGTTTAAGAGTAGGCGTTTATAAGATATATGTCTAATAAGTGGCCTTATATGAACGTGAAAGCTTTGACATATAGTGGGACTAGCAAACGTTGAAGGAACTTAAGGTAGCTGTATTAATTAGGGTGGTACCGCCGATGAAATATGGCCCCTATGCAATTTATTTGCATGGGGGCTTTTTTAGATTCAGTAGAAAAATTGATTAAGTTTTTTATTATAAGTTTAAAATAAAATATACTAAAGAAAAGGATGAGCCAAATTATGTTAATGAGCAAGCTTTTAGGCGAGAGATTTAAGGAAAAACCAGGCGAAGCAACTAGTATTAGCCATATTTATTTATTAAGAGGTGGATATGTAAGACAAGTAACTAATGGTATTTACTCTTTATTACCACCAGCAAAAAGAATTACAGCAAAAATTGAAAACATCATCCGTCAAGAAATGGATGCAATTGATGGGCAAGAAGTTCTCTTCCCAGTAGCACTTCCAGGAGATCTTTGGAAAGAATCTGGACGTTTTGATGCTGTAGGTAGCGAACTTGTACGTTTCAAAGACCGCGCTGGTAAAGATATGGTTCTTGGGATGACACATGAAGAAGCTGCTGTACATTTAGCAAGAACAGAAGCTAAATCATACAATGACTATCCATTCATGATTTACCAAATCCAAACTAAATTTAGAGATGAACCAAGAGCTAGAGGTGGTCTTATCCGTGTACGTGAGTTCACAATGAAAGATGCTTATTCATTCCACACATCTCAAGAAGACTTAGAACAATACTATGATCAATGTTTAGAAGCATACAACAGAATCTTTGCTAGAGCTGGTGTGCCAGAAGTTGTTTGCGTAAAATCTGATACAGGTATGATGGGTGGTAAAGTGGCTCACGAATTCATGCTTCTTACAGATATTGGTGAAGATACAATCATCATCTGTGATAGCTGTGACTATCAATCAAACATGGAAGTTGCAACAGGTAAATTACCAGTAGCAACAACTGTAGAAGGTGAAATTGAAGAAGTGCATACACCAGATTGCAAAACAATCGAAGATGTAGCTAAATTCGTAGGTGTAACACCAGATCAAACATTAAAAGCATGTGTGTTTGAAATGGAAGGACACAAAGAACCTCTTATTGTATTCATCAGAGGAGACCTTCAAGTAAATGAAGCTAAACTTCAAAAAGTAGTTAAAGCTGAAGTGACACCATTTGAAAGATATGAAGAGACCCCTAACCTTTGCTTCGGATTCATGGGACCATATAACTTAGATGCACAAGGTGCAAAAGTTATCTTCGATGAATCACTTAGAAATGAGAAAAACCTTGTAGTAGGTGGCAATAAAGTAGACTACCACATCAAAGGTATTAGTATGTCTAGAGATATCAAAGATGCAGAGTACTTCGATGTAGCTGAGGTACTTGAAGGTCAAGAATGTCCATGTTGTCATGGTAAACTTCAATTTAAACGTGGGGTTGAAGTAGGTAACATCTTCCAACTTGGTACAAGATACTCAGAAAGTATGGGAATGACATACATCGATAGTGATGGTAAAGCTAAAACACCTATTATGGGATGCTATGGTATTGGTGTAGGTAGACTTCTTGCATGTATTATTGAAGCGCGTCATGATGAATGGGGTCCAATCTGGCCAATGTCAGTAGCACCATGGCAAGTACACATTTGCGTACTTAAGAGCAAAAAAACAGATATGGATTCAGTAGGATTTGATATCTACAACAAACTTAACGGCAAATTTGAAGTCATCATGGACGATAGAAACGTGGGGGCTGGCGTACAATTCGCTGATGCAGATTTACTTGGTATTCCAGTAAGGGTTGTAGTTGGTGAGAAGAACCTTAAAGAAGGTAAAGTAGAAATCGTAACTCGTGATAAGAGCATCAAAAAACTTGTTAACCTTGAAGATGTAGAAGCGGAAGTAGCAGCAATTGTTGCAGAGCTTTCTAAATAATAATAAGTGAGTTATATAAAATAAATGAAAGGCGTAGGGTAAGCTACGCCTTTTATTAAATACATAAAACTAATTTGTAAAAGGCTAGAAAAATTACAGTAGAGAGATAGGTGAGGCGAGGTGCTTAGTTTATTAATAGGCATGGTAATTGGTGGTGTTTCTTTTGCTTTCTTAGGTGAAGGGTTACAGCGAAATGGTGTGACTTGGTTCGAGTCGCTACAGAAGAAAACACGTGATATGAAGAATAAAAAAGTATGGGAATACGGTATCTTTTTAGGCGTGGGAATGATTCTTATCTTTGTAGCAACATTTGTAGGATTAGGTGATTTACCACAAGGATTTTTATTAGGAACATTATATAGTTTAAATAGCATTATCTTTGAAAGTTCATTCTTTGATAAGTTAAGAAATACATTAAGATAAAAAGCGGTGGCACTGAGTGCCGCCGCTTTTTTAGAGTAGGAAGTTCGATTTTTAACTTTGCTACTCTAAAGAATGTGGCGTGAGCCACCTTCTTTAGGATGAATTATTGTTGTAGGTAATTATTGAAGAAGTTTTCGGCAGCAGTGTAACCTTGATTGTAGAGGTAGTTGTAGGTATCGTCGTCTGTTTTAATATTAAAGTCCATGGTAGAAACTTCACCTGTATTAATTTCAATGGTACGGGCAAGGTGGTCTGGATTGGATTTATAGATATTATATTGAATGGAAGTCGCACAGGAAATAATACTGGCAATAAAATCTACAATATTATTAATAGGCGTGGGTGGACGCTCACTTTGAATTAAGCTTCCTAGAGTATGAGTGAGCGCATCCTCTTTATCAAAAAGATTAATGGGGTAAGTATAAAGTAGTCCGCCATCTGAATAAATACGAGGAGAAGTTCTAGGTGAGGCGGCTTCGCCATTGGTTCTGACAGCCTCAAAGAAGAGTGGAATAGACATGGAAATGCGGACAGCCTCTGCAACTTCCATATTAGGGGTGCTATCATAAGAAAAGACAGAAGAGGTGCCATTTGTTACATCAGTACCAATCATATATAAATCTTTGAAGGGACGGCGATCTTTATGAAGATATGGGTCTTGAAAGTCAGCAAAGGTATAAGGTGGAGATTTTTGCGTGGCATCAAATTGTGTTGCAATCTGAGATTTAATCCAATTGTAGAAGTAGTTAGAGGAGTACCAACCAAATTGTTTAATAAGACGATAAACACAATCGAAGTTATCGAAAAGGCGTTCAAATTCAGCCTTTAAGAAAGGAGAGGAAAGCCTAGGCATAGCAGCACTATCTTTAGCGGGAATGTTTGTATAATCTAATGAATTTACCATGGCCTTTAGTTCTGGAAAGGGAAGATTGAAGCTAGTTAAACAGGCTGTAATAGCTCCGGCGGAGGTACCAGCTACGCGTTTGATGCCATCCATGAGATTACGCTGATATAAGGAATCTAATAGTCCTAAATAGGCTATTCCTAGAACACCACCACCGGAGAAAACTAGATTTTTGAAATCCATATTCATGAGACACCTCAGAAATATATTTAAGTAAACTCTAATGTAAATATATTCAGATGAGAGGTAAATTAGAATTTTACATGTCGTTGACTAAAAATAAGCTATATGATAGCATAAATTTAAAAATAATTCTGAAAAATAATGGGGGAATATATGAAAACACTGAATAGAGTAATACTTATATTAATATTTACTTGCTGTATGTTACTTGTAGCTTGCGATAAACCAGTAGAACCAGATGAGATGGCACAGATTTTGTATCAGTTTTATATACAGGAGGACATGACAGATATAGATAAATTAGGACTGACACAAGAAGAAGCAACAAAATTGATAGATAGTGGTATTGAAGGCTTTGAGAAGGAATTACAAGAGAGTTTATGGGGAATAGCATGTGATTATAAGATAGCAATTGGTGTAAATGAAATAGAAAACACTATTAATGCAAGAAGGGAATTAGAGAAAAAATTAACAGCACAGACTCAAATCATTTCCAAGGAAAAAGATAAGGCACAGGTAGAATTAAAGACGACTTACTTTGATGAACAGGCTATTTATGAAGCTGCCGGTAATACATTGGAAGAAAGAGTGTCAGAAGAAGAATTTGAGGATGAGGATGCTTTTATGCAGCGATATATCAATATTTACATAGAAGAGATTATTGCAGCCTATGAGTCTGCAGAGATAAGTACAGAGGAGAAATCAATAGTGATAGAGTTCACTAAACAAGATGGCATGTGGCTTCCGGTAGATAGTCAGGCATTTATAGATCAGCTAACGGAGCTAACTTCCGGTTATGAGGTAGAATAAAGAAACATATATAGGTAATAAATTACATAATGTGGCGATAAATGAAAAGCGTTATTAGTAAAATAACAGTATTAATCAAATAGGTTATATAAAAAAAGATTGTAATGTTCATAGAAAGTAAGGGACATACAATCTTTTTTATTCATTTAGACTAATAAAAAAAATAAGAGACATTTTGAAGTAAAAATACGATTAAAAGAGATGTATAGCAACATAGAATGATAAAGTAAAAGTTTATATTAAGATGAAGGGGGAGAAGTGCATATGAAAAATGAGATGTCAGGTGAAAAGTCATTAGAAAAATATTTAAATAATGGGGTAGAAAATATTATAAAACAGGCGATAAGGGCATCTGTATCAAATCCAAAGGAAAGTATATTTATGGCAAAGTATGCATTAGCTAGTAAGAAGGCAAGCAAATTAAGAAAAGAAGCTGAGCAAAAAGGTGAGCATATACCACCATTTTTAATTGCGAGTATTACGAGTAGTTGTAACTTACAATGTTTAGGATGCTATGCGAGGGCAAAGCAAGCGAACAGTGGAAGCTGTGAGATACAGCAATTAAGTGATGAAAAGTGGCAGGATATATTTAATGAAGCAAAAGAAATGGGTGTAGGTTTTATTTTATTAGCAGGTGGAGAGCCAATGCTTAGAATGGAAGTACTTGAAAAGGCGGGAGCTATACCAGAAGTTTTATTTCCTGTATTTACTAATGGGACATTAATGAATGAAGAAAATTTGAGCGTATTTGAAAAAAATAGGAACCTTATTCCTATTTTAAGCATAGAAGGAGAAAAGGATCAGACTAATCATAGAAGAGGGGAAGGCGTTTACGAACAACTAATAGCTACGATGGCAAAACTACATGAAAAGAAAATTTTATATGGTGTATCTGTGACAGTTACAACAGAGAATATTTATAATGTAACATCAGATAGATTTCTTAGTAATTTACAATCACAAGGATGCAAAATAGTTTTTTATGTAGAGTATGCACCAGTTACTGTAGAAACACGAAATCTAGCAACTACAGAGATTGAAAGATTTTATTTAATTCATCGTTTAAAGGAACTACGACGTAACAATGAGGATATGCTTTTTATTTCTTTTCCAGGAGATGAAAAATTATCCGGAGGTTGTCTAGCAGCAGGAAGGGGATTCTTTCATATCAATGCGCAAGGTGGGGCCGAGCCATGTCCTTTCTCACCTTACTCAGATACAAATCTAAAAGATATTACCTTAAGACAAGCTTTGCAGTCACCATTATTTAAGAAACTTCAACAAAGCAATCTACTCACCCAACCTCATCCAGGAGGATGTGTCTTGTTCGAACAAGAAGATAAAGTAAAAATGGCCCTACTACAATATATGTAAATATATGTAATAGAACCATTTCATTAATCCGTTACGTAGGAATTACCTAAGGGTGCCAGTACTTGCAACCGTTCCAAACCTAATTCGGTGTGGATAAGTGAGAGAACTAGGTTTATCTAGGCTTACAGCGAAGTGAGGGCTAAGGAGACTTAGCTCTCTCACTTATCCATACCAGCCTTGGCCCTCATATACGGTTGCCAACACCTTTAGAAAATCCGAAGTTATTTATTTAGCTGTGATGTAACCTTCAGCTGTAAGTAATTCTGCGATAAGTACAGCGCCACCAGCTGCACCTCTTAATGTATTATGAGAAAGACCTACAAATTTGTAATCGTAAACAGTATCTTCTCTAAGGCGACCAACGCATACAGCCATGCCGCCTTCTGTGTTACGGTCTAAATGAGTTTGTGGTCTGTTATCTTCTTCGAAGTAATGAATGAATTGTTTTGGTGCACTTGGAAGATTTAATGCTTGTGGTTTACCACTATAGTTTTTCCAAGCTTCAAGAATTTGTTCTTTAGTTGGTTTCTTTTTGAAAGAAACGAATACTGTAGCAAGGTGACCATCTAAAACAGGTACACGAATACATTGTGTTGTAATAACTGGGCCATCAGCTTTAACGATTTGACCATCTTCTACGCGTCCCCAAATACGAAGTGGTTCTTGTTCACTTTTTTCTTCTTCTCCGCCGATATAAGGAATAACATTATCCATCATTTCTGGCCATTCTTTGAATGTTTTACCTGCACCAGAAATAGCTTGGTAAGTAGAAGCTACAACTGTTGTTGGTTCATATTCTAATAATGCAGAAAGCATTGGTACATAGCTTTGGATAGAACAGTTTGGTTTTACAGCGATGAAACCTCTTGTAGTACCAAGACGTTTTCTTTGTGCTGCAATAACTTCTAAGTGACTATCATTGATTTCTGGAACAACCATTGGTACATCAGGAGTCCATCTATGCGCTGAGTTGTTAGATACAACTGGAGTTTCTGTTTTTGCATAAGCTTCTTCAAGCGCTTTGATTTCATCCTTTTTCATATCTACTGCACAGAATACGAAGTCAACTTGAGAAGCTACTTCTTCCACTTTTGCAGCATCCATAACGATCATATTTTTCACGTTTTCAGGGATTGGAGTAGCCATTTTCCATCTACCTTCAACCGCTTTTTCATAAACTTGACCAGCAGAACGACTACTTGCAGCAATTACTTTAACCTCAAAGAACGGATGGTTCTCAAGTAATGTTATAAAACGTTGTCCTACCATACCAGTACCGCCAACGATACCTACTCTTAATTTTTTATCCATTTTAATAATCACCTCTACTTTATTAGTATCCCATAGTTATTTTATTGTACTAATTAAAATTAGTAAAAACAATATATAATAAAATATTTAAGTAAAATAGACAAAAAAGATGTAAAAATATAATAAAAACTTATAAAATATACTGATAATTTAGTTTAATGTCGGACAAGCTAGAAAGGTGTATAATAGTATAGGTATAAATATGAAATCTATAGAGAAACAAACTAAAACCTTGAAGTATACATTTGGGTAAATTAGTTTCTCCAAATGAGTTCACATTGCTAAAGATTATGAATAACTAAAATTTATAAATGTGAAATCTATGTAGATAACTAATAGAAAATTTAAGAATAGACTAGTGAAATAAAGGAGTACAAGATGACAGAAAAAGAATTTGAAGGATTTTTAAATGAATGTTGTAATGAAGTCCATGAAAAACAGAAAGAACTTATAGAGAAGTATAATCTAAAGGCATATACAAAATATGTTTTTCATCAAAAAGAAAAATCATTAGAATTTAAAAATGAAGCAGGTGAGTCACTTACTTTTGATATTGCATGTATAGGTTCATGGGACTATACAGAGAAAGTATGGGTATGGGCTTGGGCAAATGAAAATCTTTCAAAAGAAATTCGTGATGAGGCGAAAGAACTTAAAAAGTTAGCCGATACTACAGGATATGAAATCTTTGAGAAAGAAGGTTTTGACTGTGAAGAAATCGTAGCAAGAGATTTGGCATATATAGGTGTACATGCACTAAAGGGTATAGGTGTTTACCGCATTAATGCAGAAGATAGCTATGTATTTGTTGTCTTAAAGAAAGTACAGGAGTAGTTAGACAAAATAAAACTATAGTAAGGGGCTGGGCATTATAGGCGCAAGGCCCCTTTTTTGGTGAGTAAATCTTAAAAAGAAAACATAATTTATTTTAAAAATATATAAGTTAAGGTAATTTTGTGATAAAATACTTGATAAATGAAGACTAAAAAGAAAGACGAGGATATAAAGATGGATTTGAATTGGGACTTAAGAAGATTATATGAATCATTTTCAGGGCCAGACTTCCAAAATGATTTAGTAAGATTAGATAAATTAATTCACAGATTAAATACAATGAGCGTAGAGGTAACAGCTAATCATGAAGATGAAGGGACTAAACTAGAGAACTACATTACTCTTAGTGAAGAACTGGCAATGACATTTGAAAAGCTTGGCGTATTTGCATCTCTTACAACAAGTGTTAATGCAAAAGATGAAGAAGGCACAAAATACGAAGCAATCATTGATCAAAAGTTCAGTGAAACTGCAGAAGCAGAAACACGTATGAGTAACTGGATTAGTGAAATCAAAGATTTAGATGGCATCATTGCAGCATCAGATCGCTTAAAAGAGTTTGATTTCTACCTTAAAGAAAAAGTTGAACAAAATAAACATTTACTTAGTGAAAAAGAAGAAGCAATGCTTGCAAAACTTAAAAATACAGGTTCTACAGCATGGGTTAACTATAAAAACTTACTTATTGCCAACCATAAAGTAGACATTGAGATAAATGGAAAAATGGAATCTTTACCACTTACTGTTGTACTTAACATGGCATATGATTCAGATAAAGAGTTAAGAAAACGTGCATATGAGGCAGAAATTGCATCATACACAAAAATAGAAGATGGTATTGCCGCAGCACTTAATGGCATTAAAGGTGAAGTACTTACAGTGGCGGAACTTAGAGGATATGAGTCACCACTTGCTATGACTTTAGAAGAATCACGTATGGATAGAGCAACATTAGATGCTATGATTGAAGCGATGAAAGAAAGTATGCCTATCTTTAGAAAATATCTTAGAAGAAAAGCAGAAATCTTAGGTTATAGCAATGGTTTACCATTCTATGAAATGTATGCACCAGTTGTTGAAAAAGAAATGAAATATGATTATGAACAAGGTAAGGCTTTCGTAGAAAAGCAATTTAGAACATTTGATGAGAGCTTAGGTGATTATGCAAGAACAGCTTTTGATAATCATTGGATTGATGTACTTCCTAAAGAAGGTAAAGTAGGTGGTGCATTCTGCTGCAATATTCGTAGCATTGGTGAGAGTAGATTCTTATTAAACTATGGTAATAATTTCGGTGACACGATTACTATGGCACATGAATTAGGTCATGGTTTCCATGGAGATTGTTTAAATAATGAAAGTATCTTAAATACAAGTTATCCAATGCCTCTTGCTGAAACAGCATCTAACTTCTGCGAAACAATTGTAAAAAAAGCAGCCATTAAAGAAGGTTCAAGAGAAGAAGCACTTGCTATCTTAGAAACAGAAATTAGTGATGCTACACAAGTTATCGTAGATATTTATTCAAGATATTTATTTGAAACAGCTGTATTTGAACATAGAAAAGATAGTCCACTTACAGTTGAAGAAATCAAAAACCTTATGTTAGATGCACAAAGAGAAGCTTATGGCGATGGTTTAGATCCAAACTACTTACATCCATATATGTGGACATGGAAATCTCATTACTACTATGCAGATGCAAACTTCTATAACTTCCCATATGCATTTGGTTTACTATTTGCAAAAGGTTTATATGCAGAGTACCTTAAAAAAGGCCAAGACTTTGTAAAAGATTATAAAAAACTGCTTTCAGTAACAGGTAAACTTAAAATTGCTGATGTTACAAGAACAGTTGGCATTGAGGTAACAAAACCTGAATTCTGGAGAAATTCTTTAGCAATCGTAGCTGAGGATATCGAAGAATTCATTAAACTAAGCAAAGAACAATAAAAAAGAGCGTGTTTAAATCTTAGGTGAGTTATGTTAGATCATATTTAAAATTATGATTGGTGACTGGAGCTTATAAATTTTGCGTACATAGAGCGAAATAAAAAGGGGAATACTTTTAATGTAGATTCTTGAATGCAAAAGGAGTAACCAGTATGTCAAAGCATAATACCTTAGACGCTAAGATTCAAAGTGAGCTTGATAATGAAAAAGAAGCACGTAATTCTAGCAGTGGATTTAAAAACACAATGAGTTCTGGAACAAATGGTGCCGGAGATAGTCTCCGAAATAAAAGATAAAAGAGGTGGTGGTACGAAAGTGCTACCGCCTTTTTTGTGTGGGCGGCATGGATAAGATAGATATATAGTTTTCCTTCTCCCTCCCTGCGGTCGAAGTCGAGATAAAACTATATATCTATCTTATCCACACCAACCGGAGTTGAGCGTGGTGGCAGCAGCACTTTTGTACTAACTTTAGGGTGTGAGTGGGGCCAAAGGATTAGGAGATAGATTGTTTGATGTATCAGTAGGTTAACTAGATAGTTGCAAACTAGAGGCGTTACTGCATAAGTATCTTTTGAAATAGGTAAAAACTATAAAAAATCCATAGCCTGTGTGGCTACGGATTTTTATAACATTAGTCTTGGCTATGTGGTAAGGCGTTGCAGTATTCGTCGATGCTTTCGGCAACGAGTTTTGCAGCTACTACAGCGTCGATTACTGTTTTAGCGCCACTTACAACGTCACCACAGGCGAATACACCTTGTTTAGTTGTGTGACCTTTTTCATCTGTTACAAGAAGTCCAAATTTAGTTTCAAGTGTTGGACTTGTTGCAACGATATTGCTTTGTGGCACTTGGCTTACGGCGATGATGACTGAGTCACATGGGAAGAGCTGCTCTGAACCTGGAATGGTTTCAAGAGAGACTGACCCATCTTCTTTTGTAACTTTTTGAGTAGTTACGAAGATAACGCCTTCATCAGTAATTTCTACAGGGCTTTTATAGAGGTCAAAAATAACACCGTCTTCTTTAGTTTCTCCGATTTCAACTTTTGTAGCAGTCATATCTTCTTCGCCGCGGCGATAACAGATAGTTACATCTTTTGAACCATAATATTTGGCACTTCTAGCAGCATCCATTGCGACATTACCTGCACCGATAACGCAAACACGTTCACCAAGTTTATAGCTTGAAGGATTTTTAAGATAATCGATAGCATAATGAGAATGACCTAAAGTTTCACCTTTAATATTAAGGGTTTTAGGATTCCATACACCTGTCCCAATAAAGATTGCATCATAACCATCGAAAAGTAGTTTATCTAAAGTAATGACAGGTCCTACAAGAGTATTTGGTTTAATATTAACACCTAATTGAAGTAGTTTATTTTCTAAGTTGTTTACAATGCTTCTAGGTAATCTAAATTCAGGGATACCATAAGTAAGTACACCGCCGATGCGGTCACGTAGTTCAAACATTGTAATATTATAACCCTTTTGAGCCAAAAGGATGGCTGCAGTAATTCCCGCAGGACCGGAACCTACGATGGCAATTTTACGATTATTATTAGGTGCTTTTTCAATTGTAAGTTCTTCAAGATATTGAGATGAGATGTAACGCTCAATATCACAGAAGCTTACAGGTTCACCTTTGATGCCTTTGATACAGTAACCTTTGCATTGATCCTCATGAGGACAGACAATGGCACAAATTGCAGAAAGAGGATTATTATTAAAAAGCATTTGTCCAGCTTCGTGCAGTTTGTTTTCCTGAAAAAGTGTAATTACGTCAGGAATAGGTGTTGCAATAGGACAATGTTGTTTACATCTTGGTTTTTTACATTTTAAGCAGCGTTCTGCTTCCATTAATAAACTTTCCATAGTTAAGTCTCCTAAGTATTTAATAATAACGGACATATAAGATTAACCGTTTTTAAGTTTTGAAACTGATGCCCCCTATAAAGAGCGGCTATTTCTGGGGAAAAATGTTATACTCATTATAGGGGATAAGATAAGCTTTCTCAAGAATTGATAGCATTGTAACAAGAGTAAAATAATGTCAAATAGTCAGAGAAATAGTATATAAAGCCTAGGAAATACTTAAATTTATGGACTTATAAGGAGCGTATATTTTTTAATAAAAATTATTAAAAAAGTCTCTATAAAAGGAGGATTAGATGAACACTGATAAAATAACAACGAACTTAGAATATCGTATTATAGAAAGAGAAGGGGATAAAGATTATTTTATTGAAACAGATTTTTATCCAGTAAATATGGAGCTGCGTATTCCTGGAATGTCACGTTTTCAGTTTCCATTATCTAGAGCTATTTTGGTGAGGACAACGCCTTGTAATGATTGGATTACTATTCATGTTTTACGTGATGTAGATTTATTTTCAAGCTTTGTAAACTTTGAAGTAGATTTATCAGGGAAAAAATTAAATATTATAAAAGAAGAGGGATATATTAAGCTAGATATACAAAGTCTTCCAAATGCGTTATAATGAAATGAAATAAAAGGGGGAAAGCTGATTATAATAATAACAGCTTTTTCTTTTTGTCAAAAATCACTAGAACGTATGACAAAATAAAGTAAGGAGAAGAAATGAAGAGATTATTGATTAAAAAAAATGAATTTTTAATGATTCTTTTAGGCGTAACAATTTTAGCCTTAGGGATTAACTGGTTTACTTCACCACTAGGACTTGTAACTGGTGGTATTTCAGGGATTACAATTATTGTAAAGACGGTTTCATTGCAATTACTTGGATTTGAAATTCCATTATGGGTGACAAACTTTGTGCTTAATGTACCGTTATTTGTAATTAGTATTAAACAGCGTGGCTTTGAATTTGCTAAGAAATCATTATGGTCAGTTATTTTATTAAGCTGCGCATTATGGTATACAGAGTTTATTCCAAATATCTTTAATGTAAATGGTGATTTACTTTTAGGTGGTGTATTTGGAGGGGTTATCTTAGGTTTAGGTGTAGGAACTGTACTTCGCGCAGGCGCTACAACAGGTGGAACAGATATGCTTGCAGCAATTATCCGTTTTATTAATCCTAAATTCCCTATTGCAAAAGTTATGCTTGGAATTGATAGTTTAATTATTTTATTAGGACTTTTAGTATTTGGCTCTAATAAGGCAATGTATGCGATTATTTCTGTTTACATTACATCTAAGGTCATTACAAATGTACTTGAAGGTGTAAACTATGCAAAAGCAGTATTTATTATGTCAGACAAAAATAATATTATTGCCCAAGAAATAATGGAAAAAATCCCTAGAGGCGTAACAGGAATTAAGGCAAATGGAAAATATACAGGGGCAGATAAAGAAATGCTATTCGTAGTTGTTTCACAAAAAGAGATTACAAGACTTCGTGACCTCATTAGAGAAATTGATGAAAATGCCTTTGTAACAATTGCAGATGTACGTGAAGTATTAGGACAAGGATTTATTGAAGATTATACAGCAGCTTTATAAAAGCTTATAATATAGAGTATAAAGGGGTATGTGATGAGACGTTTTAATCGATTTCATAACATACCCTTTTATGATATTAAAAGATTATATAAAAGGATTTGAAAAATAAATATAACAAATTCATAAAATTTAAATATATTTATGGTATACTAAAAATACAAAACAATCAATAAATCATTGTAAGGCTTAAGATTAAGAGAAACCCATAGAGAGAGAAAGGGGCAATACACTCATGAAAGTTAGAGGTAATGGTGAAGGAAAAATAGTGTTAGGATTTAGTGCAATAATGGTAATTGCAAGTATATGGGCAGGTGCATGGCAAAGAGTACTTACCGTACTCATTTTATGGCTTGTATTTTATTTAACCTGCTTATGGGTAAGAGAAATTGAGATTACAGATAGTGAGTTTATTATTAAGAGGTTAGGTAGGCAGGTAAATATTCGAAAAAGCAGTATTACAGATGTAGACATTAAGAAGCATACAATTATTATTTATAGTGGGCGTTATTCAGGTGTAAATTTTTATAAAAATCAAATTCAAAAAGAGGATTTACCTAAACTGATAGACTACTTATCAAAGTATACGACAGTAAAAAAATAAAATATAAACGGGTATCATTTACAGAACTATTAATGCAAATGATACCTGTTTTTTATAGAAGAGGTATGAAAACTTGCATAAAGGCTAGCGTCTCAAGTAAAATGAAAGGGCGATATAATAGGAAAGGAAGTGACCGATGAGTGACAAGATAGTAAATGAATTAGAACAACAGCAATTAAAGAGGTTTTTTATAATAACGATTATATTTTTTATAGGATTAGCATTTTGCGTCAATTCACCTATAGAGATTTTTGAAGGTATGAAGCAAATTATTATTTCAAGGGATGCACTTATAACGGATTATTTTGAGTTAACAAACTATGGTGCGGCATTTTTTAACGGTGCTCTTATGATGATAGCTGTAGCTGTTATTATGTGTAAGTTAAATGTACCAATTACAGGGTTAACACTGGCCGTATTCTTTATTAATGCAGGCTTTGGGTTATTTGGTAAAAATCCAATTAATGTTATCCCTATTTTAATAGGGACAATGCTTTATGCCAGAATGCAAGGTGTAAGTGTACGCAGATATGTATATACAGGATTATTTGGAACATGTTTAGCCCCCCTAGTAACAGAAATAGTATATTTATTACCATTTTCTACTGCTGTTAATATGGTGTTTGCAATATTAATAGGTATATTAATTGGATTTATATTGCCGTCATTATCTATGCATACGGCATCCATGCATATGGGTTACAGTTTATTTAATGTAGGCTTTTCGGCAGGAATACTCGGGTTTGCAATTGTGAGCATTTTAAAGGCTTTTGGACTAGAGAGTGAATCCGTGTTTATCTGGAAAGAAGGTAGACCAGTATGGCTTGTATTAGTATTATATGGATATTTTATAAGTACTTTTTGCTATGGGGCATGGATTAACAAAGGACAAATTAAGAGTATGTTAAAAATCCATCGTCACCCAGGGCGTGCGGTTGCGGATTTTATTCTAATGGATGGTATAGGCAATACACTAATGAATATGGCAGCGGTAGGTAGCGTTGGTTTAACTTATATATTACTAATAGGTGGCGACTTATCAGGGCCAGTAGTAGGTGGTATTCTTACGGTATTTGGATTTGGAGCCTTCGGGGTACATATGAAAAACTTTATACCATGTATGCTAGGTGTATATATTGCCGCTCAGATAAAAATTTTCACACCAGCAATGCCATCTATTCAATTAGCAGCATTATTTAGTTCAAGTTTAGCGCCGATTGCAGGGCAATTTGGACTTGTTGCAGGAATCATTGCAGGCATACTGCATACTTCTATAGTGACATCGACGACTCAAATGTATTTAGGATTAAATTTATATAATAATGGATTTGCAGCAGGATTTGTTGCTATAATAATGATACCATTATTGGAAAGTTTTATGAAAAAGTTCACCAGTGGTGATATTAGGAGATGACAGATATGCTACATGACGAAAAAAAAATAGCTAAAATTGTGGAAGAGCTAACTATATTCTTTTTTGGAATAGGTGGGAATGATATAAGCTCCAACATAAAGAAAGTAGAAAACCAAGCTATTATTTCGTTTAGGTCTAATTATAGTGACAATTGTGCCCATAAGTTAGAGGGAATGGAAAAATCTTTACAAAAACAAAAAAATGAAGGTATCGAGGATATATACTGGGAACTAGCAGGTTCAGGGGATCCAGGTGAAACAAGCCAACTATTACTCATAGGCATGATGGTAGATGAGGCGAAGGTAACAATAGAAGGCGGCTACGTAACAATCGAACTAAAGAAAAATATGTACATTTAACGGTGTCATAAAAAGGGCCGCTGAGACAGTGTGGCACTGCTAGCTACACTCTCCGCAATCTGTGCTGCTCTAAGTTTGTGATTCAAAGCAACGGTGGAAAACACACTTCGTTTGGACGCTCCACCTAAAAACGCTTTAAATCGCTTCACTAAGACCAGCATCAGATTACAGCGCGATAAACCGAGCGCTCGAAGGTAGACTAGCGGTACCCCACTGTCTCAGCTAGGTTTTTTATACATTAGATATAAAAAGAAAAAGTAATGAGTTAATTGAAGAGCAAAAAAATAGAGAATGAGTTAATTCAAGAGTAGAAGAAAATAGAGAATGTGCTAAGTATAATGGTTTAAGATGGGTGTTATGAAATACTAGGGAACTAGGTTCATGATGCCCATTTTTTTGTGTTTTGTGATAAAATGAGAGTAGAATGTAAGTAGTAAGGAAGGAATGAATATGGAACCAAAACATGTAGTAAGTCAGAAAAGTAAAGCTAAAGTGAAGAAGCCTAAACAATACAAGGTAGTGATGCATAATGATGACTATACAACAATGGAATTCGTGGTAGAAGTATTAACACAAATTTTTAATAAGAAGATTGAGGAAGCTAATAAGATTATGCTAGAGGTTCACAAGAATGGTAGCGGCGTAGCGGGAATTTACTCATATGATATTGCCATGACTAAAGCTGGAACAGCTATGGCGTGGGCAAAGGAAGAAGGTTTTCCATTTAAACTTAGTGTAGAAGAGGTGTAAATATGTATATATCAGCATTAGTGGGCAAAATTATTGCCCAGGCTAATGAATTAGCAGCTAAATTGGGGCACGAATACATTACACCTGAACATATTATTTTGGTAATGTGTGGTCAAAAGATTTTTAAAGAAGCTTTTGAGAGTTGTGGTGGGGATATAAATGTACTTCGAAACAATATAGCAGCTTATTTAGACGAAAATATGGATAAAGTAGAACATGTAGACCCTGTGGAGAGCTTTAGTTTACAGCAAGCCCTTTTAAGAGCTACAGAACAAGTGATTAATAGTGGTAAGAATCAGATTGAATTTGATCACTTATTAGCAGCTATTATGGATTTACCAGAAAGCTATGGGGTTTATTATATTTTAGAACAAGGTGTAACGAAAAGGGACTTACTTTTTGACCTTTGTCATTTAGAAGAAGAGGAAAAAGAACATAGTTTAAGCCTCGTTAAAAATAGTAAAGGTGAGTTAACTAAATCTACTGCAGCAGAATATGCGGAAGAAGAAGCTGAAGAAGATGAAGAAGATGCAATGCCATCAGGCTTTGAAGAATATATAAGAAACTTAAATGAAGAAGCAGAGAAAACGGATGAACCATTGGTAGGGCGTGAAGATTTAATCATTCGTACGATTCAAGTGTTGTGCAGAAAACAAAAGAATAATCCTATTCATGTAGGTGAACCTGGTGTAGGTAAAACTAAACTCACATTAGGGCTTGCAAAGCGCATTAATGAAGGAAAGGTACCAGATTTATTAAAGGGTGCACAAATCTTTGAATTGGATTTAGGAAGTGTTCTTGCAGGCACACAATATCGTGGGGATTTTGAAAAACGTCTTAAAAAAATATTAGATACTATTAAAAAGTTAGATAAGCCAATTGTTTATATTGATGAGATTCATAATATTGTAGGAGCAGGTGCATTAGGAGCAGGCTCTTTAGATGCATCTAATCTTTTAAAACCTTATTTAACAGATGGGCATATTAAGTTCATTGGTGCGACAACCTATGAAGAATATAAAAAGTACTTTGAGAAGGATAAAGGCCTAGTACGAAGATTTCAGACGATAGAAGTGAAGGAACCAAGTGTAGAAGAGACGATAGAAATTTTAAATGGACTTAAAGTGCATTATGAAAAATATCATGGCGTCACTTATACAGATGAAGCGATTAAGGCAGCAGTAGAATTAAGTCATCAATACATTAATGATAGATTTTTGCCAGATAAGGCAATTGACCTTATTGATGAGGCAGGAGCATGTAATACGGTTAAAGATAAAAAAGGCAAGAAGAAGGTCATTGATGTAGAGCTGATTCAAGAAACACTTTCTAAGATTTGTCATATTCCAAAACAAACAGTAGAGAAGAAAGAAGTAACAGCACTTAAACAACTTGAAGGTGTACTTGAAGGGCAAATCTTCGGTCAAAATCAGGCCATTAAGCAAATCGTTAAATCTATTAAACTATCTAGGGCAGGGCTTAGCGATGGCAATAAACCAGTGGCAAGCTTCCTGTTTGTAGGGCCAACAGGTGTAGGTAAAACAGAGATTGCAAAATGTTTAGCTAATGAGTTAGGTGTTAAACTAATTCGTTTTGATATGAGTGAATACACAGAGAAACATACAGCTTCCAAACTTATTGGTTCACCACCAGGGTATGTAGGTTATGAAGAGGGCGGATTATTAACGGATGCTATTCGTAAAACACCTTATTGTGTATTACTTTTAGATGAAATAGAAAAGGCACATCAAGATATTTTTAATATCTTATTACAAGTCATGGACTATGCAACTCTTACGGATAACCAAGGTAGAAAGGCGGACTTTAGAAATGTTATTTTAATTATGACGTCTAATGCAGGTGCATCTAGAATTGGTAAGAAACTTGTAGGTTTTGGTGAAAGAACAATGGAAGGAGAAGCTATTCAAGATGAGGTTAAAAAGGTATTTACACCAGAGTTTAGAAATAGATTAAGTAGCGTTGTTGTCTTTAATCATATTAATGAAGAAATGGCAAAGCTCATTGCGAAAAAAGAGTTAAATAAATTTAAGGAAATTCTTAAAGAAAAGAATATCCAATTAACCTTTGATAAAAAATGTATCACGTATATTGCAGAAAAGGGTATCTCCACAGAGTTTGGTGCAAGAGAAATTGCAAGACTTATTGAAGATGAACTTAAACCACTTCTAGTAGATGAAATTTTATTTGGTCAATTAGTAGATGGTGGAAGCTGTAAGATAACAGTAGTGGATAAAAAATTCAAGCTATCATTTAAGTAATAAATTAGTTCGCACAATAAAAATTTATATAATAAAAGCTTATACAATAATGACTTAATGCATAAACATAAAGTAAAGGGTATTATATAAAGGAGTGCGAACAGGGTGATATATAATATTATGTATGAAAATGGTCGTCTACAAGTTGGAACAAGCTCAGAAGTACTAGAAATTATTCGTGAGATTAGGCAGAAGAGTAAAAATAAGAAGGCTACTTGCATAAATATAGGGACTACTCTCTATAATTTGGACTTATGGCTTTTACCCATTAAAAATTTGGCTTTTCTTTTCTTTGAATCAAGGCGTAAAGAAAACAGTAAGGCAAAGGGCAAGTTAAATTCCATTGATGAGGCCATACAAAATACGGAATATATTATGAAGAATAATGGCTTGGCACAAAATGAAGAATGGCATAGCTGTAGCTAAGAATATGAAATAATGCGCAGAGCTAGGAACAAAGAAAGAGGAAAATAAATGAACTATATTGATGAAATTACAGCATATAAGCCTGTAAATGAGCAAGAAGCAGCAGAGAAAAGAGTTATCTTACAATATATTAAGGACTACCCATATAACATACTGCTAAGAGAAAATGAGTTAGGGCACCTTACAAGCTCAGGTTTTATCATGAATAAAACATTAGACAAGGTACTTATGGTACATCATAATATATATCAAACATGGGCATGGACAGGTGGGCATGCAGATGGAGATGATGACTTACTTTATGTAGCACTCAAAGAAGCAAGAGAAGAGACTGGCGTACAAAATATCGAGCCACTCATGCCAGAAATGGCAAGCCTTGATATCCTGCCAGTATGGGGCCATGTAAAAAAAGGCGCTTATGTACCAACACATATGCACCTCTCAGTAGCCTACATCCTTATAGCAGATGAAAACGAACAGCTCCACATCAACGAAGCCGAAAATAGTGGTGTCAAATGGCTCACACTAGATGAGATTGCAACCCACTGCAACGAACCACAAATCGTAGAAATCTACAAAAAACTCATCAAAAAAGCCCACCAACACGCAGCTTCAAAGGCATTATAAAAAACAAACCTTAAAATAGCATAATAAAAAAAGCCTCACGAAATTATTCATAATTTCGTGAGGCTTTTTTTATAAAGTAGTTTTTATAAAGTAGCAAGGCTACCTTTCTCCAGGGAATAAGTTAATGAGTTAACTTTTCTTTTCCACCTCTTCGCCAAAGTTGCCCAAAAAGGGTATCGATTAAAAGTTGGTGATTGGGTGAGGTGTAGCCAGTACCTCACCCAATCACCAACGGACCTTAGTCGATATCTTTTTTTGTCACCCGACCTTAAAGATACTTTAAAAGTCACGCCCACCACCGCCAAAAGTACCACCACCACTAGAGGTATGTGTAGAGCTTCCACCACCAAATCCGTCGCCACCGGAATTGGAATCATCTCTAATGCGGACTTTAGTAGTATGTGTATGCACGAACATATCTTTTTTATCTGTATAATGCACAGAACTTCGATCTGGTGCAATAACAGGTTGTGTAAATCGTGGATGTGTATAGCTATGACAAATTGCAAAGTAAGTAATCATAGAAACTATAAATGCAATAAGTGTAGCAATTCCACCTCTTAATAGATAATCTTCCATTGCAAGTGGCGCTCTAGGAAGAGATGTTTTTTCAGTAGTCGTACTAGGTATAGGATTGGAAACAATAGCTTCCACTTGTTTTAAGAAGATTTTACCTACGTTATAGTATTCACCCGCTCTTAGTTCATCATAAAACTTATCAATAACAAGTTGAATACGTGCATCCGTAAAATATGAAATATCTGTGCCCGAAGTAGAGATATGCACGCGACGATTATCCATATCAATGAGGAGTAAAACACCTGTCTTATCATTATGTCCAAAACCAAAGTTCTCGAAGAAATCATCTGCATAGGCTTGAGTAGCTTTGCCTTCAGCATCATCTGTAGTTAAGATATAAATATTTTGATTATAAGTTTGTTCGATTTCATTAATTTTGATTTCAAGACCTTCAATTTCATCTCCTGTTAAAAGAGAAGCATAATCAAAAACCCTTTGTGAACTAGTCTTTTTAGTTGTTTGTGCTGCAAATAAAGTAGGCACAAACATTGTAAAACATAATAATAAACAGAAAAAATTGATTAAAAAGCTACGTGATTTTCTCATATGAATATCCCCCCTATAAAGCAAACAATGAATGTAATTAGGAAGATAAGGACAGAGAATTTGAATACCTTAGCTTTATCTAGGGGCAGTCGCCCATAGAGTTTACCAGTTTGCCCATTCATAGCAAACATATAAGTTTCCCCTTTATAAAGGTAAGTAAGCATCCAT
Organism: Clostridiales bacterium; assembly: GCA_019418225.1. Taxonomy (GTDB): domain Bacteria; phylum Bacillota; class Clostridia; order Lachnospirales; family Cellulosilyticaceae; genus Cellulosilyticum. The sequence continues at coordinate 26,428 of DYCF01000012.1, read as the reverse complement.
ACAGGCATTAATGTGTAATGAAAACGTGTTTTATGAAGTCGTACGTGTGAGCCGTTGACAATGACACTAGAATAACCATGAATAGATTCACGAAGTGTAACCGTAACGGCTTTTTCAACACGTTTTTTGATTTCAGGATAAACAGCATCTTTATCTACATCATACTTTTCGGCTAAGAAACCAGAAAGGTATGAGTGAGAGTAGTCCGTTAGCTCGTTAAAGTTAAAAGGGCCAATACTATCCATGACCTGATCATCAGCTTTACTTGAAGCATCATGAGCAATATGATTAAACGCCATGTTTGCTTCACGATAAATAGCATATTCATCTGTCTTGGTATAACGGTAATCTCCAGAAATCCAAGAAGAACTTCTTGTGGCACGTGCGCTTAAGTTACCGGAGGTATCACAATCTACAAGCCAATAAGGAATGTAGAGACCAGCCATTTTTTCTAGTTGCGAAGGTGATGAAAAATCATTAGGTAAGAATTTTTTCTTTTTACGCCAAGCCATGAAAGCTTCTTGGGCACGGTCCCGGCTGAGTTTAAACGGAATGACTTTAGAAGGTCTAAATTCCCCTTCAAGTTGCTTAGAAAACACGACAGGGTTATGACAGTAGCAACAAATCATAGCAGATGTAGTTTCATCTGTAATGATTTCGGCACCGCAACTTGGGCAAGTATAAAGTAAAGATGGTTCACCATCTTGCTTTTTATCTGTATCATCACTAGCATCTTCAATAATTTCTTTAGCATCTTCAGAGTGAACTGCTTTAGTTGAAAGTTTTTCTAGTTCTTCATTTGTAAATGTACTGAGGCAAAAATCGCATTTTGACATTTGACTATCAGGGTCAAAGTTTAAATGCCCACCACAGTTAGGGCATTTATAGGTAATAACAGACAAATGATAACCTCCTTCAATAAGCTCATTAGTATTTATAAATGAGCAAGCTTTAAATATTAAAAGAAGTATATCACACCTGTCTATAATTGTGAATAATAGGATAAAAGATTTACTATTATTGTAAATTTCAAGTAATAATGTGAGTCGGATTATAGATTTCACATTTATAAATTTTAGTTATTCATAGTCTTTAGCAATGTGACATCATTGGGAGAAAACAACTTACGTACATGTATATTTTAAGGCTTTAGTTGGTTTCACTATATCTTTCAGCAATAAGAATCCATACAAATTTATTTTGCTTTTTAAAAGAAACTTTAAAGCCAACATCTTCAAGTATTTGTTTAAGTACATCATGGGTTGTATAGAACTCAGTTTTTAAATCATTTGCAAGAGCTGTAGCACCTTTATCTAAGCTTTCTTTAAGAAGTTGTTCACCTACTTTAGGTGTCTCATACATAGTGTCCGTAATGATGATTTTGCCTCTAGAAGTAAGCTTGGTTACAAGGAATTTGACAGATTTGGCTTTTTCATCATCTGAAAGGTGATGGAAAGCATAACTAGAAATAATGGCATCAATGCTATGGTCAGGGATAGGCAATGTTAAGAAGCTGCCATTTTGAACAGGAATAAGAGGATATTTAGAGGAAGCAATTTGTCGCATCTTAAGATTAGGTTCAATAGCTGTGACTTCATATCCTTTTTTTGCAGCAGTAATACTTAAATTACCTGTACCACTACCAATATCCAAAACGGTAGCACCGCTAGGTAAGTTAATAGCATCCACTGTAGCTTCAAGAATGCCTTCATAGTTTTCAAATACCTCATAGTACTCACCTTTTTTAGCAAATACAGATTCATCATAATGGGTTGCCCAGTTATCAAAAAGATCGTTAAACCTAAAGTCAGATAGATTCATATCAAAGTTATAAAGGTTTTGACTAAAGTAGCGATCGCTACGATCAGGGAAGATAGTTACAATATTAAATGGTTTAGAAGAAGGAGTAGGATGTTTAGCATGTAATTTATAAGCTTGCTTCATGGCAGCAGCTAAGGCTGCACCAGAAGAAGAACCGACAAGGACACCTTCTTTTTTACCTAGAAGTTGAACATAATAAAAAGCTTCTTCATCAGAAATTTTTTCTACTTCATCAATATAATGCCTATCAAAGATAGAAGGGATAAAGTGATTACCAATACCTTCGATATGATAAGTTCCTTCTTCACCACCACCTAAAATAGAGCCTATAGGGTCAGCAAGAACGATTTTGATATTAGGATTTTGAGCCTTTAAATAAGAAGCAATACCAATAAGTGTGCCACCTGAACCAGCCCCAGCAACCAGAACATCAATCTGTCCATCTAAGGCCTCGTAGATTTCCTTACCGGTTTGTTTATGAGCTGCTAAATTAGCAGGATTATCAAATTGCTTTGCCATGAAGGAATTTGGAATTTGCTCAGAGAGTTCTTTAGCCTTTTTAACTGCTCCCTCGATACCTTCTTCAGTAGGCGTTACGATGAGTTGTGCACCTAAGGCTTGCATTAAAATTTGCTTTTCAACAGCAAATTTAGCAGGAACAACTAACTTAAGGTGATAGCCTTTTTCAAAAGCAGCTAATGCAAGGCCAATGCCAGTATTACCGGCAGTGGCTTCAATAATGGTATAACCAGGTTTGAGTAAACCTTGTTTTTCAGCTGTTTCAATAATTTTGAGCCCCACGCGGTCTTTCACACTACCGCCAGGATTAAAGTATTCAAGTTTACCAAATATATGAATGTCTTCACTAGGAGAAATATTATTAAGTTTTAAAAGAGGGGTATGCCCAACAAGTTCACGAATATCATTAATATACTGCATAATTGCACCATCCTTTCGATTACCCAAATTGAGTTTATGAAAAATCATTTATAGGAGAAAAACTTATTAAAACAAAATTATTGGAGTGCTTGTTTAAGGTCTTCTATAAGGTCATCCGCACTTTCAATACCTACAGATAGACGAAGCAAACTATCCTTAATTCCTAATTTTTCTCTTTGCGCTACAGGAATAGAAGCATGTGTCATCGCTGCAGGTAAGCAGATAAGACTTTCAACGCCACCTAAACTTTCAGCTAGGGCAATGAGTTTTACATTATTAATAAGTTTTTTAGCACGTTCAGCTGTATCCAATTCGAAGGAAATCATAGCACCTATATTAGGATAATAGATGCGTTTGACTTCAGGTAAAGTTTGCAGAAGGGCAACGATTTTCTGCGCATTTTCTTGAGCTCTATCTAGACGAACAGCTAACGTTTTAATGCCTCTCATAAGTAACCAGCTATCTTGAGGTCCAAGGATGGCACCAACAGCATTTTGTAAAAAGCCAATACGTTCTTTAAGTTCATTGGTTGTAACAACTACTAAACCGGCCACTACATCACTATGACCACCTAAATATTTCGTAGCACTATGAACGACAATATCAATGCCAGATTTAATAGGACGTTGTAAGTAAGGTGTTAAAAAGGTGTTATCAACTACTGTTAGTAAGCCATGAAGTTTAGCAAGTAAACTAATAGCAGATAGGTCTGTTAATTTCATCAGTGGATTGGTTGGTGTTTCAATGAAAATAGCTTTGCTATTAGGTGTAATAGCTGATTTTACTTCATCTAGATTAGAAGTATCAACCAAAGTATACGTAAGTCCTAAATTAACAAAAACTTTATCAACTACTCTAAAGGTACCCCCATACACATTATCAGAGATTAAAATATGATCTCCCGCTTTAAAAAGCATAAGTACAGTTGATAAAGCAGCTAAACCTGAAGCAAAGGCGAAACCAGCAACACCTCCCTCAAGTTCTGCAATAAGTTTTTCAAGGGCATGCCTTGTAGGATTACCTGTTCTAGAATATTCATAGCCCTTATGATGTCCTAAACTACTTTGCCTAAAAGTAGAGGTTTGATAAATAGGAACACTAACAGCACCAGTTGTGGCATCCTCGGATATACCCCCATGGACGAGTTTAGAATTAAAGTTCATGATAAATCCCCCTTTATAAATAATAATAGTTAGAATTGTTGTTGAATTTAGATATATTATATGCTCAATTTAAATCAAAGTAAATATATTTTTTTAGTAGGGATTTAAAAATTTAAGAAGAGGGCTTGTAAAAGGTATTTAAAAGCTCAGTTGAAGTAATGGGGGTACAAGCTTTAAAGGACTTAGAGAGACAGGGGAGGTTAAAGTGAGGTATATGGAAGTGTTTAAGGTTATTAAGTAGAGGTAAATAGATGGCGTGATTACTAGACCAAGTCGTAACAAAGGCAGGCTCTAGATTCAGTGTAGGATCTTTAGCTAAGCCGGCATAAGTGTAACCTGCTCGGATTGAAGTTGAAGTAAGTGGTGCTAAAAAGAAAGCGCTAAATGAGAATAATGGATTATTACTGTTTGCAGTAAGCCTAGCAATAAGAGCAGTTAATCGTGCAAGTGCATCCATAGCTATTTTATTTTGCTTGGAGTAGATAATGGTTGTATTATCCGTAAGATTAGTAGCATCCATTTTTGACTCTGAGTTTCCCTCAGAACAACCATTAGTATTACAGTTAGCAGTAGCGTGAGAAGTACCTTGATTAGTGCTAGCTGCATGATTGAAAGTCGTGCTTATATTAACTGTACGGCAACTATCGCCTAAGGGGACTGAAGTAGAGGGGGAAATGTTAGTATAGGCAGCTGCACTAGAACCGTGGCTACAGTTATCTGTATTTGTACAAGACTTACTACAGCTTGAACTCTGATTGGTTGCAAGTGTACAAGATTTATTGTGAGCTACTCCTTTAAAACAGTTAAGATTTGCTTGCTGAAATTGAGATAAGGTATTAAAGAGGCAGGTTAATGTATCAAGTAAATCTTCATTTTCGCAAAGGCCCATAGGATTTGCAAGAAATAGAGCAACATAATTTTCAGAAGTAAGAAGTGCGGTAAGATGCTGAAGGATAGGAGAAATAGTAGAATCGGTATTATTAGGAATGACAATGGTAGAAGTAATAGCCGAGAAATTATCTGGATCTAATAGGTCAGATAATAAGTTCTTAGAATCTTGCTGGCTAAAGGATGTTATTTCACTATCTGGAAAAGTAGCAAGAAAGCCTTGAACAAAAATTTCACTACTTATTGTGGTAGAGTCTGCAACATCTAACCCCACATAAAAGTTAAGCGTACCATTGGTATTTTCTAAAATGAAACCAATAGTTGTCGTAAGTGTAGCAAGTGCATTGAAAACATAAGTGAAAAAGTTAGAAGTAGTTGAGGCAGAAAATTTATTTATTTTAAAGAGCAAGATAGAGTCTTGCTCGTCAGTACAATGGCATAAGGTTGCACAATTTAGATTGTTTAAGTAATCTTTTTGAACGAAGTAATTATATTGTTTAAGTGCTGAGGAAAGTTGATGTTCAAAAGGATGTTTGAGCATAATTATCAGTCCTTTAAGATAAATGACTACTTATAATATATGCAATATGGAAAAAATTGTAACCCGGTGAGGCATAGAGGATGATGATGAGTACAAAAAATAAAAAATATTAAAATATTATTGACTTTATAAAAAATTATATATATACTACTAAACATATTAAAAAACTCGGTAATAGCAAGAGATTCTTATTTAGAGAGGCAAAGGGACTGGCCCGACGAAGCCCAGCAACCTGAATAATAAAAAATTATTTAAGGTGCTAATTCCAGCAAACTCATAGGTGGGTTTGACAGATAAGAAGGTAAAGTATCACTTTAATGAAAGCTGCTTTCTTATCTTAAGAAGGCAGCTTTTTGTATTTTCTTTAAGAAAATACTGAGTATACAGTGAGGAGGAAATTATAATGTTAGAGCTTAGTCATAGATTAGATGGATTTCAGGAGTCAACAATTAGGAAGATGACACGTATTGCAAATCAGTATGAGGCAATTAATTTAGCACAAGGTTTCCCAGACTTTGATCCGCCTAAAGAAATAATTGAAGAATTACAACGTGCAGCAATAGAAGGGCCCCATCAATATGCGGTAACTTGGGGGGCACAAGATTTTAGAGAAGCATTAGCCAAAAAGCAAGAACACTTTATGGGGATTAAAATTGATCCAAATGAAAATATTGTTGTAACTTGTGGAAGTACAGAAGCAATGATGACTGCAATGATGTCCATTTGTGAGGTGGGAGATAAGGTTGCTATTTTCTCACCATTTTATGAGAACTATGCAGCAGATACCATCTTATGTGGTGCACAGCCAATTTATATTCCACTCAAGCCACCGACATTTGATTTTGACAGAGATGCCTTAGAAGATGCTTTTAAGGCTGGGGCTAAGGCACTTATTCTCTGTAATCCATCTAATCCTATAGGCAAGGTGTTTACAGAAGAAGAACTTTTAGACATTGCAAAAATTGTGGAGAAATATGATGCCTATGTTATTACAGATGAAGTATATGAACATATTGTTTATGCACCATATAGACATATTTATTTTGCAGCATTACCAGGAATGTTTGAACGTACCATTTCTTGTAGTTCGCTTTCGAAAACTTATTCAATCACAGGTTGGCGACTTGGTTATGTGATAGCACCTAAGCAAATTATTGACCAATGTAAAAAGGTACATGACTTTTTAACAGTAGGAGCAGCAGCACCACTTCAAAGAGCTGCGGCAATAGGACTTAAATTTGAAGATGACTATTATGAGGAACTCACTAGAATTTATACCGAAAAGAGAGAGTTGTTTTTAAAAGGCTTAGATAGCATAGGGCTTCGTTATTTCAAACCAGAAGGTGCGTATTATGTCATGGTAGATATTGAAGAGTTTGGCATGGCATCTGATAACGAATTTGCTGAAAGGCTTATAAAAGAAGTAGGTGTAGCAGGCGTACCAGGATCTAGTTTCTTTAAAGAAGATGTCAATCGTTATATCCGTTTCCATTATGCGAAGAAACCAGAAACATTAGAAAGCGCATTAGGGAGATTGCAACATATTAGAAAACACTTTTAAGGAGGGGAGCTTATGATTAGATTTGAAAATGTTAGCGTCACATTTAAGCAAAAAGATGGGGAGTTTGTAGCAGTAAAAGATGTTTCACTTCATATTGAAGCAGGAGATATTTATGGCATTGTAGGTGGCAGTGGTGCTGGAAAAAGTACATTAGTTAGAACAATTAATGGTTTGCAGAAACCTACAATTGGTCATATCTTCGTAGATAATGAAGATGTTACAGCATTAAATAATAGCCAAATTAGAGAGCTGCGTAAAAAGGTAGGGATGATTTTTCAGCACTTTAATTTAGTTTCTAGAAAAACAGTAGGGCAAAATATAGAGCTTGCACTTAAAGTACAAGAGTACCCTAAGGAAAAACGTAAGGCACGCATTGAAGAATTACTTGAATTGGTGGGGTTAAAGGATAAAATCAATGCTTACCCAGCTAGTTTAAGTGGTGGGCAAAAACAACGTGTGGGGATTGCGAGGGCATTAGCAACAAATCCTAAAATTCTACTTTGTGATGAAGCAACATCTGCACTTGATGCACAGACAACTGTGGAAATTGTGGATATCTTAAAGCAAATAAATAAGTCATTGGGGATTACTATTGTTTTCATCACACATCAAATGGAAGTCGCCAAAAATTTATTTACTAAAGTAGCAGTAATGAGTCATGGTGAAATTATTGAAAAAGGGACAACTTATGAAGTCTTTGCCAATCCTAAAGCAGAACTTACAAAGAAATTAGTTAAAACACAATTAGATATTCCAGAAGAAATTATTTCACAAACTCAAGGCAAAATCATCAAGCTTATTTACAAAGGAGATAAAAGCATTGAACCCATTATTGCCTATGCCAGCAAAAACTATGAGGTGGTTTTAAATATTTTACATGGGCGTATTGAATACATCATGGAAAGACCAATTGGCACATTAGTTGTTAGTATTACAGGGGAAAATAATGCTGTAGATGAGGCACTTAGATATATTCGGTCTAACACTGAAGATATAGAAATCATTAGAGAAAAGGGGAGTGAAGTCGCATGAATTTAAATGAGTTAATTGAAGCATTATGGATTGCAACCAAGGAAACTAGTTTGATGGTGGGTATCTCAATGGTTATTGCCATAGTAGCAGGGACCTTATTAGGACTTGTTTTATATATTACAGCTTCACCACTTTTGCACCCCAATAAAACAATCAATGCAATTTCAGGTTTAGTGATTAATGTTATTCGTTCAATACCTTTTATTATTTTATTAGTTTTACTGTATCCTTTAACCAACTTAATACTAGGTACAACCATTGGTGCAACAGCTGTAACAGTGCCTTTAACTGTAGCAGCCATAGCCTTTTTAGCACGATTAGTGGAAGGGGCTTTTGCAGAAATAGACAAAGGGGTTATAGAAGCATCGCTAGCTATGGGGGCTAGTTTGAAGGATATTGTATTTGATGTACTTTTAGTTGAAGCATTACCTGGCATTATTAGAGCTATTACAGTTACGCTAATTAGCATTATAGGCTACTCATCAATGGCAGGAACTGTTGGTGGCGGCGGTATTGGAGATCTCGCAATTCGTTATGGTTATCAACGCTATCAAACGGATGTACTTGTGATTACAGTGGTATTATTAGTCGTTGTTGTGCAACTGATTCAAGTAATCGGTGAAAAGATTGCTGTAAGTGTAAGTAAAAAATAGAAAAGTGAATGAAATATGGGGGGATAAGTATGAGAAAAAATTTAATTTATAAATTAGGATTATTAGCAGTAGTAGGCTTTGGAATTTTAACAGGATGCGGAGCACAAAGTGTAAGTAGTGACAATGCAACAAATAGTGATGCTGCCACTGTTACCAATCATACAGGAGACAGCAAGGATACAATCAAATTTGGAACTTGCCCTGGCCCTTATGGTGATATGATCAAGTACGCCATTAAACCAGGACTTGAGGAAAAAGGATATAAGGTTGAAATTATTGAGTTTAGTGATTATGTACAGCCTAATTTAGCATTAGGAAAAGGTGAAGTAGATGCCAATATGTTTCAACATAGTATATACCTTGAGAATTTTAAAACTGAGCATAGCTTAGAATTAAGTAACTTAATTAATATCCCAACAGTAGGGCTAGGCATTTATTCAAATAAATATACAGATCTCTCACAGGTAGAAACAGGTGCGACTTTGACTGTACCTAATGATGTAACCAACTTAAGACGTGCATTAAAGGAAGCACAAAATGCAGGTTTATTAACTATTGATGAAACTGTAGATGTTACAAGTTTTAGTGAAAAAAATATAAAGGATAATCCACTCAACTTAACGATTACACCAGTAGAGGCCGCTCAGCTTCCAAGAACATTACAAAGCTCAGATTTAGCAGCTATACCAGGTAATTATGCGCTATCAGCAGGAATCGATTTAGATTCAGCTATTTACAAAGAGGTATTAGCAGAAGAAATGAAGAATGTTATTGCTGTTCAAACGAAGGATATAGATAGCCAATTCGTAAAAGACATTTTAGAGGTTGTACAGTCAGAAGGTTTTAAAGATGTCATTGAGAGCAGTGATTATGAGTTTAGCAGTTTCCAAAAGCCGGATTGGTATACACAAAAATGGCAGATACAATAAATATTATAAAACTTATAAAAATAGTTTGAAATGTATTGACAATTTTAAAATCTAGGAATATACTTCTAAACATATAAGATAACTAGGAATTAAAAATGAATAAAACTATTTCTTATCTAGAGAGGCTGAGGGACTGGCCCTGTGAAGCCCGGCAACCAGAATTATAGACGTATAATTCAAAGGTGCTAATTCCTACAAATCAGTTATAAAAACATAAATGATTTGAGAGATGAGAGAGCATATCTGATATTTAGAAACTGCTTTCTTATCAAAGAAAGTAGTTTTTTCTTTTATTCCTTAAAAAAGACTGACTATATGAATTGGAGGGATTTTTTATGAGTAAAAAATATTGGAACGAAGAAATCGAAACTATATCAAGAGAAGAATTAGAAGTTTATCAGCTCAAACAACTTAAATCACAAATAACAGAAGCTTACGAGCATTCACCTTATTATAAAAAGCGTTTTGAAGCAGCCGGGGTGACACCTAATGACCTTCAAACATTAGAGGATCTTCGTAAATTTCCTATTTTAACGAAACATGATGTACGTGAAAGGCAAGATGCAGCACCTATTATTGGAGATTTGTGTGTAAGACCAGAAAAAGATGTAGTATTTATTTCATCTTCTAGTGGTTCAACAGGTGCCCCTACTGCAAGTCCATTTAGTAAAAGAGATTTTGATGAATTCCAAGATGTAGAGAGTAGATTGTTTTGGCAGGCTGGTATGAGACCAGAGGATCGCTACATTCATGCTTTAAACTTTTCACTTTTTGTAGGAGGGCCTGACGTATTAGGTGCTCAAAATCTTGGGGCTTTATGTATTTGGGCAGGAACTCTTCCAGCAGAACGTTTATTATTCATTATTCAGCAGTATCAGCCAACAGTCATTTGGACCACACCTTCTTATGCATGGTATTTAGGGGAAACAGCTAAGCAAAAGGGAATCAATCCAGCTACAGATTTAGCCATTAATCGAATTATTGTAGCAGGTGAACCGGGAGGCTCTATCCCAGCAACAAGGGAAGCTATTGAGGACCTTTGGGATGCAGAAGTCTTTGACTTCTATGGGATTTCAGATATCTTTGGTGCTTGTGGTGCGCAATGTGAGGCGCATGATGGCATTCATATTGCCGAAGATCATGTTTATGTTGAAGTAGTAGATGAACATACTGGATTACCTGTTAAAGAAGGTGAAAGAGGTGAAATGCTTCTGACAACACTTCGTAAAGAAATTAGGCCAATGATTCGTTTTAGAACAGGGGATATCGTGACTTATACTAATGAAAAATGTGCATGCGGTCGTACTTTAAAACGTATTAAAGTCGTAGGACGTATTGATGATATGTTTATAGCTGGTGGTGTAAATGTATTTCCAAGTGACATTGAGCATGTTATTCGTAAGTTTGATACTTTAACAGGAGAATATCGTGTGAATATTATAGAAGATAAACACATCACGAAATTTACAGTAGAAGTAGAAAGACGAGAGGGCGTAGATGTTGCTGAAGATATTATAAGAGAGCAAGTAGCTTATGAAATCAAAATGAAATTAGGCGTTAAACCTAAAGAAGTTATTGTTTTAGAAGAGGGAGAATTACCAAGAGCAACGCACAAAGCGAAACGTTTGGTAGATTTAAGAGAAGGAGCATAAGTAATGATAGAAATTATATTTTTAGGAAGAGGTGGGCAAGGAGCCTTTACCTCTTCCAGAATATTGGGTATTGCAGCAAGCCTATATGAGAAGAAGTATAGTTTAAGTTTCCCAAGCTTTGGCCCAGAACGAAGAGGTGCACCTGTATTTGCTTATACAAAGATTAGTGAGGCACCTATTCGTGATAGGAGTCAAAGTGTAAAGGCAGATTACTTCGTAGTATTAGATGAAAGTTTATATACCCCTAATCTACTTGAACGTCTTAAGGAAAATGGGAAACTCTTATTAAATACAGAGACACCAGAAAAGTACAGCATACTTCAAGATGGAAGTACGAACGAAAAGCTCATTACATTTGATGCCTTGCCAGTAGCACAAAAGTATTTGGGAAGACCGATTACAAATACCACTATGTTAGCAGCTCTAGTGAGCCATAGTGAATTAGTTACTCTAGAAAGCTTAAAGGCAGCAGTACATTATGACTTAGCACCTAAAATTGCTGAGAAAAATGAGCGACTTATTACTTACTTTGAAACGATTAAATCCTTTGAGAAAGGGGGCAAACAAGATGAATAGACCTGAGGTAAACAAAGATTTTAAGATAAATAGTATCAAAGATTTACCTTGCGGCACTTATGGTGAAGCCATGCTGCTTACAGAAACTATGGAAGGTTGGCGAAGTGAAAGGCCTGTGATTCATCAGGAAAAATGTAGTCATTGTAACTGGTGCTATATGGTTTGTCCTGAGGGGGTTATTTATAAAGAAGGAAATGAAATGAAAATTGATTATAGATTTTGCAAAGGCTGTGGCATTTGTCAAAAGGAATGTAAGAAGGGTTGCATTGAGCTTGTGCTAGAGGGGGAGAAGGCGAATGACTAATACATTAGAAAACAAAAAAAACTATCAATTTGTATCAGGAGATGAAGCAGTAGCCATTGGTGTAAAATTAGCGAAACCATTAGTTGTGGCAGCTTATCCTATTACACCTCAAACCATTGTTGTAGAACGCTTAGCTGAGATGGTGGAACGTGGGGAATTAAAAGCAGAATATATGTATGTGGAGTCAGAGCATTCAGCTTTATCAGCAGTCATGGGGGCAAGTGTGATGGGGGCAAGAACTTTTACAGCTACATCTTCTCAAGGACTACTTTATATGGCTGAAGTTTTACATTATGCCAGCGGCGGACGTGTCCCTTTAGTTATGATGAATGCCAACCGAAGTGTAGCATTACCTTGGAGTATATTTGGGGATCAGCGTGATTCCCTTTCTTTATTAGATAGTGGTTGGATTCAGGCATATGTCGAGAATGCACAAGAAAGTTTAGATATGACTTTAACGGTCTATGCATTAGCTGAAAATCCAGAGGTTCTAACGCCTGTTATGATTAACTTAGATGGGTTTGTTTTAACCCATACTTATGAAGGGATTGAAGTACCTACAGAAGAACAGGTGGCTGAATTTTTACCACCATTTGAATTAGCCCATAAAATGGATTTAAAGGCACCTAAGAATTTATTTTTCACTTCTTCACCCCAATATAACTTAAGCTTTAAATATCAACAGCAACAAGCTATGCTGAAGGCAAAGGAAATCATTGAAGTTTTAGATAAGGCTTATGGAGAAATCACAGGTAGAAGCTATGGTGGTTTAATTGAAGCTTACAAGTGTGAAGGTGCGGAACGTGTCATTGTTACATTAGGAAGCATTACAGGCCTTGTAAGAGATAGCGTAGATGAATTAAGAAGCCAAGGGGAAAAGGTAGGATTACTTAAAATTCGTTATATGAGGCCTTTCCCAGGGAATGAGATTGCAGCAGTTTTAGAGAAAATCAAAGGAGTAGCTGTACTTGAAAAAGATATATCCTTTGGGGCACAAGGAACTGTATTTACTAATGTTGCCTCAGCACTTCAGGGACAAGAAACAAAGTTATTTAACTACGTAGGCGGACTAGGTGGCAAAGATATTAAAAAGGAAGAAGTCCTACAAATTTTTGAAGATTTAAAAGAGGCAGTTCAAAAGGATATTAAACCTAGTTATGAACAACGGGTGAAATATATAGGATTGGAGGGATAAACATGGCAGTGGTATTAGATGAAAAAGAATATTTTTATGGGCATAAAGGCTGTGCTGGGTGCGGGGGGGCATTAGCAGTACGTTTGGCACTAAAGACATTAGGTGAAAATACATTTGTCGTTGTACCGGCTGGATGTATGTCAGCTGTTGGCTTTGTTTATCCGCAGCTTTGCTTTGGAGTGAATGCACTTATTTCACCTTTTGCAAGTACAGGGGCAATGCTTTCGGGTGTATCAGTAGCAGCTAAGGCATTAGGACTTAAAGATGTTAATGTAGTAGGCTTTGCAGGAGATGGTGGTACAGCGGATATTGGGCTTCAAGCCTTATCTGGAGCAATTGATCGTGATGATAAGATTATTTATATTTGCTATGATAATGAAGCTTATATGAATACAGGGATTCAGCAAAGTTCTCTGACACCTTATGGCACGAAGACAACGACATCACCGGCAGGGGAACATATACATGGAAGTACCAATGTTAAAAAGGATATGTTTGATATTGTAGCAGCCCATAAAATTAAATATGCGGCCACAGCTAGCATTGGCAATATTCCAGATTATATCCGCAAGGTAGAGAAGGCTAGCAAAATACAAGGTGCTTCTTATATTCATGTGGCAGCGCCTTGTCCTACAGGTTGGGGGATTAGTAGTAGTGAGACAATTGCTATTGCAAGGGAAGCTATTGAATGTGGTTTATGGTATTTAGCTGAGTATGAAAACGACCAGTATACTTTAAATAAAACAGTAAAAAACTTTTCAAGTATAGAAGATTATCTTAAAAAGCAAGCACGTTTTAAACATTTAACAGCAGAGGATATTAGTATTATTACAGCACAAAGAGATCGTAAATGGGAAGAATTAGAACGCCGTATTCATAGAGAGCATATTTAATAAGAAGAATAGTTTAGAGATAGTTAATGAGGCTTTATCAGTTTTAGTGATGTCATTTTAATATTCTTATAGCCATGTGCTATAATAAATTTAAGGAAAGAACATACTTAATGAAGAATAAGAATATGGCTAATGCCATATTCTAGACTCAAATTATGAGTGTGAAGTAGGAAGGTTAAAAAGTGAGCTTTCCTACTCTATAATATATGAATATAAAAGGATGAAGATATGAGACAGGAAGTAAAGCTTAAGATAAAGCCAGCATTTGCAAGAGAAATTAAACAAGGCTATCCATTAATTGCAAAGGATGCGATTCAAAACATCGATGCCTTAAAGACAGAGGATGTCATTATCAATTTATTTGATGAAAAAAATAAATTTATGGCAAAGGGTTACTATGGTAGACAAAATAAAGGCTATGGTTGGGTGCTGAGCTATAAAGAAAATGAGAAAATCGACCAAAGTTTCTTTGCTAAAAAGATTAAAGCAGCCATTGCTTATCGTAAAGACTTATATGAAAGTACTGAAACGACAGCTTTCCGTGTATTTAATGGGGAAGGTGATGGCGTAGGTGGCTTAACTATCGATTATTTCGCAGGATATTACCTCGTGACTTGGTATAGTGAAGGTATTTATAGCTTCAAGGAAGACATTATCAATGCTTTACTTGAAGTTGCTGAAGTTAAAGGTATTTATCAAAAGAAACGTTTTGATACAGATGGCAAATATATCGAAGACCATGATTATGTCATGGGTGAGGTGCCAGAATGGCCACTTATTGTGAAAGAAAGCGGGCAACAGTTCGCTATCTACTTAGATGATGGGGCTATGGTAGGCATTTTCTTAGACCAAAGAGATGTTAGAAAACGTATTCGTGACCACTATGCGAAAGGAAAAACTGTTTTGAATACATTTTCTTATACAGGTGGCTTTTCGGTATTTGCAGCAGCAGGTGGTGCAACTAAGACCACTAGCGTTGACCTTGCAAATCGCAGTTTAAGTAAGACAAGAGAGCAGTTTAGTGTCAATGATATTGACTATACAACACAGGATATTATCGTAGAAGATGTTTTTAAATACTTTAAGTATGCAGTCAAAAAAGAACTTAAGTTTGATATGGTTGTTTTAGACCCACCAAGTTTTGCACGTTCTAAGAAATTTACTTTTAGTGCCTCTAAAGATTATACAAACTTGCTTAAAGAAGTTATCGCCATTACAGAAAATGAAGGTGTTATTGTAGCATCAACCAACTGTAGTGCCTTTAATATGAAAAAGTTTAAAACTTTCATTGATACGGCCTTTAAACAAATGGGACATCGTTATAGTATATTAGAAGAATATAGTTTACCAAAAGATTTTAAAACTATTGATAGCTTTAAAGAAGGAGACTATCTTAAAGTTGTATTTATTAAAAAACATTAGAGTTTAGGGACATGGGAGTGCTGGTCGCCGCCTTTTTTTAGTCATTGTGTGGCATGGACGAGCTGGAGAAAAGAATGTAGTACAGTAAGAAATATTAGGGTTTCAGTTTTATCTATGAAAGATTATATTGATGAAAGTATGAGTGAATTATGCCATAGAGGAAAAGGAGATAATAAGATGGGAAGAATACCTACTAGAGAAGAAGCATGGGAATTATTGAATAAATATAATAAAGATGAATTTCATCTGTATCATGGCAAGACTGTAGAGGGTGTTATGCGTTATTTCGCTAAAGAATTAGGTTATGGTGATCAAGAAGATTTTTGGGGGATAGTAGGATTACTTCATGACTTAGATTTTGAGCAGTACCCGGATGCACATTGTATTAAAAGTCAAGAAATCATGAAAGAAGAAGGCATTGATGAGCGTATCATTCATGCTACATCAAGTCATGGTTATGCCTTAACGGTAGACATTAAACCTGAACATGAGATGGAGAAGGTACTTTATGCAGTAGATGAATTAACGGGACTTATTGGAGCGGTAGCACTTATGAGGCCTTCTAAAAGTGTATCAGATTTAGAGCTTAAATCCGTTAAAAAGAAGTATAAAAATGCTAAATTTGCAGCAGGTTGCTCAAGAGAAGTTATTGAGCGTGGGGCAGAAATGCTCGGCTGGGAATTAGATGATTTAATAGAAAGAACAATATTAGTCATGCGTACTTGTGTGGCGTAAGAAAGCGGCGACTATTGCACAGGAGTGCGAGTCGCCGTTTTTGTATGTAGTAGGCATGGATAAGTTGAAGTGTATCATTTTCCATCGCCCTCCCTGCGGTCGAAGTCGAGCTAAAATGATATACTTCAACTTATCCACACCCGATGAGGTGTAAGAGCGGCGACGGGCGAGGCACTCCTGAGCAAAAGGCTGTTGGGGAGAAAAAAGAATAGGAGAGGGCTTGGGTGGTGGCATTATTTTTGGTTTGGGGCATAAATTTTAAGGTGTATTTAAAAAAGGGAGTTGACTTTATCGCTTTAGCATACTAAAATGTTTAAGTAACAGTTAACGAAAAATATCAAATAGGAGGAAATATATTATGAAATTACAAAAATTATGCAAAAGATTAGTAGCTTTTTCTATGATGAGTGTAGTGGCATTTAGTTTAGTAGGTTGCGGTGGGGATAATGCAGCTGAATCTAATAGTGCAGATGTACAAGAAACGCCAGCGACTAGTGAGACAGCATCTAGTGATGTAGCGGCTACAGGTGAAAGTACATTAAGTAAAGATACATTAGTAGTTGGTCTTGATGATGCATTCCCTCCAATGGGATTTAGAGATGAGAATGGGGATATCGTAGGTTTTGATATTGATCTTGCAGGTGCATTAGGGGAAAAGATTGGCAAGGAAATTACTTTCCAAACAATTGATTGGAGTATGAAAGAAGCAGAATTAAACTCAGGAAACATTGATTTCATTTGGAACGGTTATAGCATTAGTGATGAAAGAAAAGAGCAAGTTGATTTCAGTGTACCTTATTTAAAAAATAAACAAATCATCATTACTTTAGCAGATTCACCTATTAATTCAAAAGCTGATTTGGCTGGTAAGACAGTAGGGGCGCAATCAGGTTCAACAGCTGTAGATGCCGTAGAGGGAGAACCAGAAGTACTTGAAACATTTAAAGATGGCAAACTTGTAACATATGAAACAAATAATGATGTATTAATGGATCTTGAAGCGGGACGCGTAGATGCAGTAGTAGCTGATGAGATTTTAGTAAGATATTACATAAGCAAAAAAGGTGAAGAGAAATTTAAAATCCTTTCAGAGGACTTTGGTGAAGAAGAATATGGTATTGGTATGAGAAAAGGTGATACTGAATTAGTTGATGCTGTAAATAAAGCTTATGAAGAACTTAAAGCGGATGGTACTACAGCAGAAATCTCTAATAAATGGTTTGGAGAGGATATCACTGAGTAAGAGATAAAAAGAGAGAGGAAAAGAGGAGGAAATTGGTGTGGACACGGTAGTAACTCAAATATGGGCTAAAATAACAGATATAGCTAGTTATACACAGATGATGATGCCACAGGTTATAGAAGGACTTGGGGTGACGCTGCAAGTATTTTTATTAACTTTGGTATTATCTATTCCCTTGGGGATATTAGTGGCGTTATGTCGTTTATCTAAGATTAAATTGTTAAGTTGGATTACAGAGTGTTATACACTGATTATGAGAGGAACTCCTCTTTTACTTCAAATTGTATTTATCTTCTTCGGCTTTCCAATTATCGGTATTAAAATTGCACGTATGCCTTCTGTTATACTAGCGTTTACTTTAAACTATGGGGCATATTTCGCAGAAATTTTTAGAGCAGGGATTAATTCTATTGATGAAGGACAATATGAAGGTGCAGAAGTGTTGGGCTTATCTAAAGTAGATACGTTCTTTAGAATTATTTTGCCACAAGCATTAAAGCGCGTTTTACCACCTGTTGGGAATGAAGTAATTAACCTTGTGAAGGATACAGCTTTAGTTTATGCAGTAGGCTTTGATGATTTATTAAAAATCGGAAAGACAGCGACGAATAGGGATGCTACATTATTACCACTTGTAATTGTGGCACTTGTATATTTACTTTTAATCTTTGTGATTACGAAGATTATGGCATACATTGAGAAAAGATACGATTACTACAGATAGGAGGCTCTTACATGTTAAAGGTAGAAGGATTATATAAAAGTTATGGAAAAACACAAGTTTTAAAAGGTGCAAACCTACATGTGAAGCCAGGTGAAATTGTAGTTGTTGTAGGTGCCTCAGGCGGTGGTAAAACGACGTTTCTTAGAAGTGTAAATTACTTAGAAAAATGTCAAAAAGGAAGCATTCAAATTGCAGGAGAGTATTTGCTTAAGGGTGGGGTATATGCTTCAAAGGATAAAATTAAGGAACTACGCCGAAATGTTGGGCTTGTTTTTCAAGGGTTTAATTTATTCCCACATAAAAATGTTTTGGAGAATTTAATAGAAGCACCTATTCGTGTGCTTAAACAATCACCAGAAGAAGCTAAGGGAGCAGCTATGGAAATCCTAAGTTTCTTGGACTTAGAAGATAAAGCAGCTAGTTATCCTTGTGAACTTTCTGGTGGACAGAAGCAACGTGTAGCAATTGGGCGTGCTTTAGCGCTTAAACCAAAGCTTATGTGTTTTGATGAACCAACTTCAGCACTTGACCCAACTTTAACAGGTGAGGTTGCTAAGGTAATTAAGAGTTTAAGCGGCGAAGGAATGTCGATGCTTATCATTACACATGATATGGAATTTGCAAAACAAGTAGCAGACCGCATTGTATCTATGGAAAATGGCATAATTTTAGAAGAACATATTTATGCTAAAAATAATGAGTAAAGCAAGCTATAGATTTCACATCTATAAATTTTAGTTATTCATTGTTTTGAGTCATGTGAAATCATTGAGAGAAACCTATATACCTACATGTATATTTCAAGTTTTTAGTTGGTTTGGCTATATAAGAAGAAAAGTTAATAAGATATTTTAAGGTGATGTCACAAAATGATGATGAGGTGGCATCATCGTTTTTTTGTGAAAATTATCTTATGTGAAGTGTATTTTATAGGGAGACTATATTTTATAGGGGGACTATATTTGCACAGGGAGGCTTGTTTTACGGGAAGACTATATTTGCACAGGGAGGCTTATTTTATAGGGAGACTATATTTTTATAGGGAGATTTATTTTATAGGGAGACTATATTTTTATAGGGAGATTTATTTTATAGTGCGATTTATAAGGAAACGATAGAGTAAGAAAATGGTCATTTAAATAACCTTTATGATATAATTAAATTCATAAAGGTCAATACTTAAATATGAAGCCTATATTAATAGAGGCAAGTATCAATAGATATAAAATCATAGGTATAACTAGCTGCTGATATAATAAGTATGGATAGATGTAAGCAAGATTTGTTGAGTTTAATAGTATAGATATATAAAAAATAAGGAGAACGCAATGTACAAAGAATATAACAATAAAATCCCGAAAGATGCCTTAGAGATTATTCGTTGTATCGAGAAGGCTGGATATGAGGCTTATATTGTTGGGGGATGCGTAAGAGATTTACTGATGCAAAGAGAACCTAACGATTGGGATATTACGACTTCTGCGAAGCCAGAGGAGATTAAGAAGGTTTTCAGAAGAACTTATGATACAGGGATTAAGCATGGTACGGTAACTGTTATTTTAAATGAAGAGCATTATGAGGTAACAACTTATCGTATTGAAAGTGATTATAAAGATTTTAGACATCCTGAAAGTGTGAGTTTCGTGGATGATATTACTTTAGATTTATCAAGACGTGACTTTACGATGAATGCGATTGCATATCATCCTGAACGTGGTTTTGTAGATCCTTATGAAGGGGTTAAAGATATTGAGAGAGGATGTATTCGCTCTGTAAGAAATGCTGTAGAACGTTTTACAGAGGATGCACTTAGGATATTGCGAGCAGTACGATTTGCGGCACAATTAGGATTTGAAATTGAACCTCAGACGGTAGATGGTATTCGTGAGTGCAGAGATTTACTAAGACATATTAGTAAAGAAAGAATTCGTGATGAATTCCTTAAGATATGTGTGTCACCTAGACCTGAATATATTAATGAACTTTATAAACTAGAACTTCTAGAGTATATTATTCCAGAATTTATCCCAGCGTTTAATGTGCCACAAAATCACCCACATCACATTTACAATGTTGCGCAGCATACAATAGTAGCCATGCAAAATTCTGCACCTGATGTGAATTTACGTTTAACATTACTTTTACATGATATCGGCAAAATTTCTACGCGAACAACAGATGCAAATGGGGTGGATCATTTCTACAATCATCCAGCTAAATCAGCAGAGATTGCAAAGAAAGTATTAAGGGAACTTAAACTAGATAATCAATCTATTAAATCAATTAGTTCACTTATTTTATACCATGATTATCACTTACGCAGTAAGATTGATAAGGTACTCGTTAAAAATCTTTTAACACAAATTGGCCCAGATTTATTTGATATGTTACTTTTAGTTCAAGAAAGTGATGTAAAAGCACAAAATCCAGATAAGTTAGAGCCTAAATTAGAAGCAATTAAACTTCAACGAGAAATTAAGGAAGAGATTATTTCTAATGGAGAGCCTTATAATAAAGCAATGCTTGCCATTACAGGACAAGATCTTATCGATTCGGGTATTCCAAAAGGTATGGCAATTGGGAAGCTATTAGACTTAGCTTTAGAAAAAGTAATTAAGCAACCTGAGAAAAATAAAAAGGAAATACTTATAAACTATTGTCAAGATAAGTATAGACACATTAAATAATAGAGTTGAAGAGTGGTGGTGCGAAAGTACTACCACTTTTTTTAACTAAACAACATGATAAGTTTTTGAGATGGAATGACATAAAAAAAGGAGATGCGTAAAAAATCTATTGCGTAACATCTCCTGTAATATACTCTTTTTTATATTAGATTATCTAGAGTCCTAACTTAATTTTTAATAGCAGAATCAGTTGTAGTTGATGTGCTAGAATTTTTGGCTTCTATAGTTGTGTTATTAGTAGACATCTCGTTAGAAGCAGTTACCTTAAGCTGAGATAAATCAAAGTATGTAATGCCGTAGATACTATTTGAGTCATCACGTTTGGCATAACATATGTTTTCAGCTTTCATTACATTACCAATGGTTAAACCAAGAGATGAACCATCATTTAGTTTAATTGTTACTTTAAGTGTTGGTTTATTGAAACCATAAGCATCTAAAATAACACTGTCTGGTGTATCAGTAATGAACTTTTCAATTTTACTTGTTTCTAAATAAGAAACGAAGCTGTTTGTATTAGTTGGATTTAGATTTTGGGCTGTAAAAAATATTTGAGTCTGTGGAGCAGTACCTACTTCTTCTGGAAGAAGTGTATAGTTTTGCCCACCTAAAGTAAGTATGATCTCTTTTACATTATTTCTGTTGAAGCTAAGTAGTTCTTTGTTTCTCCAGCTATTTATGTCAGACTTTATGGTATTAAAAGTAGTCTGAGGCATAGTATAGACAGTATCAGAGAGTGGCGAATAAACATAGTCATTTAAGGAATTAGCAGGATTTCCTTTAATTAGGACATATTCATGACCCTCATTGTCATACAGTGTAATAGAAGAAGAAAGTTCATCGATACCATAGCTCGTTGGATTTGTTGGTGAAACTTCAATCATTTCTTCAAATAGGGGCTCTTTGAAGGCTGAAATAACATTGTAAATATACAATGCATCACCTTCGGCTTTGATCGGTTCTGTGATGAACCAATTATCACCCTCACGACTGGCTACAAGTTGTTGGCCAGAGTGCTTGTAAACGACTTTGGTAATATCAGCGACTGATTCAGACCAAAGGATAGGGGTCATATTAGTTGTATCTGCAAAGGTGTTGATGTCTTGTCTTTTTTGATAAAAGATAAGACTTACAAAAGATACAACGAATACGATAATAGGAATAAGCCAACCTTTTCGTTTCATTATCCGTACCTTCTTACTTTTATAATATTATAGATTTCACATTTATAAAATTTAGTTATTTATGTTTTTAGTCATGTGAAATCATTGAGAGAAACGACCTTACAATACATATAGTTCAATTTGATAAACTGTTTCTCTGTAATTCATAACAAGAGTAATTATATCATACTCAAGGAGATATGGAACACTATAATGCTATGTTTTTTAATATATTGTAAACAAAATATATAAAAAAATGATGAAAGGATATTTTTTCATAAAGTAGATATTTTTTACCTTGAATACACATATAAATAATAAGACGAGAATTAACTTAATATGATTAAAATAAAAATTACTGGATGGGGGGAGAAGTAGTGCGACCATTAAGTAGGGAATTATTGGCACAGTACGATGTTAGTGTGAAGAAATTACAATATATAAGAAGTAACTACTATTTAGACACAAACCGTGGGAAATTTATGCTTAGGAGAGTAGACTTACCTAGAGAGCAAATACTATTTAATTACGAGGTCGACACCCATCTAAAAAATAATGGATTTGAGGAGCTTAATGCTATTTATACGACTAAGAAAAAGAGTCCTTTTGCCTTGGTGGGGGAGCAGTGTTATATCATGCAAGAATATATAAACTGTGATGAGACGGATTTTAAGAATTTTCAAGATCTAAAAGAGACTGTGCTAGTGTTAGCTCGTTTCCATAAGGCTTGTAGGGGTATAGAAAGCAAGGTAAAGGATGTAGATGTGGTTAAGATTAAGAACATCTATGAACATTATTGTAAGCGTATGGGTGAAAACGCAAAGTTAAAGAAGAATATGATAAGTCTAAAGCAAAAGTCCAACTTTGAAATTATGTTTTTAGAGAGTGCGGAGGAGTATAGGCAGTTAGAAGAAATGGCATTAGAAACTATTAATTATGATTTAGTAGAGGCACTTATAGATGAAGTTAAGAAAGAGAAACTGGTAGCACATAAAGATTATACGTATCATACGGTCAATAAAACTGACTTAAACACATACATAATCAGCCAGATTGATACGTGTGGTTATGATATTCAAGTTTTAGATTTAGCGCATATTTTATCTAAGATTATGCAGAAGAATGATTGGGACAGCGGGGTGTTGTATCAATTAATAGAGGCATATAATAGTGTAAGGACATTGTCAGTGGATGAGTTTAATTTACTGAAGTTTATGATGATTTATCCTGAGAAGTATAATAGTATTTGCTATAAGTATATTAGTTCTAAACGGCGTTGGAATTATAGTATGTTTGAACAGAAGTGGGAAAATATGCTAGTGTATAAAGATAAGCAATTAGCTACGGCTAAGCTTATTAATACATGGTAGCCAAGGAGGTGTCGCGAAATTATTTATAATCTCGCGACACTTTTTTTGTAATAGCCCTTTCTTCTTGTTTTATTGACTTTTGAGCGGAAGAGGTTACAATTAAGATAAAACATAAAATTGCATAAAAAGGGAGGGTTAGGGTGAGAAAAAATAATAAAAATTTCGTAGTATCTATGATTATTACGGCTGTAGTAGGGTTAGTTGTGCTAATGACCATGATGCTTCTAGGGGTGAAGTATTTTATTGGACAAGACAGTGGCATAGCTGCAATGGGGGAAAATAATTTAAAGCAAGAAGAAAAAGGCCCAGAGGTTGAGTATACGGCAACTATACTTGCAGTAGTTACGGATATAACAGAGGATGAAATTAAAGCGATTGATACAGAAAGTAGGCAAGAGGTAATAAAGCCTATTGACCGAACAACCAAGGTAGCAGATGCTTATAATAGGACTATTCCACTTACTTCTATTAAAGAAGGAGATATTGTAGAGATTGTATATCAAGAAGATAAAGATCGTACAGTTTCTATTAATAAGTCTGCTGAAGCATGGACTAAAAGTAGTGTGAGTGGTGTTAAAGTAAACACAGCAGCCAATGAGCTCACATTATTTGGATCAGTTTATACATACGATAAGAATGTAATGATTTTACATGATGGAGAAAAGGATGCAAAGATAGAGCTTATCACGCCTTATGATATAGTAACTGTGCAAGGAATTAAGGATAGAGTATTTAGCATTAGAGTTGAGAAAGCTGCAGGAAGCATTATTGTAACGGATATTCCTAGTCGTCAAGGAAGAATAGAGTTAGATATTAATACAATGATTCCATTAAGTGAATTAGTAGAGCCTATTGATGTACTCGCTGGGAAACATAAAGTAGTTGTAAGCATCAAGGGGTATGAGAGCATTGTTGAAGAAATAGAGGTAGCACCTGGTGAGACATATACACTTTCATTAGATAGTGCAAAGCGTTCTTATACAAATGTAAAGGTAGCTATTAATAACTTAGATGTGGACGCATATAATATTAAAATTGATAATACAACTTATGCAAAAGGAGATCAGATTTCAATTCCACAAGGAACATATACTGTAACGATTACAGCTGAGAATTATAAACCTTGGACAAAGACAATTACTTTTGCAAAAGAAAATTATACAATTAAGGCTACACTGCAAAGTAATAAGGCAGAAGATGCAACATCGCCAGGAACATCAACAGATTCAGGTACATCATCAACGCCTTCTAAAGAAGAAACTAATAATACAGAGGCTACAAGTGAGACAAAGACTATAGATATAGCTACAGATCCATCAGGTGCTAAAGTATATATTAATGGTGTGAATAAAGGAACAACACCATATAAAGTAACTTTACCGATTGGTAGCTATAGCGTACTTTTAGAAAAAGATGGGTATGAAGTTTATAGTACAAGCATTATTTTAGATGGCAGTGATGACCAAACTGGATTCTTGTATGTACTGACACCAAATAGTTAAAGTGCAGTAACAGGATAAAAGTGAAGAGTAAAAGATATGAAGAGAGGCTACAGAGGTAGCCTCTTTTTTTGTAGAGTAGGGAGTTTGCTTTTTAACGTTGCTATTTCAAACATAAAATTTGAGTTTGGAATGTGGTGAGAGGTACTTTTTTGTAGAGGGAGGAAGGAAAGATATTTATATAGAAAACGCTTATAAATGCAAGCATAGAATGAAAATAAGAATAGAATGAGCTTTGTAGTAATAAATATAGTAATAAACGTACCTAAAAGAGGTGTGAGATTTATGCTTAATGTAGGGGATTATGTAGTTCGCCAGTCTTATAATAAGGATATTTTATTTCGCATAACATATATTTCAACCAACCAGATGGCTAAATTAAAAGGGGTATCTTATCGTGTTGTAGCAGATGCGCCAGTTAGTGATTTAGTATTAGCTGATGGCATGCGTTTTACTAATCAAGAAACAGATACGATGAATAAAGTTCAGCAGACTGTAGAGAAAATCGTTAAAAGAAGAGCAGAAGAAGCTAAAAATAAGGGCACAAGTTTTATGAAGACAGGTACAGTATTACATGTAGATGGTGATTCTTTTTACTTAAATTTATGCCTTAAGTATTATGAAACATTAGATGTACCAGTAATTGGAGAACATGTACCAGAAATAGATCAGCCTAAAAAAATAAAGTATTTATTAGAGAAGTATTCCCCAGATATATTGGTACTTACAGGGCATGATGCCCTCAACAAAAACTATAAGTCTTTACAAGACATGGGAGAATATAGAAACTCCTCATATTTTATTGAAGCAGTTAAACGCGCGAGATCAGTTAAGCCAACAATGGATTCATTAGTTATTTTTGCAGGTGCATGCCAGTCTTATTTTGAAGGAATCTTAGCCGCCGGTGCAGATTATGCAGCATCACCTGGTCGTGTACTGATTCATGCATTAGATCCAGTATTTATTGTAGAAAAAATTGCCCATTGCCCATTTCATCAAGTATTGCCTATAGAAGATGCCCTAGAAAATACAATTACTAAATTTAACGGCTTAGGTGGATATGAGATTTTAGGTAAATGTAGACGTGGCGGTCCGGTAGTAGAAAAGAAAGATAATAAGCAAACAATCACTTCATTAGATGTAGATCATATGACAGACGAAGAAATCGATAGAGAACTGGCTAAACCACTATTTAAGGATAGCGAAGAAGAATTTAAATCAAGAATGAAAACCTACATGAAATGCATCAACCTAGACGCTAAAGAGTAAAACAGCAATATTAGAGACCTGTCCCCAAAGATAAAACAGCAATATTGGAGACCTGTTCCCAAAGATAAAGCAGCAATATTGGAGACCTGTCCCCAAAGATAAAGCAGCAATATTGGAGACCTGTCCCCAAAGATAAAACAGCAATATTGGAGACCTGTCCCCAAAGATA
>DYCF01000011.1 GCA_019418225.1 Clostridiales bacterium | reverse complement strand
CTAGAAGAAATACTTCGACTTGGAAAAACTTAGGCTTAAATTAACGGCTATGATTCTGAATGAAAGTTATAGAATGCGGAAAGAATATAGCAGAAATAGGAAATAAGGAGGTGAAGTTATGAAAGCTTATGTGGATCGTGATACTTGTGTAGGGTGCGGGACTTGTGTAGGAATATGCCCAGAGGTCTTTGGCCTAGATGACGAGAATAAATCTGTACCTAGTGAAGAAGAGCTTGAAGGTGATAAACTAGATGGCGCGAAAGAGGCAGAGGGGAGTTGCCCTGTAGATGCTATTAGTGTGAAGTAATAAATACATGATCTATAATAAATATAAGGGAGTATTATGAAGCAAGTTAACTTCGTAATACTCCCTTATATTTATTATTTATAGGTAGGCTAAGTTAGCATATATATGCTAACAGTACATAACTAATCGGAGAGAGAAGTTTAAGTTTTAGGACCTATGATTTTGTACTGATATACAAGAAATAAGTCATAAAAAATAAATATGTAGCTATGGCTACATATTTTTGCGTTGGCATAGAGTAAGATATGTTCAGGTTCGAAAAACAACAGACGCAAAAATAATGCGATGAATAAATAAAATAACGCACTAAAAGGAGATTAGCTATGAGCAGAAATATGTTTTGTATGCAATGTCAAGAAACAGCAGGAAATAAAGGATGTACAAAAGTAGGGGTATGTGGTAAATCAACAGACCTTGCCAATATGCAAGATTTATTAATCTATGTTACAAAAGGTTTATCAGAAATCACAACACGCTTGCGTCAAGAAGGTAAAACAGTTTCTAAAGATGTAAACCACTACATCACATTAAACTTATTTACAACAATTACAAATGCAAACTTCGATGATGAAATATTCTACGCAAGAGTAAAAGAAACTTTAGCAATAAAAAATGAGTTAATGAATGAGTTAACAAATAAAGAAAACTTATCTGAAGCTGCAACATGGGATATTGAAGAAAATAAAAAATCAGGATTCCTTGCAACACTTAAAAATATCGTATCAGGAAACAATGACGGTAAAGCTGTAAATGAAATGTTAAAAGCTAAGGCTGATTCAGATGAAGTTGGTATCTTAGCAACAGAAAACGAAGATGTACGCTCTTTAAGAGAACTTATCACATATGGATTAAAAGGACTCTCAGCTTACTCTAAACATGCAAATGCTTTAGGATATGACAATGAAGAAATCGATGCCTTCATGCAAGAAACATTAATGAAATTAATGGATGATTCATTAACAGTAGATGAGCTTGTTGCGTTAACACTTGAAACAGGTAAAGTTGGTGTAGATGGTATGGCACTTCTTGATACAGCTAACACATCAACTTACGGAAATCCAGAAATCACAAAAGTTAACATTGGAGTAGGTAAAAATCCTGGTATCTTAGTATCGGGTCATGACCTTGCAGATATTGAACAATTATTAATTCAAACAGAAGGTACAGGTGTAGATGTTTATACTCACTCAGAAATGTTACCAGCTCACTACTATCCAAACCTTAAGAAATACAGTCACTTAGTAGGTAACTATGGTAATGCTTGGTGGAAACAAAGAGAAGAATTTGAATCCTTTAACGGACCAATCTTAATGACTACAAACTGTATCGTACCACCAACAGACAAACAAACTTACAAAGATAGAATGTTCACAACAGGTGCAGCTGGATTCCCAGGATGCAAACACATCGAAGGCGAAGCAGGTTCTAAGAAAGATTTCACTGAGATCATTGAGTTAGCAAAAACTTGTGCAGCGCCAACAGAAATTGAAACGGGTGAAATCATCGGTGGATTTGCGCATGAACAAGTATTTGCATTAGCGGATGCTGTAGTTGACGCTGTAAAATCTGGCGCAATCAAAAAATTCGTTGTAATGGCAGGATGTGATGGAAGAGCATCTAAACGTAACTACTACACAGATTTCGCTAAAGCACTTCCACAAGATACAGTTATCTTAACAGCAGGTTGTGCAAAATATAAATACAACAAACTTGACCTTGGAGATATCGGTGGTATTCCAAGAGTACTTGATGCGGGTCAATGTAATGACTCATACTCATTAGCATTAATTGCACTTAAATTAAAAGAAGTATTTGGTCTTGCGGATATCAACGAATTACCAATCATCTACAACATTGCTTGGTATGAACAAAAAGCTGTCATCGTATTATTATCATTATTATACCTTGGTGTAAAAGAAATCCACTTAGGGCCAACACTTCCAGCATTTCTTTCACCAAACGTTGCTAACGTATTAATCGAAAACTTCGGTATTGGTGGAATCTCTACAGTAGAAGAAGATATGGAAATGTTCTTCCCAGAAGCAAAAGTAGAAGGAGCTGTAGAAGGCGCAATTACAAAAGATATGATCATCGGTGATGTTTTAAAAGCTAACCCAGAACATGCACGCGTTTTAATGGAAGCGGGTATGCACTGCCTTGGATGCCCCTCTTCACAAGCTGAAACATTAGAAGAAGCTTGCGGTGTACACGGTTTAGACATCGAAGACTTACTTGCTAAATTAAATAAATAAAAATATGTATCCCCTTAGTTAAGTGCTAAGGGGATATTTTTATTCAATTTAAGGTGTAGAAATACATTTTTAACGCCTGCTTTTGTGCTCATTTTATAAGTTGCGTATAAAAGTGAAGTTAAAAAAACAGATTAATTAAAAAAAATATATTTAAGTTAAAATAAAATCAATTCGACATTTTTTATCGTATCAACTATACTGAGTACTGAAAAATATTATCAATTAATAAAACTAACTGTTACAAGTTCCGCAAGGATTAATAGAGAAATCGGTGTAAGTCCGATACGATCCCGTCACTGTAATAAGGAGTTCTAAGATATTTATGTCACTGGGTAAGGTTATCTGGGAAGGCGTCTTAGAATGATGATCTTAAGTCAGGAGAACTGCTTGTAATCGATTTTGATATGATTCTTACGGTGAATAAGAAGCATTATACAATATACGTATATCTTATTTAACGCCCATAATGATATGAGCGCTTTTTTAGTATGCAAAATTTCTCTCCGAAATGTATTTATATCATCTAGTTGGAAAAGTTTTAAGCAATTAGAAAGGAGAAAAAGGTGGCAGACAAACATCTCATCAAAAGGCTTATTCAAGTCGCAATCGTTTTATTTGGAATTAGTTTCTCACCTATCTATCGCCAGGGGACCCTGCTGAAATCATGCTTACAGAATGTGGCAATATCCCAACGCCTGAATTATTAGCACAGACAAGAGCTGAATTAGGATTGGATAAACCTTTCTTAGTGCATACGGCACATGGTTAAAAGGGGTATTAACAGGTGATATGGGAATGTCCTATTCTATGAAAATGCCAGTAGTAGACAAACTGACTGCATGTTTTTGGCCAACACTTAAAATGGCCCTGATGGCGCTTATAATGATGATTTTAATTTCAGTCCCATTAGGCATAGTAGCAGCTGTCTATCAAAATAAGTGGCCCGACTATCTCGTGAGGTTACTTACCTTCTTTGGTGTATCTATCCCTAATTTTTGGCTTGGCTTAATTTTCTTAAGTTTCTTTGGCGTGAAGCTACGTTTAGTAGCTGTTTCAGGAGGAAATACGGATTTTAAAGGATTAATATTACCCGCACTAACTTTGGCTACTGCTATGGCAGCCAAGTATACAAGACAGGTGAGAGTAACTGTCCTTGAAGAACTGCGTCAAGATTATGTATTAGGTGCACGTATGCGCGGCATAAAGGAAAGTGTTATTTTATGGCGTCATGTACTGCCGAATGCCCTCCTTCCTCTTGTAACACTAGTCGGTTTATCTTTAGGAAGTCTACTTGGTGGAACAGCAGTCGTTGAAATTATTTATAATTGGCCTGGCATGGGAAGCATGGCTATAAAAGCTATCTCCTGCAGAGATTATCCTCTTGTACAAGGGTATGTCTTATGGATTGCACTATTATATATGGGTATTAATCTATTGGTAGACTTATCCTACACTTACTTAGACCCTAGATTAAAGGAGGGGCATTAGGTGCAAATTTTAAAGTTTTTTAAGAAACATAAGCAGTTTACATTATTTCTCATTCTTGCACTTATTGTAGTAGGCATTGCTATTTTTGCGCCATGGATTGCCCCAGCAGACCCTTATGAGGCAATTATGACAAATTCCATGCAGCCCCCAAATCAAGTTAACTTATGTGGGACAGATAAATTAGGGCGAGATGTATTATCCAGAGTTATTTATGGGACAAGGACATCTCTCGTCATGACACTTTGTCTTATTGCAGTCATTTTTGTTATGGGCACCTTCTTAGGGGTTATTGCAGGATACTTTGGCGGGATTATAGATGAAGTGATTATGCGTATTGCCGATATGATGATTTCTTTTCCAGGATTAGTACTGGCTATTGCAATTGCAGGTTTATTAGGACCTAATATGATAAACGCTGTCATAGCAGTTGCTGCAGTGAGCTGGACCAAGTATGCAAGGCTTTCACGCAGCTTGGTTTTAAAAATCAAAAAAAGCATATTCATAGAAGCAGCCATTATAAATGGGCAAGAACAAGTAAAATAATATTTAGGCATATTCTTCCAAGTATCATCACAACAATGGTTGTAACAGCAGCTACTGACATTGGAACCATGATGCTGGAACTTGCATCTTTATCATTCCTAGGTTTTGGAGCACAGGCACCTACACCTGAATGGGGACTTATGCTTAATGAAGGAAGGACTTATTTATCAAAGGCACCATGGTTAATGATTTATCCAGGGATTGCTATTGTAATTGTTGTGATTGTTTTTAATATGTTAGGGGATAGTGTTCGTGATATTTTAGACCCTAGACAAGATTAAAATAAATTAAAAGGAGACAAAAATGAAGAAGACTTGGTTAAAAAAAGTAATATTTAATTGCTTACAATTTAAAAACAGAAAATATTATGGACTTTGAAAACAATGAGGCTTATAACATTCAAGAACTTGAATCTTTAAGGTCTACATATGCTTTTATGAATCAAAGAGGCGCATTAGGCGATATTAAATTGCGTCAAGCTTTAATCCGTGCATTAGACAAAGAAACCTATTGTGAAGTCCTTCTTGAAGGTGGTGCAACACCAGGAAAAGCGCCAGTACCACCAACATTAGACTTTGGTTTTGAAGAGTTAATCGATGAAAATGCATATGACATTGAAGGCGCAAAAGTACTTTTAGCTGAAGCAGGATATGTAGATATAAATAGGGATGGTTTTGTAGAAACACCAGAAGGAAATCCTCTTAATTTAAACTTTGTGATTTATACAAGTCCTGAAGAATTAAATGTTTATGCGCAGGCAGCGGAGGCTAACTTAAAAGACATTGGTATTAAAGTAACTTTAAATACTGTAAGCTATGAAACATTATTAGATATGAGAGACTCTGGGAATTATGATTTATTAATTTGGAACGTATTAGTTGCCAATACAGGAGATCCTGAAAAGTATCTTCGTGAAAACTGGTATAGCACATCTTATTCTAATACAACAGGCTATAACAACTCTGAAGTTGATAGATTATTAGATGAGCTGACTAAGGAATATGATGCAGAAATGAGAAAAGAATTAATTATAGCAGTTCAGCAGCTTATTATGGATGATGCTGCAACAGTATTTTTTGGCTATGAAACAACTTATTTAATTTCTTCAGCGCCGTTAACAGGTGTAGCCATGTATCCAATGGACTACTACTGGTTAACTAAAGATATTGCACCTGCAGAATAAAGGGGTAACAATATGTTGCAGATTAAAGATTTAAGCGTTCAATATGGAAATCAGTCGTCAATTATTAAAGATTTCAATCTTTCTATAAAAGAAGGTGAAATTATTAGCATTGTTGGAGAAAGCGGCAGCGGAAAAACAACGGTTATTCGTGCCATATTAGGTACTTTAGGGGAAACGGGAAAAGTAAGTACAGGAGATATTTTATTTTATAATGACTCTTTACTTTCTAAATCCAGAGAAGAATGGCAAGCCCTAAGAGGTACAGAAATATCTATGATTTTTCAGGACTGTGGCAGTACTTTAAATCCTATTCGAAAAATAGGAAGTCAATATGTGGAATATATCCGTGCCCATGCTAAGATGTCTAAGAAAGAAGCATGGGAGAAGACTAGATGCATGTTAGACAGGATGAATCTGGGAGATAGTGAAAATGTCATGAATAGCTATCCTCATCAATTAAGTGGGGGAATGCGTCAAAGAGCAGGAATAGCCATGGCAATGACTTTTAATGTCAAGCTCTTATTAGCCGATGAGCCAACCAGTGCCTTAGATGTAACGACTGGCGCTCAAATCGTACGTCAGATGATGGCACTTAGAGAGAACTTTGGAACAAGCATTATTATGGTAACGCATAACCTAGGTGTGGCAGCTTATATGTCTGATAAAATAATTGTCATGCAGCAGGGAAAAGTAGTGGATATGGGTACTAGAGATGAGGTTATTAATCATCCGACTAGTGACTATACCAAAAAGCTGCTTGCAGCAGTTCCAGAAATGGAGGGAGAGCGTTTTGTTTAAAGAACCAGAGGTTATATTAAAAACCAATCATATTGTTAAAAAGTTTACCACATCTAAGAATGAGACCTTAGTGGCATGTAATGATATTAACTTAAATGTCTATAAAGGGAAGACTTTAGGCATTGTAGGTGAAAGCGGATGTGGAAAATCTACTTTTGTACGTATGCTTGTTCAATTAGAAAAGCCGACTAGTGGCAATATCCTTTATCATGATAAAGATAGGGTTCATTTCTTAAAAAAGGAAACATGGCTTAATCGTCAAAATATACAAATGGTATTTCAAGACCCTCTTGCTTCATTTAATCCTAAGATGAAAGTCATTGATATTTTGACAGAACCGCTTTTAAACTTTAAACGTATTAAAAAAAGTGAAAAGGAAGCAAAAGCAAAAGAACTTTTAGAAATGGTAGAGTTGCCAGCAGAGTTTATGCATAGATATCCTCATAATATGAGTGGCGGGCAACGTCAAAGAGTTAGTCTTGCAAGAGCACTTTCCTTAGAACCTGAAATTCTTATATGTGATGAGGCCACCTGTGCCTTAGATGTATCTATTCAAAAAAGTATGATTGAATTATTAGTACGTTTACAAAAGGAAAAAAACATCAGTATGGTATTTATCTGTCATGATCTGGCCCTTGTTCAATCTTTTTCACATCAAATTGCTGTGATGTATTTGGGTCATATAGTAGAAGTTATTCCAGGTGAAAAGATCAGAAATGAAGCTAAGCATCCTTATACAAAGGCATTATTAAATGCACAATTTTCTATTCATTCCTATCAAGACAAGCAGGTTGAAAGGCTCCAAGGTGAAGTGTCAAGTCCATTAGATCTCCCTAATGGATGTCTATTCCAAAGTAGATGTATACATTGCACGGCAGCATGTAAAACTACAAAAACTATGCTACAGGAAATAGAATTAGGCCATCAAGTAGCTTGTCATTATAGCGTTTGATTTTAAGATAAGGAGAAAATAAGAGATGAAGTTAGAGACTATGCTAAAAGAAAGAAATCAAAAATATATTAGAGCTTGCAGCACATTATAAAGACCAAAAAGAAATCACACAGGCTATTTATGATGAGGCGCAGGTGGGAGGCTTTTGGTATCCTATGATTCAAGCAGGGCAAAGCGTATCAAAAGGCGATATATTAGGAGAAATACGTAATTTAGAAGATGAAATACTGCAACAATATACCACACAATTTGATGGAGAAATTTTATATTATACAACTGCCCTTGGAATAAAAGAAGGAGATTCACTTATTGCCTATGGTAGAGAATGATAAGTAAATTAAACTAAGAAAATAAAGTAAGAGGCTATCCCATAAGCTAATGAAAATTAACTAGGGACAGCCTCTTACTTTATTTTTATGACAGCCATATAGTACATTGCGATTTCTTCAGGTGTATATTTCATTTGATTTTTTATCCACCATTTAACGGCTTCTGCAAAGCTACCTACTAAGTGGTGGAGTACAAATTCAGTAGGTATATCTAGCACATTGATTTCGTTTAAGTATTTTGTAAACATTTCGGTGAGATATTCTTTGAAATAGCTCATAAATAGTTCGCTACTTTCAGAGGAAAGAATGCCTATCACATCTCTTTTATTATCTTTTAAGTGATAAAGAATATGTGTAAGTTTGTTTTCAATTCCAGGTGTAACACCTGAAAAGTCATGTGTTTTTTCAGAAGTGAGTTCATTAGAAAAGACATGGCTGAA
The DNA here is from genome assembly GCA_019418225.1 of Clostridiales bacterium. GTDB lineage: Bacteria > Bacillota > Clostridia > Lachnospirales > Cellulosilyticaceae > Cellulosilyticum. Next base: position 114,010 of record DYCF01000011.1, on the reverse strand, counting down.
TATATCAGTACACATTGCTTTTAAGAGTTCATCTTTAGTTTCAAAATGGGCATAAAAAGTACTTCGCCCAATATTGGCCTCATCTATAATTTCTTGCACGGTTATGTTGTTGTATTGTTTTGTTTCAAGTAATTTACTAAATGCTTTAAAAATAGCATCCCTTGTTTTTTGTTGTCTTCTATCCACGGTAATCCTCCTGAACAAATTTAATAAAATGTTCCGTAACTTACAAAGTGAGCATTTTGCTTGTTGTATTGGTTTAGCTTTGCTCATAAAATAATACCGTACAAAGTGTTCGGTAACAAACGTATTGTACTTTATAGATATGTCAAAAGCAAGATGATGGGAGGAATATTTTAATGAAAAAAATAAATAATTTTTTTTCGGGTATAGGAATGACAGTCGTTGCAGGAATTTTTCTTGTATTGAGCTTAATATTTATGCTCACAGGATTTGAATTTTTTATAGATCCTGCGTGGGTGACGATTATTATATCAGGTATTCCGATGTTATATTTGGCACTAACACGATTGTTTTACCAGAAATGGATATCTTCAGCACTACTTATTTCAATTGCTATGATTGCGTCTATAGCAATTGGTGAAATCTTTGCAGCTGGAGAAGTGGCATTTATTATGGCAATTGGTGCAATCTTAGAGGATATGACAGTTGCTCGTGCCAAGAAGGGATTATCAGAATTAATTGCCCTTACGCCCATGGAAGGGAGAAGACTTATTCAGAAGGGAGAGACTATAGTTGAAGAAATTGTGCCCGTTCAGCAGGTTAAAGTAGGTGACTTACTGCGTGTACTGCCAGGTGAAAAGATTCCTGTAGATGGAAGGATTGTGTCAGGAAATACTTCGATTGACCAATCAGTTATGACAGGTGAGTCATTACCGGTAGATAAAACAGTAGGTGATGAAGTATTTTGCGGTACTATAAACTGTTTTGGTGCAATGGATATAAGGGCTAAAAGTGTAGCTGAGGATTCTTCATTGCAAAAGCTCATCCATATGGTAAAAGAAGCTGAAAATAAGAAGGCGCCTATGCAGCGCATTGTTGATAAGTGGGCAGTGTGGCTTGTACCTATTGCATTATTAATTGCCATAATAGGCTTTTTGGTGACTTGGGGATTAGGATATGACATAATGATTGCATTAAATCGCGCTGTTACGGTACTCGTCGTATTTTGTCCTTGTGCGCTTGCGCTTGCGACACCGACTTCTATTATGGCAGCTATTGGGCAGGCCACCAAACATGGTGTGATTATTAAGTCAGGTGAAGCGCTGGAAAAGATGGGAAAGGTGGATACCATTGCCTTTGATAAAACAGGTACATTAACTTATGGCAGATTAGAAGTAAGTGATATTATTTCCTTTGTGCAAACAATGAATGAAGAAAATATATTGGCAATAGCAGCATCTGCTGAAGCAAAAAGCGAACACCCATTAGGAAAGGCAATTGTGGCTCACGCTAAGGAAAAGAACCTAGCTATAGTCCAAAGTCAAGATTTCCAGATGATTGTAGGTCAAGGCGTTTATGCCCAAGTAGAAAGTAAGAAAATATTATGTGGCAATGAAAGATATCTCATCAATCATCAGGTATTTATATCACAAGCTGTTCATGATACTTTAGAATGCTTACGTTCCCAGGGGAAAGCAGTTATTTTAATGGCAGTTGAAGGGGTATGTATAGGTGCTATAGGCCTTTCAGATATATTACGACCTACTGCAAAAGAAATGGTTCAAGAACTTGAGAACATGCATACGAAAGTTGTGCTTCTAACAGGAGACAATAAAAGGACAGCCCAGTATTTTGCTAAAGAAGTAAATATTACAGAAGTATGCAGTGAACTACTCCCAGAGGAAAAAGTAGGAAATATTCTTTTGCTTCAAAAGGAAGGAAATAATGTCTGTATGATTGGTGATGGTGTAAATGATGCCCCCGCATTAAAGACAGCTGATGTAGGCATTGCTATGGGCAGTATGGGAAGTGATATAGCTGTAGAAGCGGCAGATATTGCTTTAATGAGTGATGATATTTCAAAAATTCCGTATCTAAAAAGACTATCTTGTGCAACCTTAAAGACTATCAAAAGAAACATTATAGCATCTATGGGCATTAATTTTGTGGCAGTAACCCTTTCTTTATTAGGTTTATTAAATCCTATTACAGGGGCACTAGTTCATAATGCAGGATCTGTATTAGTCGTTTTAAATGCAGCATTGCTATATGATAGGAAGTTTACTGTATCCATAAATTCTTCTCTTTGATTAATTTAGCACAATAATGGAATGAGAGACGTATATTGTAAGTGAAACACTTATAAAATGAGGAATACTAATGGAAAGTTATATAATATTATCATTAGAGTTACATTTGTTTTTCGGAAGAATTATGAAGGAACATGCACTATTTTTAGAAGTAGGATATACACAAGCTAATAGTAATTATAGAGAAGAAGCAAGAAAGTATAAAAAATCATTTGAAAAATTACTGCGCATGGTAATTAAGTGTAGTAATGGTGTTGTAGGAAGTAGCATTCTTAAATCTGGTGAATTAATAACTGAATATACACTTGAATCCGAAAAGGCAACGAGTAGGCTTACAGGATGTAGTATTGACGAGAGTATCACAAGGCTTGAGTCAGACTTAATGGACATGTGTATGAAAAAACAGACTAAGATTGATGGCAACATGAAAAATTATGTAAAACAAATTAACCAATATGGTTTAAAACTATTAAAGGGATTTATTGATTTTAAGGAACGAACTTTAAACTATGTATTATGTTGTAAAATGTTTACGATGAATTATCCATTGTTACTAGAACATATCATTCGTGAAGCAAAATTGTATCAGCAATACATTATAAGTTTAGAAGGCGGTAATCTAAATGCACATGAAGATATAAGAGAAACGGAGTTGTTTTGGAATCAAATAATGATGGAGCATGCCCTATTTATTAGAGGTTTATTAGACCCAACTGAAAATGAATTGATTGTGAGTGCCAATCAATTTGCTAAGCAGTATGCAAGCTTATTAGAGGATGCTAAAAATATGACGGAAGAAACAATGAAAAGCGTTACAGCTAAGACGATAGCGGAAACGATAAAGTATCGTGATTTTAAAGCAGCAGGCACAGAAGGCATTAATGCATGCCAAATTCGAAGTCTAATCTTACCATTGTTAGCTGACCATGTGTTAAGAGAAGCAAATCATTATATAAGGTTATTGAATGAGAAATAAGTATTAAAAGGCTATTTTTAGCTAGAGACGAATTCTAACTAAAAATAGCTTGTTTTTTATATGATGAAATAGTAATTTTGGGATTTTCTGAAGCAAGAAATCTAAGTTTTAAAAAGGAATAGATAAACATCTTTAAATATTGTAAAATTATAAAAAAACAGTGAAAATCAAAATGGCTAGGTGGAGAACATGGATTTTAAACATGAAATTGTGATACCCAATGAAGATTTAACCTTTCGTATGTTTTTGTTTGAAGGGCATGCAGGTGGTTATGCAGTGGCTAAACACTGGCATCAATCTATTGAAATATTTGCAGTATATGAAGGGGAAATGGATTATTATATTAATGAAAAAGAATATCATTTAACACCAGGGAAGTTTGTTTTACTTAATTCTAATGAAATTCATTCAATTAATGTACCAGAAAAAAATTATACGATTGTACTTCAAATTCCCTTAAAGACTTTTGAAAAATATTATTCAAATGAGCAGTATATTTTATTTTCTCATAGCCCTAGGGAAGAAGATAAAAAGATTATGAATCTCATAAAAAGTATGTTTGAGGAATATGAAGCACACAAAATAGGTTATGAGTTTAAGGTACAAAGTAAATATTTTAGATTACTTTATGAATTAGTTGCCAAGTATAGAGTGGAAAATGTAGAGGAGGCACTTATTGTTTCTAATAAAAAGTTAAGTAGACTTTCAAAGGTTACAGCCTACATAAAAGAGCATCATGCTGAAAAGATTTCATTAGAACAGATTGCAAAAATTTTCGGTTATGCACCGGCTTATTTGTCAAGAATGTTCCAACAGTATGCAAAGGTTAATTTTAAAGACTATTTAAAGGAAATAAGGTTAGAAAGTGCCTATAAAGAGATGCTTAATTCATCGAATACTTTAAGTGACATTGCTTTAAATAATGGCTTTCCAAATGAAAAGGCATTTTCAAAGGCTTTCTTTGAGAAATATGGACAGCTTCCAAGCGAATATAGAAAATGTCAAAAAAGTGCCATTAATTAGTTAAGACTTTGGTAGAGAATAAAAGAGGTAAATGCTACAATTTTTATAGAAATAAAGATTGTAGCATTTTTTTTGAAAATACTTAGATTAAAGTTGATGGAGGTAACAATGGAGAAATATCAAGTATCAGACAAAGCATTTAAAGCTTATGGTAGAGTCCTAACAGGTTATGATTGCAGCCAGCTGATGAAAGAAATGGAACATATGCCAATGCCAGAAGATGTGGTATATGAACCCTCAGTATTCGAACTTGAGCAAACTGCTGTAGCAAAAGTATTTGCTGGGAAGGCTTATGGCGAAATGCCAATTCAAATTGGTTACTGCAATGGACATAATCAAAAATTAAATGCTGTAGAATATCACAGAAACTCAGAAATCAATATTGCAGTAACAGATATGATTTTATTATTAGGCAAACAGCAAGATATCACAGATGAGCTTACATATGATACAAATAAAATTGAAGCTTTCTTTGTACCAAAAGGAACAGTAGTAGAACTTTATGCAACCACACTTCACTATGCACCATGCGGCATTGATGGGAGTGGCTTTAAGGCAATTGTAATCCTTCCTAAAGGAACAAACTATGATAAAACCATAGCAGCAGAAGGCGCTAATGATGATAAGCTTATGACACATCGCAATAAATGGCTTATTGCACATGAAGAGGCACATATTGCAGGAGCTTTTGTGGGGCTTGTTGGAGAAAACATAGAGATTTAGTGAAGAGTGAAAAGTGAGGCGTTTGCATGAGAAATAAGAAATGAAGCATGAAAGATTAAAAATAGATGATAGATAATTAGAAGGGATGAAGAAGATGAAAAATATTATTAATAATATGCCAAATGCAAAAATCGGTGTTGTTGCAGTAAGTAGAGATTGTTTCCCAGAGAGTTTATCAGTTACAAGAAGACAAGCTTTAATAGCAGCTTGTAAAGAAAAATATCCTAATATGGACGTTTATGAATGTCCAGTCTGTATCGTGGAAAGTGAAATACATATGGTACAAGCTTTAGAAGACATTAAAGCAGCAGGATGTAATGCGCTTGTTGTTTACCTTGGTAACTTCGGACCAGAGATTGCAGAAACCTTATTAGCAAAACATTTTGATGGGCCTAAAATGTTCATCGCTGCAGCTGAAGAAACTGGCAGCAACCTTGTTCAAGGTAGAGGAGATGCATACTGTGGTATGCTCAATGCCAGCTATAACTTAAAACTTCGTAATGTAAAAGCATATATCCCAGAATATCCTGTAGGTACAGCCGAGGAATGTGCCGATATGATTGCAGAATTCGAGCCTATTGCAAAAGCAGTAGTTGGCCTTTCAAGCCTTAAAATCATCAGCTTTGGCCCACGTCCACTTAACTTCCTTGCATGTAATGCACCTATCAAGCCACTTTATGATTTAGGTGTTGAAATTGAAGAAAATTCAGAGCTTGATTTATTTGAGGCTTTCAATAAACATGAAGGAGATGAAAGAATTCCTGAAATCGTAAAAGAAATGGAACAAGAGCTTGGTGCAGGTAATAAAAAGCCTGAAATCTTAGCTAAACTTGCTCAATATGAAATTACATTAAAAGATTGGGTAGAAGCACACAAAGGTTACCGCAAGTATGTTGCAATTGCTGGTAAATGCTGGCCTGCATTCCAAACACAATTTGGTTTTGTACCATGCTATGTAAATAGCCGTTTAACAGCGCAGGGCATCCCAGTATCTTGTGAAGTAGATATTTACGGTGCACTTAGTGAATTTATTGGAACAGTAGTAAGTAATGATACAGTTACATTACTTGATATCAATAATACTGTACCACAAGACTTATATAATGAAGATATTAAAGGTAAATTTGACTATACATTAAAAGATACTTTCATGGGATTCCATTGTGGTAATACTGCATCTAGCAAATTATCATTCTGTGAAATGAAATATCAAATGATTATGGCAAGAGCACTTCCAGAAGAAGTAACACAAGGTACACTTGAAGGAGATATCGTACCTGGAGATATTACGTTCTTCAGATTACAAAGCACAGCAGATACAAAACTTCGTGCATATATTGCACATGGTGAAGTATTACCAGTAGCAACACGTTCATTTGGTGCAATTGGTATCTTTGCTATTCCTGAAATGGGTAGATTCTATCGTCATGTACTTATTGAGAAAAACTTCCCACATCATGGTGCAGTGGCATTCGGTCACTTTGGTAAAGCGCTCTTTGAGGTATTTAAATATATCGGCGTAGAAGTCACAGAAATCGGATATAATCAGGCAAAAGGTGATAGATATCCTACAGAAAATCCATTCTAGGGGGTAAATATATGTACTATATTGGCATAGATTTAGGCACATCAGCAGTAAAATTACTATTGATGAATGCCGAAGGCAAGGTAGAAAATGTGGAATCTCTTGAATATCCACTTTACTTTCCACATTCAGGCTGGTCTGAGCAAAATCCAGCCGACTGGTGGGACGCTGTACAAAAAGGTCTAAAGCTTTTAATCAAAGATGTTGATGCTTCTAAAGTAGGTGGCATCAGTTTTGGCGGACAAATGCATGGCCTCGTTGTACTGGATGAAAATGATGAAGTCATTCGCCCAGCAATTTTATGGAATGATAACCGTACAGCAAAGCAAAGTGATTACTTAAATGAAGTCATTGGCAAAACAAAACTATCAGAGTGTACAGCGAATATCTCATTTGCAGGTTTTACAGCGCCTAAGCTTCTATGGATGAAAGAAGAAGAGCCAGAGAACTTTGCACGCATCAAGAAAATCATGCTTCCAAAGGACTATATTGCATATAAATTGACAGGAGTACATTGCACAGATGTTTCCGATGCATCAGGCATGTTACTCTTCGATGTAAAAAATAAATGCTGGTCTAAAGAAATGATGGCAATTTGTGATGTAGAGGAAAGTCAACTGGCAAAGGTTTATGAAAGCTATGAAAAGGTAGGGACAGTGCTTCCAGAAATTGCAGCCGAGTTAGGCTTAAGTGAAAATGTAATAGTTGCAGCAGGTGCAGGAGATAATGCAGCAGCAGCGGTGGGAACAGGTACAGTGGGAGAAGGAAGCTGTAATATTTCTCTTGGTACATCCGGCACAATCTTCATTGCGAGCAAAGAGTTCCGTGTAGATGAAAATAATGCCCTTCATTCATTTGATCATGCAGATGGGAACTATCATCTTATGGGATGTATGCTGAGTGCAGCATCTTGCAACAAATGGTGGATGGATGAAATCATTAAAACCAAAGAATATGCCAAAGAGCAAGAAGGTATTACAAAATTAGGAGAAAATGAAGTGTTCTTCTTACCATATTTAATGGGTGAACGTTCACCTCATAATGACCCTAATGCTAGAGGTGCCTTTGTAGGGATGAGTTTAAATACTACTAGATGCGATATGACACAAGCAGTACTTGAAGGTGTTGCCTTTGCACTTAGAGATTCCTTTGAAGTAGCAAAATCTCTGGGGATTCAAATTGAAAGGACTAAGATTTGTGGTGGTGGTGCAAAGAGTCCACTTTGGAAAAAGATGATTGCCAATATCTTAAATGTTAAAGTAGATGTCATTGCAAATGATGAAGGTCCAGGACTTGGCGGTGCTATTTTAGCAGCTGTTGCTTGTGGCGAATATGCTTCTGTTAAAGAAGCAAGCGAAAAGATTGTAAAAATCGTAGAGACTATTGAACCAGATGAAACACTTGCTGCAAAATATGAAGCAAGATATCAGAAGTTTAAAATGATTTACCCAGCATTAAAAAATGTGTTTTAATTAATTTTAATTAAATAGAAAAGATGTAAAAAATAGAGTGAGTTTAGGGGAAAGGCCCTCTTAGTCAGTGGTAGATATTGGACTAAGGGGGCTTTTATTTAGCTAAAATATGTTACAATGCTATAGAAAAATATTACATAATAAGGGGAGAGAAGATGCAGGAGAAAAACTATAATAAAACCTTATATGCCTGTTTTACAGGGTATATTGTACAAGCTATTATTAATAATTTTGTGCCGTTATTATTTTTAACATTACAAACAAGCTATGATATTTCATTATCTAAAATCACTATGTTGATTACTATAAACTTTGGCATTCAGCTGATTGTAGATTTAGCTTCAGTAACTTTTGTAGATAAGATAGGATATAGAGCGTCCATGCTTATTGCACATATATGTTGCGCCGCAGGACTTATATTGTTAACAGTTTTGCCGGAACTATTTCAGGATGCTTTTGTAGGCTTATTATTGGCAGTCATTATTTATGCTACTGGTGGCGGTTTGTTAGAGGTGCTAGTAAGTCCTATTGTAGAGGCGTGTCCTACAAAAAATAAGGAGAAGGCTATGAGCCTCCTACATTCCTTTTATTGCTGGGGTCATGTGGGGGTAGTCTTGCTATCTACCTTATTTTTCAAATGTTTTGGAATGGAAAGTTGGAAGATGTTAGCTGTATTGTGGGCGATTATTCCTATATTTAATACCATTGCTTTTATAAAAGTACCCATTGCACCACTTGTAACAGGAGAAGAAAGTCAGTTGACCCTGAGCGCACTAACAAATAAAAAAGTTTTTTGGGTAATGATGCTACTGATGTTTTGTGCAGGTGCTTGTGAACAATCAGTAAGTCAATGGGCCTCTACTTTTGCAGAAAAGGGATTAGGTGTTAGCAAAGTAGTAGGTGACTTAGCAGGCCCTATGTTATTTGCTATTTTAATGGGGACTGCTAGGGCCTTTTATGGTAAATACGGGGAGAAAATTAATTTAGACAAGTTTATGGCTTGTAGTGGGATTTTATGTCTAGCATCTTATTTAGTGATTTCATTAGTACCAGTGCCGGCTATTGGACTTATAGGATGTGGTTTATGCGGTCTATCAGTAGGTATTTTATGGCCAGGGACATTTAGCATGGCGGCTACTTCTATCAGAAATGGCGGCACAGCTATGTATGCTCTTTTAGCACTAGCAGGAGATGTAGGGTGTTCTAGCGGTCCAACTTTTGTAGGAATGGTTTCTAGTACGTTTAATGACAATTTAAGAGTAGGAATTTTATTGGCAATTATATTTCCAATGCTGCTTATTGTAGGACTTTTAATGAATAAGCGTATAAGCAGAGTACATAATTAAAGAAGACATTGACTTTAAGTAAGGTTAGGACTACTATGAAGTTAAGAGAAATAGAGGGGCAGCAAATTCCTAAGGAGATGAGACTATGTTTATTAGTAGACTTGGTTTTATTATGCAAGGCGTAGAAAAAATTATGGCGCAGCAAACAGCACCTAAGGGAGAGCAGCAAAGGGTCAAAGTGGGGCCTTATGAAGTAGATCAGGAAGTGGCCCATATGTTAGAAGACATAAAGCTTCATAGTAATATTTTAGTTTAATAGGGGGATACAAAAAGGTGTTATTAGAGGATGTAAGAAAATCTCGGATAACACCTTTTTGTTATGTATTGACAGGAGATACTTTATGAGATGTATCTTTTAAATTTATAAGTAGTCAACTTATGAATTAACTCTATTTTTAAGTGCAAGTTTAAATAATTTTAATATATTGACAAATTAAATGGGTAGGACTACCATTTTAAGTGAAATAAATAGTATGTGGAGAAGCGTGGTGAAAACATGGCAAAGCGAGAAGTACTTGTTTATTTAGTATTAGGTTTTTTAGAAAGTGGAAAGACAGCCCTTATTACAGAGTTTTTAAGAAAGGCAAAATTTAATTCAAATGAAAGAAGTGTGATTATTGCCTGTGAAGAGGGGATAGAAGAGTATGAACCTGATTTTTTAAAAGAAGTTAATGCGGAAATTAGATATCTTGAAAAGGAAGAAGAATTAACCACACAGCTTTTAGCGGAGTGTGAAGAGAAGTATAAGCCAGATAAGGTCTATATTGAAATGAATGGTTTGTGGCAGCTTAATTTATTTAATGAAGTAAAATTGCCATCTAATTGGCTTGGTATTAGAAATATTACGCTCGTAGATGCGGGACAATTTGAACTGCAGCTTGCTAATATGAAGGAATATATGATGATGCATTTTAGAGCGGCAGATTTTATTATTTTTAATCGCTGTACGGATTTGGTAAAACAGGTGAGCATTAAGCGCATTATTAAAATCGTAAATCCAGGCGCACAATTAGTATTTGAAACCGTAGATGGTAAACTTTCTATAGTAAGAGAAGAAGAGTTACCATTTGATATTAGTGGGCCTATAGTGGAAGTATGCCTTGAAGACTATGGCACTTGGTATGTAGATGCTTTAGAAAATAAGGCACATTATGAAAATAAGAAGATTAAGGCGGAAGGTTTTATTTGCTATATGGAACCTCATAAATGCTATGCCTTTGGTAGATGCGGAATGACATGTTGTGCGGCGGATATTTCATTCATGGGCTTTGTATGTGTGGGAGATCATTTGGAAAGAATTAAAGAGCAGTGTTGGGGTGAAATCATTGGACATTTAGAATATATTATGGTGCAGACCAAAGAGGGAGAAAAAGAACAAATTCGAATGGTCATTGAATCATTTAGACCAACTAAGATGCCAGAAGATAATCTTGTGTATTTTAATTATTAAAGTGTAGTTTAATTATTAAAGGCTAAGGATGAAGTAACCTAGCGAGCCTCAATAAAGGAGATAATAAAAATGATTAAGGTAAATATTATATCGGGCTTTTTAGGAGCAGGTAAGACAACCCTTATTAAAAAGCTCATCAAAGAAGCTTTTCAAGGTGAGAAATTAGTTTTAATTGAAAATGAATTTGGTGAAATAGGTGTAGACAGTGGCTTTTTAAAAGATGCAGGTATTAAGGTTCAGGAAATCAATGCAGGATGCATCTGTTGTTCTTTAGTAGGAAATTTTGAAAAGGCGCTACAGGAAGTGATTACAACTTATAAACCAGAGCGTATCATTATTGAGCCATCTGGTGTAGGCAAATTATCGGATATTCAAAATGCAATCTTAACATTGCCATCAAGTTATGAGGTTGCCATAGAATATAGTGTGGCTGTAGTAGATGCACGTAAATGCAAGATGTATAAGCGTAATTACGGGGAATTCTTCATTAATCAGGTTTCTAGCGCACAAAGTGTGGTATTAAGTCGTACACAGGGCTTAGCAGAAAGTAAAATTGAAGAATGCATTACAATAGTAAGAGCGCTTAATGAAGGGGCGACTATCATTACAACGCCTTGGGAACAGTTAACAGGTAAGCAGATGTTAGCAGCTTTTGCAAAAAATGACTTTACAACTGTTTTAGAGTGTGATGAAACCTGCACGTGCCATCATCATGAAGAAAAAGCACAGGCGCATCATCATATGCATACGAATCCTGATGATTGCCATCATGAAGGACATCATCATGCAGAAGATATCTTTGTAAGTTGGGGAGTAGAAACTTGTCGTAAATTTACGAAAGAGGGATTAGAAGACATACTTAAAACCTTTGAGGACAAGAATAATTATGGGACCATATTAAGAGCTAAAGGGATTGTGGAAGCTGAAGATGGTACATGGCTTCATTTTAATTATGTACCCGAGGAAAGCAATGTGGTAACAGGGCCAGCAGAATATACAGGACGTATTTGCGTCATTGGTGTAGGTCTTTTGACAGAGCGATTACAGGAATTATTTAATTAAATGCCAAGCAAACAAAAATTGACAATAAGCAAGAAGAATTGTATCAATAGGCCTTTTGGAAACGTATAATATAGTAACATATTATATGAGTATATTTACGCAGAAGAAATTGTTTTGTGTAAGTGCCATTCGTATAAATAGGTGAAAATAAGGTTATGCTTCTAAATGAGGTGAGAGATATGATTCTTGTACAATGGGATTTAAGTAAAGTAAGTCTCGTCTGGTTACAGCAACAAGGCTGGCAATATGTGAGGCATATTACTGGAAGCTGGGTAGAAATGAGGCTCGGCAGAGAGAGTTCATAAGGCATGCTAAATAGCTCATGTGTTATATGTTATAATAAAAGTAATGACCCTAATAAAATGTTGCTATTTTATTAGGGAATACATAGATATTAGGGGGAAATATGAAAAAATATATAATTAAGTATGGGGCACTTTTTGTATTACTTTGTATGTTACGTTTAGTAGTTGCTACTTTAAGTGGTGTACCTTTTATAGATAGTGTTTCTATCATTACTTTGGTAGGACTTATGGCATTTGCAATTATATTAGACATACAAAATAATAAAGCGAGAAAAAAGAAATAATAAGTGACATAGGACAAGCTAGAAAGGACAAAAAATGTATACAACTCAAATGGAATGGCGTGGCTGGTTTTTTGAAATTCAAGATAATGAGCAGCTTTTTGGTAAGACAAAGGTAGAAGCAAGTAAAGATGATATAGAAGAAGTTTTTTATATTGCAGCGGATTATCTTAGCGAACGTATTTGTGAAGAATTATATGAGCAGTATTTATATGCATATGGTGAGTAATAAAAAGTAATTATCAAAAACAACCTAAAGATAGTGTAAGAAAACTAAAAATAGTATAAGAAAACTAAGTTGTAATCTGCTAACATAAATGATAATAATAATCAATCATAAAATCATAGATAGGAAGTATGAAATGAATAAAAAGTTAGTATTTATGTTAATGGCAAGTTTAGGGATGACCGTGTTAGCAGGATGTGGTAATACTGCATCAAATTCAACACAAGAAGTGACGCAAGAGGCAGTACAAGAAGCAGAGACTGTAAAGGTTGTACATACGTTAGGAGAGACAGAGGTACCTAAAAATCCTGAAAATGTAGTTGTATTTGATATTGGTACATTAGATGCATTAGAAACATTGGGCGTAGAGATAACAGGTGTTGTAGCAAGCAATATACCAGAGTATTTAGCAAAATATGAAGGGGATGAATATGAAAAAGTTGGGGAACTTTTTGAGCCAGATCTTGAAAAAATTTATGCCCTTGAACCAGAGCTTATTATCATTGGTGCAAGACAAGCTGACTACTATGAACAATTAAGTGAAATTGCACCAACTATTTCTATGGCCGTAGATAATACAAGTTATTTAGACTCATTTAAAAGTAATATGAATTATTTAGGTGAGATTTTTGGTAAACAGCAAGAGGTAGCTGAAAAGTTAAGCAGTATGGATGAAGCGATTGCTGCGGTTCATACAAAAGCTGAAGAAAAAAATGTAAATGGATTAATTGTTTTGGCTAATGACAGCGCTATCAGTGTGTACGGACAAGGTTCAAGATTTGGAATTATTCATGATGAATTTGGAATAACACCAGTTGATGAAAACATTGAATTATCTAATCATGGACAAAAATCTTCTTTTGAGTATATTGTCGAGCAAAATCCAGATTATATATTTGTAGTAGACCGTGCAGCTGTAGCGGGTGGACAAAATTCTGCTAAAGAATTAATTGAAAATGAGCTTATTAAAACAACAGATGCCTATAAAAATAACCGTATTATTTACCTTGATCCAAATGCTTGGTATGTAGCAGGTGGTGGCTTTATTTCAACGCAAATTATGATTGATGAGATGACAACTGCCTTAGAACAATAATAAAGAGGCGAGAAGATGAAAATCATTAAGGAAACAGTGAAAGCACATGAAGTCTTTATATATGTAGCACCACATCATGAGCGGGATGTAGCGTTGCCTATTTTGTACATGTTAGACGGCTTAGAAGTAGAGAAGATTTGGGACAAAATCATTGCACCTTTAGAAGAAAAGGTACTTAAGGGTGAAATGAAACCGTTTATAGCCGTAGGTATTTATGCTAAGGAAAGACAAAATGAATATACACCATGGAAACAGGAAGGTATTGCACCTAGATTCGTAGCGTTTGGTGGAAATGCCAAAGAATATCTTGCATTTCTAACAGAAGAATTAATGCCATATATAGAAGAAAACTATAGGGTTGATAAAGAGAATATAGGGCTTATGGGATATTCTCTAGGTGGATTATTTGCTATTTATACAGCGTTTACTGAAGCAACATTCACTAAAATTGCTTCAGTTTCAGGCTCAAGCTGGTATCCAAATTTAACCCAGTTTGTACAGACGAGTCAGTTAGCTAACAAAGAAGTGAAACTTTATATGTCTTCAGGAGAAAATGAAGGTGCAGGAAAAACAAATATTTTAAAAGATGCGGCTTTGTGTACACATGCCATTATGAAGAGTCTTGAAGAAAAGGTAAAATCACCAGAACACTTTACGACTTACTTTGATCAAGGTGGGCATCATAATTATCTAGTAGAACGTTATCAAAGGGCCATTCAGTGGTTTTGTAATTAAATAAAGTGCTGCAACGAAAGATGTTATATGGTTTCGTTGTAGCACTTTTAGTTATTTTAGCACTTAAAATTTAATGGCTTATGGCAGTTTATAAGTCAGATTAATTATATTTACGCAAGAAATTAAGAATATATAGTATTTTGGGTAGAAATCTAAGAGGTTTCGTTTTACTATAGAAGTAGAAACTTTGGAAGAAGCATAGGTTGTATAAAAGAGGCGCTTCATAAAGGTAAAATAAAGTATAGGAGATGAGGGAATGAAAATCGGTTTTATTGGTGCTGGTAACATGGCAAAAGCTATGATGGGCGGCATTATTTCACATGGTATTTTTACAAAAGAAGAGGTGATAGCATCGGATGCTTTTGCAGCTTCATTAGAAGGAGTCAAAGAAAGTTTAGGCGTTTGTGTAACAACAGACAATAAGGAAGTAGCACAAAAAGCAGGGGTAATTGTTCTTTCTGTAAAACCTCAATATTATGAAACTGTGATTAAAGAAATCAGAGAATACGTAGATGAAAGTAAAATAATTATTACTATTGCACCAGGTCAAACACTTGAGAGACTTGAAGATTTATTTGGAAAGTCATTAAAAATAGTACGTACAATGCCTAATACACCTGCACTTGTAGGAGAAGGCATGACAGCAGCTTGTGCAAATTCACAGGTTACAAAAGAAGAACTTGAGTATGTATGTAATATTTTAAGAGGCTTTGGTAAAGTAGAAGTAATAGGTGAAAACTTAATGGACGCTGTAGTAGGAGTTAGTGGTAGTTCACCAGCGTATGTATATATGTTTATTGAAGCCATGGCAGATGCGGCAGTAGCAGATGGCATGCCTCGTAAGCAAGCTTATGAATTTGCAGCACAAACAGTTATGGGAAGTGCAAAAATGGTACTTGAAACAGGTAAACATCCTGGTGAGTTAAAAGATATGGTATGTTCACCTGGTGGGACAACTATTGAAGCTGTACGTATATTAGAAGAAAAAGGATTTAGAAGTGCTGTATTTGAAGCAGTGAAAGGATGTACAGCAAAGGCGAAAGGAATGTAGAAAATATAGGGTGCTTGGTAGGGGGATTGAAAAGGGCTGTTGGTGAGTGGCACCCCTGCTAGCTGCTCTCTCCATAATTTGTGTGCCTCTAAGTTTGAGATTCAAAGAACGCGGTGAACTCGCTACGCTCAGACAGCACCGCTAAAAACCTTTGCATCTCTTCACTAAGAGGCACAACAAATTATTCCGAAGGCAGACTAGCAGGGGTGCCACTCACCAACTACTTTTCAGTTGCCTACCGAGCAATATTTAGAGGAGAGAGAGAATTAAGCTCGGCCTATTTATTAGGATAAAACCGCTTTGAGCCTCTTCGCTAAGACTATCAACAAATTGTTGTGCTCGGTTTATTGCATCATAAATATCTATCAAGCAATATTGTAAGAGCAGAGAAGAAAATTGGTTACTAGGTTAAATATCTGGTAATAGTTAGGGAAAAGAGAAGAAGCTATTGTATTAATAAGTGTTAATGCAATAGCTTCTTTTTAGGTTAGTTTTTATAGATGCTAAGGTCGGTGTGGTCGAGGGTATTGTAGATTTCTTGGTCTGGAATATTCATGAAGCAGAGAGTGTAGTCGATATCGCCGATAGTGATGTTAGCGATGATGCCGCCTTCGTCGGTGTAGATGGTATAGGTATCTCCTAAGGCATTTGTGTAAGTATGGTCATAGATCAGGTCGGTTTTGAGGATGCTTTGGCTGACATCTGTTTTGTCTTCATAACAAACAGATATGCCAAAGATTTGTTGTTTGTGTTCATCTAAAGTAGGATCTTGAGCTGAGTTGTCAAAGCTGAGGTAGATATTAGAACTAGGGTGGCCTGGAGTGACTTCATAAGTCTCGGCATAGACTTCTTTTGAAAGTGTGAAGCCTTTTGGAAGCACTGTAGGGATGATGAGAGGGACATTAAGGTCTTTTGAGGCATCTTCTAGGCTTTCATAAGTATGGGTGAAGTCTTCGACATTAACAATATTTTCTTCATCTGAAGAAGTAGGTGTATCTGCCATGCTGTCGATAAGTTCATTTACTTCTTTATCTGTAAGTGGGGTGTCGCTAGAGATTTTATAGGTGGCATCATCCCTAAAAATTGTTAGTTTATTAAAAGCACCAGTGGCGTAAAGTACAGTTGTGCTAGTAACACATATGAGGGCAATACTGGCAATAAGTGCATGATGTTTCTTTAATTTCATAGAATCAGGTCCTTTCGGTATAGATGTATTTTTTGATTTAATAATACGTTTTGCAAAGAGCGTGCTGTCTTCTAAAGATGGTGGATGAGAAGTGGATGTTTCAATTTCGTCTAAAAGAGCAGAGAGTGTTGTCATATCCATTTCATCAATAGCGTTGTTTAATTTGTCTTCTAAGTCTTTTGGTAGCATTTAAATCCCTCCTAACTGGTCAAAATGAGTGAGTGCAATATGATGAATATTTTTTTGCACTTCACGTCGGAGACGTACGTATTTCATGCGCAAGGTGACTTCATGTATGTTAAGACGCTGAGCAATTTCTTTGTAGTTTAAGCCTTCTATGTAGTGAAGTTGATAAAGAAGCCGTTTTTCGTCAGTAAGGCAAGAAAGTGCTTCTTCTATATATAAATCTTCATTAATATGCATATCTAGGTCATAGGCTAAGGCACTAGCGGCATCAGGGACACTAGGCAAGATAGCTGCCTCTAATATGCTTTCATAGGATGCTTTCTTATGAAGCTGGCGTTTATAATTCGCTAAGGTATATTTGGCTGTTTGAAAGATGAAGCCACCAGGATTAGGATGGGTTTCAAGTTGCTCCATTTTATCGTAAATAATCATAAAGGTATCCTGTGTTAAATCCTTTGCAACGACCTCATTAGAGGTGGCAAAATAAAGGTATTTAAATACTTTAGGGTGATAAGTTTCACAAAAAGTGGTAAAGAGCTTATCTAGTTTTTTCTTTTTTTGACTAGTCAATTTAAAACCTCCTTTCACTTTGTATATGTAAAAGTATATCAAATGTAACAAAATATTTTTAATAGTATTTAGATTAGGGTGATATAGCCCTGGGTAAGTGGACAAAGGGACACAAAATGGGACAGCAATGCACACATTATAGGCAAAGAGGATTGAAGAAAAACTAAAAAACTTTTATAGTGAACTTAAATATTTTATCTTAAATATTTGTAAGGAAGAGGGAGACTTCATGAAGTGTGTTTAGCTCAAAATTTGAGTTAATTATGGGATGGAAGTTGCCTTATTTCATAAAGGAGGATATCTATGAATAGGAAAATGGTGGCATTACTTGCACTGGCTATAGCTATTACTGGTGGGAGTACAGTAGTTTATGGGGCTGAAAGTAATTTAACTGTAGAGAAAGAGCGTACGCTTTATGCAGGACAAAGTTATATTACACGGGATCCGGTATATGATTTAAATGATACTTCTGTAAATCGCATGGAATCTGAGCATTTTCAGATTATATGGGGAAATGAAGATACCACAGGAACTGTGAATAGGGCATTTGTACAAGGAAACTTAGAGAATCTAGAGAATATTAGAAGCTTTTATATGAATGAGTTGGGAATGGATGATCCAGGGGTTTCTATGAA
Source organism: Clostridiales bacterium (assembly GCA_019418225.1). Taxonomy (GTDB): domain Bacteria; phylum Bacillota; class Clostridia; order Lachnospirales; family Cellulosilyticaceae; genus Cellulosilyticum. Next base: position 95,829 of record DYCF01000011.1, on the reverse strand, counting down.
TCCGTATTTTGGAGATGGAAAATATAAGACCAATATTTATATTGCAGCTACAGGGCTTGATAAAATTGAGACTGATTGGGCATATATGTCTGTAGATAAAGATAGCTTTGGCTATATTGTTATGGCGCCAGGTGCAATGAGGGTAGATCCACCAAGTTGGGTTGTGCCTCATGAATATGCTCATGTGGTAACTTATCATCAAGGGGGCAGTGTACCTGGTGAATGGTATGAGTCTATGGCAAACTGGTATAGAGATCAATATTTAGGCAGCAGTTATTATAAATATGGCAATAACGTTTATGGACCAGAATCAGATTTCTTTGCACCAGTTGTATTGAATTCAGATTTATATTTCCCACATTTAAAGAATTGGTATGATGATTGGGCCATTTTGTTATATGCTACAGAAAATCCTGATAATATGAATGGATTAGGATTGCAGCTCATGCAAAACTTAGTACATAGCAGTGAAAGCGGCAATATGTTTCAGGTATTAGAGAAGCTGTCAGGCGTGTCTATTAAGGATATTTTAGGCGGCTATGCAAGACGTATGGTAACCATGGATTATAGCAGACAAGAAAATTATCTCAAATACTTAAATGAACTTTTAGCAGATAGCAGCAATTATAATAAGATTTATACAACGCTTCAAGATCAAGGAAATGGCTGGCTTCGTGTGAGTGACAGCAGAGCACCACAACAAGGTGGTTATAATATTATTCCATTAAATGTAGACCTTAATAGCAAGAAGGTTAATGTGAACTTTAAAGGAGATACTAGTGTGCAAGGGGCCGATTGGCGTGTAAGTATTGTAGCCAAAACAAAGCAAGGTGAAACGAGATATTCTTCTATGTGGAATAGTGGAGAAAATAGCTTAATGCTTCAAGGAGATGAAGAAAAAGTTTATTTAGTAGTATGTGCAACGCCAGATGAAATGAAAAATTTAGAAGTCTTTGATGAAAATGCAGTGGGAACGAAGTATCCTTATGAAGTGCAAGTAACAACAAGTAATGAAACTGGAAATGAAGGCGATAATAGCGGCAATACCGGAGATAACCAAGGTGGAAGCACAGGAGACAATAGCGGTAGTACGGATGATAATAATGGGCAAGAAGCTATAAAGGGACAAGTGAAGGTTGAGATGTATAGTAATAACCAAAGTAGTAACAGTAATACGATTGCACCAATGTTTAGATTGACTAATACTGGTGACACAGCTATTATGATGACTGATTTAGAACTACGTTATTATTATACAAAGGACGAAGATGTGCATCAAAATCTTTGGTGTGACTGGTCGAATATAGGAAGTGAGAATATAGCCGCAAACTTTGTGGATATGAATGCTACAGCATCAGCAGACAATTATGTTTCTCTTACTTTTAAAGCTGGAGAAATTGCACCTGGTGGCGTTGTGTATATTAATACACGTATCGCGAGAGATAACTGGAGTAATTATGTACAAGAAGGGGATTATTCATTTAAACCAGGTAGTACCAGTTATGAGGAATGGTCTAAGGTGACACTTTATTCAAATGGTGATCTTATATGGGGAATTGAGCCATAGAACAATAATCACTATATCAATATAAGATATCACGCAAGCGGGCGTTATACACTAGTTTACTAGAGTATAACGCCCGCTTGTTCCTGGTTTGATAATATTAGATTTAACATTATCTTGATTTCTTGCTTTTTGAGCCATTAGTGGCCTGTTTACTTGAAGTAGCTTCTGTAGCTGCATCAGTAGAAACCTTGCTTGCTGCTAAACGTTTGTTGATAGACTTCTTATGAGACATGACAAGGACCTCCTTTGATGAAGATTTCAGCTTCTAAAAGTTGATAACTACATTATAGTCTTATTAAGGTAGAATTCAAGCCCTTACCCCTAAAAAAAATTAATCTATTGACTTTTAAAGAATATCAAGGGTTTTAGCGGTATAGATTGTATAATTTTAAAGGAAAAAATACATACCATAAACATAAGCATTAAAAATTAACAATAACCAAGGAACAAGCTTTGGATACATTGCTAGAGAAGGGATGCGCGTTGCGTATTGAGGTAAGCTATTGACTTTAAAGGAAATACTCTATACTATGTGGAAAGAAGCATGACAAAGGTCAGATGGAGGAAGTATGGATACAATATTTAGATTTAAGGAAACACCAAAGCGTGAAGCAAGTGCAAAAATACAAGTAGCAGGCACAGAAAATAAGAAAGTACAAAACACAGGCATGAAAAAAGCTGGTAATGGAGGGGCTAAAAAAGCACCTAAGAAAAGAGTTGAGTCAGGACTTAACTTAAAAAATGCACAAAAGATTAATAAAAACTTTATGTATAAAGATTTAAAAAGAAGTCATTGTTATGACTGTGATTTTTCAGAATCAAATTTTGATTTTACAAGTTTCAGGGGAGCACATTTTAAATCTTGTAACTTTTATGGTGCTTCTTTTAAAGCAGCCGAGTTCGTGGGGACAAACCTTAAGAAAAGTCGTTTTAAAAAAGCTAGATTTGAAGATGTAATCTTCGAAGGCGTTAATTTAGATGGTGCGGATTTTGCAGGCGCAATTTTTAGAAATACAATTTTTGTAGGAACAGATGTGTCAAAAGCAAAAAATCTTAATGCCATTAGTGTTAATATTAAAGTATATGAGACTTTACCAGAGCTAGAAATGAGTGAAGAGCTTAAAAGTGCTGTGGATGAAGCCATGATGAATCAATATGTGAAGGCTTCTCGTGTACTTGATACAAAAGAAGGCAAAATCAATACTTTAAGTATTATGCGCTTATTAGAGCAATTTGATGAAAAGACTTTAATAAAAGGCTTTAAGCTTATGAAAAATAAAATTGCTAATGATTTTTGCACATTAAGCTACCTTATTAAGTTCTTGGCAAAACATGAGGCAGAAGGCTTAATCTAAGAAATAAATAAACTCAAATGTTGAACTCAAAATTTGAACTCAAAATTTGAACTCAAAATTTGAGTTGGTAATACAGCCTTAGGCTTTATCAGCATGATTTAAATGGAGGGTATGATGGAAAAAGAGATTATTGTCTATACAGACGGAGGCGCTAGAGGCAATGGAAAAGATGATTGTGTCTCAGCTTGGGCATATACATTAAGCTATGGCGAGCACCACAAAGAAGATAAAGGTGCAATGTATGGTGCTACGAATAATCAAATGGAAATGACAGCAATCATAGAAGCGCTTAAAGCAATCAAAAATAAAAAGCTTCCAATTCGTGTGCATAGTGATTCGGCATACTGTATCAATGGCATTACTTCATGGATTCACAGCTGGAAGAAAAAAGGGTGGATAAATTCTAAAAAAGAACCTGTTGAAAACAAAGAACTGTGGATAGAAATGGATCAGTTAGTCAAAGAATGCTCAGATATTAAATTTATTAAGGTAAAGGGACATGCAGATGTTAGCGGTAATATAAGAGTAGATGCCCTAGTGAATATGGCAATGGATGAGCTTTTGGCAAAATAGCAATAAAAAGCACCTAATCAATAGGTGTTTTTTTATTGCTATAAAATAAAGAAAGTGTTGCAGGCAGCACTTTTTTGGAGAAGTAAGCAAGTAGAATACGTCAAGGCTTATGATAAAGAAGCAATATGGTAAAAATGAGATTTTACATGATTAAAAATCATGAATAACTAAAATTTATAAGTGTGAAATCTATATAGAGAAACCAACTAAAACCTTGAAAGATACATGTAGGTAAATCGGGTTCTCTCAATGATTTCACATGACTAAAAATCATGAATAACTAAAATTTATAAATGTGAAATCTATATAGAGAAACCAACTAAAAACTTGAAATATACATGCACGTAAATTGTTTTCTCCTAATGATTTCACATTGCTAAAAACTATGAATAACTAAAATTTATAAATGTGAAATCTATAGTAGAGAATTGCTTGAAAATATACTTAGAAGAAAATAAATTTTGTGCAAAAAAATAAAATTTTATATTATAGTTGATAAAATTCGAGTTTGAGACTAAAATAAAAAAAACAATTATTGAGGAATACATATTAAAAAAGGGGAAAAATGGTGTAAAATAAGTGTTGGATTTTACATGCAAAATTGATAGCATAATTTAAATATAATTGGATTATATTTAAAAGTTATATATAATTTAAAGAAAGAAGGGCAATAAAAATGGGAATGAATTTTAAAGAAAAGCTTCCAATTCCTATGGAAGTCAAAGCGCAATACCCTATTTCACAAAAGGTAGCAGAAATCAAAGCAGCTAGAGATGCGGAGATTAGAAAAGTATTTACAGGAGAATCTGATAAATTTGTGGTTATTGTAGGACCTTGTTCTGCAGATAATGAAGATGCAGTATGTGATTATGTCAGCAGACTTGCAAGGGTTAATGAACAGGTATCTGATAAATTAGTAATTATCCCTAGAATTTATACAAACAAACCAAGAACAACAGGTGAAGGTTATAAAGGAATGCTTCATCAGCCAGACCCTAATAAAGCACCAGACTTATTAGAAGGGATCATTGCAATTCGCAAAATGCATGTACGCGCCATTGAAGAAACTGGACTTACAGCAGCTGATGAAATGCTTTATCCAGAAAACCGTAGATATTTAGATGATATTTTATCATATGAAGCAGTTGGTGCACGTTCAGTAGAAAACCAACAACATAGATTGACTGCAAGTGGTATGGACATACCAGTAGGCATGAAAAATCCTACAAGTGGGGATTTGTCGGTTATGTTCAACTCTATTATTGCAGCACAAAAATCTCATAACTTCATTTACCGTGGTTGGGATGTAACAACAGATGGGAATGAACTTGCACACGTTATTTTACGTGGTGCTGTCAATAAAAGAGGGGTATCAATCCCTAACTATCATTACGAAGATTTAATGCTTATGTTAGACATGTACAATAAATTAGACCTTAAAAACCCAGCAGCTATTGTTGATGCTAACCATGCTAATTCAGGTAAACAATTTAAAGAACAAATTCGTATTGTCAATGAAATTCTTCATAGTAGAGAATACAATAATGACCTTAGAAAAGTAATTAAAGGTGTTATGATTGAAAGCTACATTGAAGAAGGCACTCAAAAAATTGGTCCAAATCAAGTGTATGGGAAATCTATTACAGACCCATGTCTTGGTTGGAAAGATACAGAAGAACTTCTTTATAGAATTGCAGACCGCTGCTAATAAAAACTAAGGGAGTGAGAAAGAACATGTGAGTTAATGATGAAAGTCATCAGCTCATATGCTCTTTTTTTATGAAAAGGCAAAGGATATTGTGTAGATTAGCTTTATTAAGGCTTATGAAAAAAGCTATTAAAAAAGCTTTAAAGACAATAAAAACGCCTGAACATGATTTTACACAAGAGGTAAAAAGTAAAATTCATATTAATAGCAGGTAGCTGTTGATTTGACAGCAGGTCCACAGACCAATAATGTGCCATGTAATATACAAGTGGAAAACTGGCATATAGAAGAAGCTGAAGTTTCACCATTAGGTGTCACATTAATGGGGAAAGGAAAGTTCAACAAGAGGAAGGGGTCAAGACAAGTATTAAGTTAAAAAATGGAGAGGTAAAGAAATTTAACAAGTATGAAGAAGCTGGGGAATGATTTCGCCCAGCTCTTTTTATAATATGTGTTATGAGATACTTATCTTACTCAGAATAAAAGGTAACCTGCTGATTTTCATCCCAGAGCATTATTTGAAGGCCGTCAGAAATAATATAGGCCTTATCATAATCATACACACCATTTTCTACCAAATCAGTTAATGGGCCCTCATAGTTTAAATGAATATATTTTTGTTCCTTTGGTGCTAATTCATAAGGGTAGTCACATGTAAAGCTGCCACTAGGATGATTTTCATCTTGAGCTAGGGTGACTGTTATTTTAAATGGGCCTACTGTTTCATCAGAACAGTTTTTTAGTCGGATAGAACCTTCTGATCGATACATTTTTTCTTTTCCTACTGAAATATCATATAAATTAATGCCAAACATCTTATTTCTATCTAAATAAATAGCGTTTAAACCAGATTGAAGTCCTCTTATTTTTTGAATGACTGGTGCATTAATGCCACTTAATAGATTCACGAAAATTAATGTACAGATAAAACACTTCCAGCCTTTATTAAACAAATAATTCCCGGTCGTATAATAAAAAGCTCTAAATAAGTTATAAATGACAATTATAAGAATGATTGTTCCTGTAAAGAAGGTCATGTCTTCATGCTTAAAAGGTGGAAATATCCGATTAAGCCATGATAAAGTATGATAATTATCATTTAGCCCTAATGCACTTATGATGAGTAGCCCTATCCAGATTAAACTATATTGCAGCCAGGTATGCGATTTGATATATGTTTTAATTTGCCGAAGTGTTTTCTTCATTTTCTCCCTCATTTCTTATAGATACTATTTTCTTTCATGAACCTAAAATTAGAATTATTAAAGTAATCTAATTGTAATATATTATAGTTGAAAAATATGATAATATAAAGCGAAGGACTGATAGGATGAAAAAGAAACACTATATTAATTTATAAAGACAAAATCTGGGGGAGAAAATGAATCAAGTTAGAGTAAAGGTAAACGGGTATAGGATTATGGTAGTTATTAATATTGCAGTGTTAATAGCTACATATTTTACATGCAAGTGGATGTATGGTTTAACGGTGCCTAAAATATATTTTGGACAGGTGGGAGTATATTCTTATATAGGTCTGGGAGTGCTAGGCATCTTGCCAGGTTTATATAGTGTATTAAGATTACTATCCTTAAATAAAGAGGAGCAACAATCTTTAGGAAAACATGTCATAAATGTAGTAATAGTGATGATTTTATGGGTGATAAGTCTAGGAAGCATTGGGATTTTAATAGTTGTAATACCACCTATAAGAGATTATACAAACAATCCTAAAGCATATTTAATGACAAATGAAGATATGGAGAGGTATGCACCTATTTACAAGCAGTTCTTCCCTACAGAAATACCTAAGGAAGCAACTGAAGTAGTGTATATTTATGAAGGATATAGTACCTTATTAGTAAGTGAAGGGAAAATAGAAGCTTCTTGGAAGTTGCCTATAAATGAATATGAAAAAAGTAAGGAAGAAATAGCGCATATAGCTTATATGGAGGAAGTCGATAAAGAGAAATATAATATTTACTTATTAAATTGTGCTTATCCAAATAGGCTTAAATTACAATTTAAGTATGATGATCAGAATCAACGTGTAATGTATAGCATGTTTGTAGGAGAAGAATGATGGTGAGTCTATTTACAACGCCTTGGGGGATATTGTGTGGAGGAGTATTTCTGATATTTGCAACTGCTGTAGTTATGCAGAAGGATGATTTAAATCGAAAAGAAACAAGGATACTAGGTGTTAAGTATTTTATCTGGTATATAGCAACCATAGTGATTAATTATAAGTTCCCACAGTGGGAAATACTGGACGAAAATATGATTTTATATTTTGTGACATCTATTTGTATGATAGAAGCAGCAGCATTTCTAATCGGGAACTGCCGTTAAGGTGTAGATGTTCATCAATATAATAGGAGATAGGTATGAAGAAAATTTTGTTTTATATGCCATTTTTTGTAGCTGTTATTTTTTATGGGGCAGTAGCATTTTTAGGTGGTCTTGCAGTTTCACCTGTTGTTATTTTGTGGATTGTATTATTGTGGATAAGTGGTTTTGTGCTAAGCAGAGCTCACTTTTGGGGTGCCTTAATAGGTGCATTGCCTGCCGTACATTTGATTTATATGGGAACACAGGACACTGGACAAATTGTGAAGGAAACGCCTATAGGTATTATGCTTTTGATATTTTATATTATCTGTGGCATTATGGTTTATTTAAAGTACAAAAAATAAGCAGAAGAATAGAAGAGTAGCCAAGGCATTGTGTCAAGGCTACTTTTAATCTTATACTTATATACTTTATATTTAAACCTATATAAGGATGTAATCAAAGTTTAACTTGATTCATATCTAATATGTTATATAATGGAATGGCTATATTTAAATATAGTAGCTTAGGCAGGGGATAAAAATATAATATAAAACGAAAAAATGACAACCTATGGAGGTGCAAAATGAAAATGTCGAAAATATTGGCAACGATTGTTGCCCTTGGTTTGATTGGTGGTGTGGGTTATAACCTCACACAAGAGCGAACCAATCAAATTGTAAGCGAAAGCAATAAGGTACAAGGTGAAATAGCACCAGAGACAGAGGTGGCTCAAGTTAGTGAAACTAATGAAACAAATGAAGAGGCAAGTGAGGACACTAATCTTGTTGCAGATAATGTAGCTGTAGAAGGGTCTGAGCCTACTCAGACAGAGGATAATGCAGAGGTTGCAATTAGCACGGAAACTAAAGAACAGGCTGCAGTAGTTGAAAGCAAATTAGCAGCTGCCAATACTGCTTTTGTAGCAGATGGTATGAATGATGTTTATGCTAAACTTCGTTCAAGTCAGAAGAAAAAATGGCTTAAACAGATTAATGAAAATGATTATTTTGATGACGATTCTCTTCAATATCAAATTAGTAGTATTTATGAACTTGGAGACAATCAATATTACATATTAGGATGGTCAGCACCATCTGATGGGAAATTAGCGTTAGCAGAAAAATGGTCAGAATCACAAAGAGAAAGTTATCCAGCGCAAGATATTTTTGAGTTGGTATTAAGAGAAGAAAATGGTAATTACTTTGTGACACAGGCTATTTATCCAAGTGAGCAGGTTTTAACAAGTGATGAAGTAGCTTTATATAAGAAAGAAGAACAAGCAGAAAGTAACGTGGCAATTGAGTATAAAAAGGTACGTAATTTCGAAGGTGTCGATGAGTACGTAAACTATTTAGATGAAGCTATTAATGAACTCAAAGGCGAAAATATTACTAGCGGAAATAATGCAAGTAGCAACAATGAGAATGCAGCTGATCTTAATGCTGCGCCAATCAATGATGCTGGTAAAAGTGAAGTAACACAATATGTACAATATGCAATTGAAGATTTATCTTCAACATCAACTGTAGCAGAAGACAATACGATTGATGTCAAAGCAGAGCTCTTAACACAAATGAAAGAAGCTATGACAACGGCTAAAGATAAATTTGATAATCTTTTAAGTGAAAATGATATTAGTTTTAATAAGAGCCTTAATACTGTTTTAAAATTGCAAACAGAAGAAACAAGCTTTAAAAAGCCTATTTACATTCAGCTTCCTGATAGCTTTGAGGATTTAGGAGAAGTGAGTGGGCTTCGCGTGGTTATTGATGAAAATAGCTATGTGTATATTAACGGGGAAGACCTTGATGCACTTGCTGGTCTTAAAATTAAAATTGAGCGCTTACAAGACAAGAAAAGTTATGAAATTACTTTCTTAGGAAAACAAGATGAAATTATACCACAACTAGATCAAACCATTACATTTGCTTTTAAAGCAAAAGATGAGTTTACGACAGTTGTAAGAGTAATAAGTGATGAAGAACAAAACTGGGGTGGTCAATATGAAGGGGCTACAAGTAGCATTTCATTTGGTACAAAATATTCAGGAACATATAAAGTCATTGATAACAATGTAAAAATCAGAGATATCGCACTACTACCAAGTAGTCAGCAATCAGCTATTAAATTTATGGTATCTAAAGGTTACTTAACACTTGAAAATGAACGTTTCAATCCAGAACATACATTTACACGTTACGAGTTTGCAGAAGCCCTTGTAAAAATGTTCTTTGCCTTAGATACGTCTCTAGAAGCGAGCTTTACAGATGTACCAACAGATAGTCAGTATTATCCATATGTAGCTTCAGGTGAAACTTATGAGATTATTAAAGGGTTTGCAGATGGTACATTTAAGGGCGATACAAAAATCTTAAAAGAACAAGTAATTTCTTTATGTGCAAGAACGATTGCAGATAAAAAGGGGTATGTTTACCCAGAACATCCAGAAGACTACTTAAAATTTGCAGATACTGATGAAATTGGCAAATGGGCGTTAGATGATATTGCCTTAGCTGTCCAAAGTGGTTTAACAACAGCAGGTGGAACCCTTAATCCGAAAGCTGAGATTACAAAAGCTGAGAGTGCAGAAGTTTTATATGGACTGTTTAACTTACTTTATGAAACAGCACCAGGTGAAAATGTTGTTGAAATGACACCAACACAAAAAACATATTCTATTTTAGGAACAGTACTTGTATTAGGTCTTGCTTTATGGCTCATTTGGAAATTTATTAAGAAATTCAAAGTCATCCTTACAATGATTGCATGTACAGCAGCGATTATTATTACTTTAATCATTGGCTTTAAGGGTGGTTTCTAGTAAGCTTATAAATCCAAATACTGTTTTTTAGATGTTAGAAAATTATGTTATAATAAATCATTCATGAATGATTAAAAAACATAAGGAGAAAGAGTGTGGAGAGAAAAAATTCAGTCTTAAAAATGACAATGCTCGCAATGTTGGTGGCAGTAGGTGTGGTTATATCCCCTATTTTAAGAATAGAAGGCATGTGCCCTATGGCGCACTTCATTAATGTGGTAGCAGCTGTATTATTAGGACCTTTATATGCCTTTTTATGTGCTTTGCTGATTGGCCTTATTCGTATGTTTTTTATGGGAATCCCACCTCTAGCACTTACGGGTGCTGTCTTTGGCGCATTATTATCAGGGATTTTATATAAAGTTTCAAAAGGAAAAATCATAGCAGCTGTCATAGGAGAAATTATAGGCACAGGCATCATAGGCGCAATTGTTTCTTATCCAGTCATGACCTGGATTTGGGGAAGAACAGGTTTAACCTGGTTCTTTTATGTGCCATCCTTCATAGGAGGAACACTTATAGGCGGCAGCATTGCCTTTATCTTTCTAGTAGCCCTCAAAAAAACAGGTCATCTAGTAAAATTTCAAAGAACTTTAGGTACAAAAACCTACGACACATCAAAACTATATTTATAAAACTGACAATACAAAGGGAGTGCCACGGCACTCCCTTTAATCGTTTTCTTTTAATTTCCCTAAACAAGCTTTTTCGTAATGTGCCAACTCTAGCCGCTGCGTCATAATCTAATGGGTGTCCATGCCCCTAGAAGACTAATCAGCAGTGGCTAGCACTTTACGAAACCCTAACCTTTTTACCCTTGTATATGTTTTTTGAGTGCTTCAAAGCTTTCCTTGCTAATGACATGTTCCATCTTACAAGCATCTTGATCGGCCACTTCTTTGCTAACACCAAGGCCTTGTAGCCAAGAGGAGAGTAGCGTATGTCTCTCATAAATCATTTCGGCAATTTCCTTGCCATTAGGCGTTAAAGAAATAAAGCCTTCATCACTAACGACAATGAAGTTTTTTTCGCGTAGGTTTTTCATAGCAACACTTACACTAGGTTTACTAAAGCCTAATTCATTAGCAATATCTATAGAACGTACAACAGGATAAATCTTACTTAAAACTAAAATGGTTTCAAGATAATTCTCTGCAGATTCATTTATACTCATTGGAATACCTCTCATTTATAAAAATATTAATAAATACTTAATTTATAAGGTTTAGGTAAGTATATCATAGATACAGTAAGAATACAAAAAGTTGAAGTTTATAAAATAATTGAGAAAAAATATCATTTTCATATTGAAAAAAAACAAAGTTAAGAATATAATATAAGCGTAAAAGAAATGAAAATCATTATTAAATTATATAGAAAGAAGATGATAGGATGCCTTTAACAATGGTAAAAGCAGGTGAACCTAATGTGATAAAAAAAGTAGGTGGCAAAGAAGAAACAAAGAAATTTCTTGAAAGCCTAGGTTTTGTTGTAGGTGGGATGGTAACAGTTGTGTCTGAGATTAGTGGGAATATGATTGTAAATATTAAGGAATCAAGAGTAGCTATTAATAAAGAAATGGCCAATAAGATACTTGTATAAATAGAAATATTGGAGGAGCGTAGATAATGAAAACTTTAAAACAAATACCATGTGGCCAGACAGTTAAGGTTAAGAAGTTAACTGGAGAAGGTGCAGTAAAAAGACGTATTATGGATATGGGTATTACAAAGGGTGTTGAAGTCTTTGTAAGAAAGGTAGCACCATTAGGAGACCCTATTGAGGTGACGGTAAGAGGCTATGAACTATCACTTAGAAAAATGGATGCGGAAATGATAGAAGTGGAATAAATTTTTTTGACTATGGGTTAGTAAATACTAACTATAGTTAGGCATAGCAAATAAAAGTTAGATAGAACAAACAAAGCCGTATGGGCGAAAGGAGACGCATATGTCAATTAAGATTGCATTAGCAGGTAATCCTAACTGTGGGAAAACAACGTTATTTAATGCACTGACAGGATCAAATCAGTTTGTAGGAAACTGGCCAGGAGTTACAGTGGAAAAAAAAGAAGGTAAGCTTAAAGGTCATAAAGATGTTATTATTATGGACCTTCCAGGTATTTATTCATTATCACCTTATACATTAGAGGAAGTTGTAGCGAGAAATTATCTTATTGGTGAAAGACCAGATGTGATTCTCAATATTGTTGATGGGACTAATATTGAAAGAAATCTTTATTTATCAACACAGTTAATGGAACTAGGTATTCCTGTTATTATGGCAGTAAATATGATGGATGTCCTAGAAAAAACGGGAGATAAAATACATATTGATAAACTAAGTAAGAAGTTAGGATGTGAAGTCGTTTCTATATCAGCGCTAAAGGGAACAGGAATTAAAGAAGCCGCTCAGAAAGCTGTAAAGTTAGCACAAAACAAAAATACAGCACAAATTGTTCATAAGTTTGACAGTCGTGTAGAGGGGATTTTAAATTCTATAGAAGATAAAATAGCAAATGAAGTACCGAAAGAACAACGCCGTTTCTTTGCAATTAAATTACTTGAAAATGATGATAAAATTGCAAGTCAAATGAAGCAGGTACCAGATGTATCAGAAGAGATTAAGTTCATCGAAGATGAGATGGATGATGATACAGAAAGTATTATTACTAATGAACGTTACAACTATATTTCTGCTATTATTGATAGCTGCTATAAGAAGAAAAATAAAGGAAAGCTTACAACATCTGATAAGATTGATCAAATTGTAACGAATAGATGGTTGGCATTACCTATTTTTGCAGTAATTATGTTCCTTGTTTATTATGTATCTGTTACAACAGTAGGAACATGGGCTACAGATTGGGCGAATGATGGTGTATTTGGCGAAGGATGGCGCTTATTTGGCTTAGAAATACCAGGTATTCCTGTGCTTATTGAATCTGGCTTAAATGCTATAGGTTGTTCAGATTGGTTACAAGGACTAATTCTAGATGGGATTGTTGGTGGGGTAGGAGCTGTACTTGGTTTCGTACCACAGATGTTAATCTTATTTATTTTCTTAGCTTTTTTAGAAGCTTGCGGATACATGGCAAGGGTAGCCTTCATTATGGATAGGATTTTCCGTAAGTTTGGTCTTTCTGGTAAATCATTTATTCCAATGCTTATTGGAAGTGGTTGTGGTGTGCCAGGTATTATGGCATCTCGTACAATTGAAAATGATAGAGACCGCAAGATGACAATTATGACAACAACATTTATTCCTTGTGGGGCAAAGTTACCTATCATTGCGCTGATTGCAGGTGCATTATTTGATGGCGCATGGTGGGTAGCACCAAGTGCATATTTTGTAGGAATTGCAGCAATCATTTGCTCAGGAATTATTTTAAAGAAAACAAAAATGTTTGCTGGAGACCCAGCACCATTTGTTATGGAACTTCCAGCTTATCATATGCCAACAGTAGGTAATGTTTTAAGAAGCATGTGGGAACGTGGTTGGTCATTTATTAAAAAGGCTGGTACAATTATCCTTCTTTCAACAATTATTATTTGGTTTATGACTTACTTCGGATGGGTTGATGGTCAGTTTAGAATGCTTGAAGATATGGAAATGGAAAACAGTATTTTAGCAGCTCTTGGAAATGGCATCAGTTGGTTATTCATTCCTCTGGGATGGGGAGACTGGAAGTCAGCAGTAGCTGCGATTACAGGGCTTGTAGCAAAAGAAAATGTAGTAGGTACATTTGGTATTTTATATGGCTTTGCAGAAGTGGCAGAAGATGGCAGCGAAATTTGGGGAACACTTGCAGGAAGCATGAGTGCGGTAGCAGCATATTCATTCTTAGTATTTAACCTCTTATGTGCACCTTGTTTTGCAGCAATGGGAGCTATCAAAAGAGAAATGAATAATGCAAAATGGTTCTGGTTCGCCATTGGTTATCAAACAGGACTTGCTTATGTTGTAGCTTTATGTGTTTACCAAATAGGTACACTTATTACAACTGGAGCATTTGGTATAGGTACAGCTGTTGCTTTCTTACTAATTGTGGCATTTATTTATCTTCTTGCAAAACCTCATAAACAAAGCACTACATTAGATATAGCAATAGGTAAATAAAATAATGATTAGAACCTGTACTTTCTTAGAGGAAGTACAGGTTTCATTTTTAGGAGGGTTTATATGGGAACAATAATAGTAGGAATTATTTTATTAGTTATAGTAGGATTTATTATTAGAAGTATGATTAAAGATAAAAAAGCAGGTAAATCTATTCAGTGTGGCGGTGAGTGTAAGCACTGTGGTGGCCATTGCCATAAATAAGATTTAATAAGTAGATAAAAATGATAGGATAGCTAAAAGTAGTATAGATTAGTAGTATAGATTAATGGAAGAGAGTAAAATTAGGCTTTGCGGCTGGTGTAATGTTTGGTTTTTTAGTTATGATGATATTAGATGTGGCATTAGGTTAAGGCGTAGTATAACCATGCAAAATTTGTAAAGGAGCGTACATTGGCTTCTAACTCGAAAGATAGATGAGTAAGTAGAGGGAATAAGTACAGTTAGGAAGAGGCTAACTGTACTTATTTATTAATGAAATAACTTTGTTTTGTATCTAGAGGCTGCATTATAGCTACCAATAGCACCATAGGAATAAAGTTTATTATACTGCGAACTAGAAGATTTAAAGTCAATAAGGATAGGTGTATCTAGAAGTTCGGGATGTGCATCAAAGAAGGGCTGATCAGCAATGTAAATAGCCTGAAGGGCAAGTGGCATTTCGCGTTTGAAAATGTTATAACGCTGCTTAGAATTATCCTCTATGCCATTGCCATCGATTAAGACTTCTCCATAAAGTAAATCTTTAGTATTTAATGTAGTCCATTTCAGATACACTTGGTCTTGAAGTTCGTTAGTTTTATCAGTGGCATAGTCAAGGCCTATTACAACAAAAAGATCACCTGTTTCATCAGAGTGTGTCATAGTATAAGTACGATTTTTTAGAGGACGGGTCTTAGTGACATTGTCTCTATACTCTACAAAGACTTGACGATTTCTTTTATTACGCATATGAATCATCCTATTATATGAGCCTATAATAGAATATGTAAAGTTAGAGAAAAGATGTCAAATATCAGAAAGGTTAAAAGGCTGTGTTAGTTACATTTTACAGCAGTTTTTTTTATATGTAAGACAAAAGAGATGGTCTTTTTTTTTCTTATCCCTATAATAGAGGTTGTTGGAAAGGATTCCGGAAAAGGAAACAAAGGAATATTATGAGGAGGGATAAGATGGATAAATGTTTGCAAAGAACAGCAAAATTACTTGCATTAATGACAACAGTAACGTGTACTTTTTGTACACCGGTATTATATGCAGCACCTACAGCAGCAGTAGTTGCTAATGATGCCACGATTAAAAAGGTAGATAAACCTTGTTTTTCTAGGGAAAGCGGATTTTATAAAGACGCCTTTTTACTTGAGATAGCTACAACTACAGCAAGTGGGGTTAAAATTTACTATACGACAGATGGCAGCGTACCGACTAATGAATCGACATGTTATGAGGGAGAAATCTTAATTCAAAATCGTACAAATGAACCGAATGTATTAGCATCAAAAACAGGGATAGGGACTTTAAGTGGTTATATACCTAATTTTAACATTGATAAATCTACAGTTATTAGGGCAATAGCATATGATGAAGAAGGTAATGCAAGTGAAGTTGTAACAAAGACGTATTTTGTAGGCATGGAGATGGAAAAGTATAATCATTTGCCGATTATATCTATAGTAACGGACCCAGATAATCTGTTTGATTATAATACAGGTATATATGTACAAGGTGCTACTTATGATGAGTGGATTGCAAATGGTGGAGACCCTAATACAACTAATAGTTGGGAACTGCCTGGTAATTATACTCAAGAGGGAAGAACATGGGAAAGACCGGTACATATTGATTACTTTGAAGGAGATGGCTCTTTAGGATTTTCACAGGATTTGGGGATGCGTATAATGGGAGGTGGCTCTCGTTCCTATGAGCAAAAGAGTTTAAAGTTTTTTGCAAGAGAAGAATATGGAAAGAAAAATGTAAAGTATCCTTTGATTCCAGGTCTTACAAAAGAAGTAGATGATACAACTCCTTTAACTACCTTTAAAACTTTTGTGCTTCGAAATGGTGGTAATGACAATTTTTATGCTAAGCTTAGAGATCCTTATTTTCAAAGTTTAGTGGAAGATCGTAATATAGAGACGCAAGGTGCTAGGCCAGTTATTGTTTTTATAGATGGAGAGTACTGGGGACTCTATTCTCTAAATGAAGATTACTCTGATGATTATATTAAAAATAATTATAATATTGATAAAGATAATGTAGTTATGATTAAAAGAGGGAAAATTGAAGAAGGTACTGAGAAAGACAAATTGCTGTATGATGAACTTATTAGCTTTGCAAAAAATAATGATTTAAGTGTAGCTAAAAACTATGACGAATTAAGTCATATGATGGATATACAAAGTTTCATTGATTTTTGTGCTACTGAAATATACTTAGGCAATGAAGATTGGATTAATTATAATAACAACTACCGTTTATGGCGTTCTCGTACCACATCAAGTCAACCTTATGAAGATGGCAAATGGCGCTGGATGATTTATGATACAGAGTATTCTTTAGACTTATATAATCTAGGAAAGAATTATGAGTTCGATGCCATTCAATATATTTATGATTGGGGAGAAATTGGCCAAGATTATTTTACACAGATTGTATTGTTTGAAGCTTTGATGCAAAATGAGGATTTCAAGGAACAGTTTGTAACGACATTTATGGACCTTGCAAATTTAAACTTTGAACCCAATAGTGCAAGTAATAAATTAGATGAGATTGTAGCACAATATAGTCCTTGTATTAATGATAGTTTCTATCGTTTTGGACCTGATTTTGTAGTGGATTACTGTGTACCACAAGATTATTTTAATGAGCAAGTTGATGCAATACGCAGTGCATTATATAATCGAAATCATTATGTACCTAATATGTTAAAAAAACATTTTGATTTAGAGAAAGACCCTGTTGATGTAACAATAACAACTAATACACCAGTAGGTGGAAGTGTAAAGATTAATACAATACAACCTGATTTTTCAAATTGTACATGGACAGGAAAGTATTTTACAGACTATCCCATTACTGTAACAGCTATTCCTGCTGAAGGATATCATTTTATTGGCTGGTTAGATGATGTGATTAGTACAGAGCAGACGATTACAGTTAATTTTGATCAAGCCATTCATTTAAAGGCTCAGTTTATGAAAGACTATAGAGAAACCAACTAAAACCTTGAAATATACTCAATGATTTCACATGACTCAAAACTATGAATAACTAGAATTTATAAATGTGAAATCTATAGATGCATTGATAAATAAGATGAAAAAAATCTAAGAGGGTGTGATACCTTCTTAGATTTTTTTTAGAATAGATGAGGTAAATGTTGGAAAAAATAAATTGCGCTTATAATAGAAAATAGGTATGATGAAAGTAGCTATATTAATAATGAAGGGGAAATAGGAATGGGGAAAAAAGTTAGAAGACTTATGATAATAAGTAGTATTGTGTTAAGTCTAGTAGGATGTCAAGGCATGGATTCATCAGCTAAAGTGATAGTGCCTCAAGAGGCAGCGTGGACGCTAGATGAAAGCACGGGGCTTGATATGCCCGAGCTTAACTATGCAGATGAAGAGAAGATTATTTTTCATGGCTACTTTGGACTATTTGTCTATGATTTAGAAAAGGAAGAAATTGTACATAGTTTAGATTTAGAAGCCATAGGTTGTGGCTATACGCAAGGTGATGCGTATTGTGAGGTGGAAGTAAGTAAGGATGGAAATATCGTACAACTACATCCATTAATCGATGAGAATATGTATATTTATAATGTAGTAGAAAATACTCTAGAGCAGGCGGAATATAGTTCTATGGAAGATAAGTTTGAGGTAGTGCCTAATGAAAATGCAAATGGTAATGTAGGCTATGAGTTAGTACAGTTAGCAAGTGGAGATGCTTGCTATCTACAAAGTGAAGATAATACATTAGGTGGGCTTTATTATGTGGCTGGAGAAAAGAAATATAAGTTATTCAAATAGTTATCAAAATTTATTGACAATACATAATATATAGATATATGATATTAGTAGAAAGCAAACGGACAACAAAGGAGTTGTGTGTAGTTAATACACGCAGCTCCTTTTTTTGTATGTACAAATAGGGCTTTCTCATATTTGCAAGTGCTTGGGAATACCATATAAAGTGGTGTTCTCTTAGGTGTTAGAGGATTTAATAAGGGGGAAGATATTATGAAGAAGAGACTATTTAGTATGTTAGTTGCATTAGGTGTGGTAGGGTCAATGTGTATTGGATGTGGTAGCAGTGCTGTATCAACAGAAAGTCCAGAAGCAATAGCAGAAACTTCAGAAGCAGCTACCGATGAAAAAGCAGCTTCATCAGATTTAAAAGTTGGCGTCATTTATGTTGGTGACGAAAATGAAGGTTATACAGCTGCACATATGGCAGGTATTGATGAAATGATGGCAGAATATGGTCTAAGTGAAGATCAAGTTATTGAGAAAACCAATATTGGTGAAGATGAAGCTTGCTATGATGCAGCAGCAGATTTAGCAGAAAGTGGCTGTGATATTGTGTTTGCCAATAGTTTTGGTCATGAGGATTACATAATCCGTGCGGCGAGTGAATATCCAGATGTTCAGTTCTGTCATGCAACAGGTTACCAGGCGGCTTCAAGTGGCCTTAGCAATATGCATAACTACTTTGATAATATTTATGAAGCACGTTATGTATCTGGCGTTGTAGCAGGTATGAAAATTAAAGAAATGATTGATGAAGGTAAGATTACAGAAGATCAAGCGCTCATGGGTTATGTAGGGGCTTATCCTTATGCAGAAGTTGTTTCTGGTTATACAGCATTTTACTTAGGTGCTAAAAGTATTGTAGATTCTGTAAAGATGGAAGTACGCTACACTAATAGCTGGGCAGATTCTTCCCTAGAGGGTGAAACAGCTACATCACTTATTGCAGATGGCTGTATCTTAATTAGTCAGCATGCAGATACCACAGGTGCACCATCTGTTTGTGAAACAAAGGGGATACCAGTAGTAGGTTATAACGTAGATATGACGAGTGTAGCACCGAATACAGCATTAACATCTCCAACAAATGACTGGGGTGTTTATTACAAATATGCAGTAGGTTGTATTTTAAACAATGAAACAATTGAGACGGATTGGTGTCAAGGTTATGCACAGGATTCTGTAGATATTACGCCTCTTGGAAAAGCATGTGCTAAGGGTACACCGGAAAAGGTAGATGCGGTTGTAGCAGCTATTAAAGAGGGTTCTTTGCATGTATTTGATACAGCTACATTTACAGTACAAGGTAAGACATTAGATAGCTGGAAAAATGATGCTGGCACAGAATATATCAGTGATAGTTATTTCCATGAATCTGAATATGGTTCAGCACCAGCCTTTTTAATCAAGATAGATGGCATTACAGAAAAATAGGAAATGAAGGTAAGTAAGATATACCGCGTAGCGCTCTAAGAGATGGCTACGCGGTCATCATATATACCATTAATGTGGAGGGGGGAGAGTATATGCGAAATTATGCTATTGAATTAAAGCAGGTTTCAAAGCATTTTGGAGAAGTAGTGGCCAATGATCATATTGATTTAAATGTACAAAAGGGAGAGATTTTAGCTGTTTTAGGTGAGAATGGCAGTGGGAAAACAACGCTGATGAATATGATTGCCGGTATTTATTATCCAGATAGTGGTAGCATTTATATGGATGGGAATGAGGTCACGATTCGTTCGCCTAAAGATTCCTTTACATTAGGTATAGGGATGATTCATCAGCATTTTAAACTTATTAATATTTTAACTGCAGCAGAAAATATTATATTGGGATTGCCAGGTAAATCCAGACTTAAAATGAATGAAGTCGAGAAGGAAGTTAAAGCCTTAACGCTTAAATATGGTTTTGATTTAAATCCTTCACAAAAGATTTATGATATGAGTGTTTCAGAAAAGCAGACTGTGGAAATCGTCAAGGTATTATATCGGGGTGCCAATTTACTTATCTTAGATGAACCAACAGCTGTACTGACGCCTCAAGAGACAAGAAGATTATTTGATGTGCTTCGTAATATGAAAAAAGATGGCAAGTCCATTATCATTATTACGCATAAATTAAATGAAGTACTTGAAATCTCAGACCGGGTAACTGTACTTAGAAAAGGAAAGTGCATTGGAACGGTAGATACTAAGAAAGCAAGTATTGAATCACTTACAGAGATGATGATGGGGGAAAAGATACAACTTAATATAAAACGTACAAAATCTAAGGGCAAAGAAAAACGTATCATAATGAAAGACGTTTCATGCGTGAATAAAGAGGGGATAACGGTGCTAAATCAAGCCTCTTTTACCGCATATAGTGGTGAAATACTGGGCATTGCTGGTGTTTCAGGAAGCGGACAGAAAGAAATGCTAGAGTCAATTGCGGGGCTTGTTCAGATTCAGCAAGGTGAGATTTTATATTATCCGCCAGCAGAAAAAGAAGGAGAAAAAGAAACGGTCAAGGAACTTTCTAAGATGAATGCAGAAGAAATTACAAAGCTGGGCATTTCATTGGCCTTCGTACCAGAAGATAGACTTGGAATGGGTCTTGTAGGGTCTATGGACTTAGCAGAAAATATGATGATAAGAAGCTACAGAGAAGGAAAAGGATTTTTTACCGATCGTAAGAAGCCAAGGGAATTAGCAAGGAAGGTTGTAAAACAGCTAGAGGTAGCAACGCCAGGTATTGAAATACCTGTCAGCAGACTTTCTGGAGGCAATGTACAGAAGGTACTAGTAGGAAGAGAAATTGCATCTACACCTTCTGTTTTAATGGTGGCTTATCCAGTAAGGGGGCTTGATATTCATGCTTCTTATGCCATCTATAACTTGCTAAGTAGTCAGAAGAAACAAGGGGTAGCCGTCATTTGTGTGGGAGAGGATTTGGATGTCTTATTAGCCTTATGCGATCGTATTTTGGTTTTAAATAGTGGTACGGTCACAGGCATTGTGGATGCAAGGAAGACAACTAAGGAAGAAATCGGTTTACTTATGAGCGGCTCTAGAAGGGAGAGGGCAATCAATGCATAGAGAACCTTTATTTCGAATGGTAAAAAGAGATACGATTTCAAAGTCTAAAAATATTATCATACATTTAATTGCTGTCTTTTTGTCACTGATTGTATGTGGCATCGTTATTATTGCGATTACGGGGCAAAATCCTATAGAAGTTTATAAGGGCATTGTAGAGGGGGCTGTGGGGACAAAAAGAAGGATATTTGTAACACTTCGTGAAACAATGGTGCTTCTGCTCATTGCAGTAGGGCTTACCCCTGCTTTTAAAATGAAGTTTTGGAACATTGGTGCTGAAGGTCAGATTCTTGTAGGAGGGCTGGCCTGCGCAGCACTTATGATTTATGCAGGAAATATTTTTCCAAACTGGCTATTAATTTTATTAATCATTGGTGTAAGTGCCCTGGCAGGTATGATATGGGGCTTTATTCCAGCTGTGTTTAAGGCACGTTACAATACGAATGAAACTTTATTTACACTCATGCTTAATTATGTGGCAATGCAGCTAGTGACCTTTTGCATTATTTTCTGGGAAAAACCAGCAGGCTCTAACACCGTTGGCATTATTAATTCAGAGACAAAACAAGGCTGGTTTCCAGCACTTTTTGGAAATGTGCAGCTTATTAATGTCATCATTGTTTTAACCATTACTTTGGGCATGTTTATTTATATGAAATACAGCAAGCAGGGTTATGAGATTGCTGTGGTAGGCGAAAGTGAAAATACAGCCAGGTATGCCGGCATTAGCGTTAGAAAAGTTATTATACGAACAGTGATGCTTTCGGGGGCTATATGTGGTATTGCAGGCGCACTTATTGTAGCAGGTTCTAGCCATACGATTTCTACAAGTACAGCGGGAGGAAGAGGATTTACGGCTATTATTGTGGCATGGATGTCTAAGTTTAATCCTTTTATCATGATTTTAGTGTCTGCTTTTTTGGTATTTATGCAACAAGGGGCTATTCAGATTGCTAGTCAGTTTGGGCTTAATCAAAACGCCTCAGATATTATTACAGGTATTTTATTATTCTTCTTAATTGGCTGTGAATTCTTTTGCAATTATAAGGTGTATTTAGGCATCTGCTTCGGGAAAAAACGTTACCCACAGCAAGCGCGTAAGGAGGCGATGTAATATGTCTGTAGTGATTGTATTTATTCAAAAGGCTATTGGTCAAGGTATTCCTATCCTTCTAGGGGCAACAGGTGAAATTACAACTGAGAAATCAGGTAACTTAAATCTAGGTATTCCAGGCATTATGTATATGGGCGGCATTGCAGGGCTTATGGGCGCATTCTTTTACGAAAAATATGCAAGTGTACCGAATGGATTTTGCGGCATGTTGATTTCGCTAATTTGTACCCTTTTAGTATCAGCTATTGGCGGCTTTATTTATAGCTTTCTCACCATTACCCTTCGTGCAAATCAAAATGTGGTAGGCCTAGCTTTAACAACATTTGGTGTGGGGTTTGGGAATTTCTTTGGGGGTTCTATTTCGAAGCTGGCAGGGGGGGTAGGACAAATTTCAGTAGCTACAACAGCTAGTGCTTACCGTGCGACTATCCCAGGATTATCAAAACTTCCAGTGATGGGGCCGTTGCTGTTTTCTTATGGCTTTTTAACCTATGGGGCTATTTTAATTGCACTTTATATGACGTACTTTTTAGAGAAAACAAGAAAAGGACTCAACTTGAAGGCAGTAGGTGAAAGTGCTGCAACAGCAGATGCCGCAGGTATTAATGTAATGAGGTATAAATATGTGGCAACTATAGTAGGAGCTGCAATTGCAGGGTTAGGTGGGCTTCACTTTGTCATGGAATATTTAGGCGGCACGTGGATGAATGATGGCTTTGGTGATAGGGGATGGCTTGCCATTGCTCTTGTAATCTTAGCATTATGGCGACCAAGTAGAGCTATACTAGGTTCCTTTGTATTTGGTGCACTTTATATTTTATATATGTACATTCCAGGACTTCCAAGATCCATGCAGGAGATTTTTAAGATGCTACCCTATTTAGTAACGATTATTGTTTTGGTTTTATCTAGCAGAAGAAATAAGCTGGAAAATCAACCACCAGCTAGTTTGGGCATACCATACTTTAGAGAAGAACGATAAGAAGGTGAGAAGATGATAGATGTAGGCATAATAAATGGTCTTGTATATATAAATCAGGAATTTCATAAATTAAATGTTTATATAAGTGGGGAAAAGATTGTAGCACTAACACAGGACGTATTAGCGGCTAAAAAGGTGATAGATGTCAGAGGCAAATATGTGCTGCCAGGTTTTATTGACCCGCATGTACACTTTGCATTAGGCGTAGGCACCAATATTTCAAAGGATGATTTTCAGGCAGGTGCGATAGAAGCTGTATATGGCGGTGTGACGACGTATATTGATTTCTTAGATCCTATTCATAAGATATCTGAGATAAAAGGTGCCTTTAAGACACGGCAAGCATTAGCAGAAAAAAGCATTGCAGATTATGCCTTTCATCTTACTGTAGCAAATCCCACATCACCAGCAAAGGAAATCATAGAAACAGCTAAAGCATATGGCATTAATTCAGTAAAACTATTTACGACTTATTCAGAGACTGACCGCAGAACTTTTGATGGCACCATTTATGAATTATTACAGGAAAGCGGGAAGCAGAAGGCTATAATTTTAATTCATGCAGAAAATGATGAGCTGATTAATAAGGCAAAGGATATTTTAGTGAAAGACCATGAAAAGGCAAGACCAACACTTGCAGAAAATATAGAGGTCGTAAAGTTGGCACAAATGGCAAGAAAGACAGGTGGCAATCTCTATATCGTTCATGTAAGTGCTGGCAGCACGGTAGCGCTTCTTCGTAAGGTATTTCAGAAGGAGTTAAAGAATCATCAGATTATATTAGAAAGCTGTCCCCACTATTTTCTATTAAACAGTACATGTTTAGATTGGAAAGATGGCTATAAGTATACAATGACGCCACCTCTTAGAGAAGAGGAGGAAAGAAAGCTACTAAGTTGCTACATAGATGAGATTACAACGATAGGAACAGACCATTGTCCTTATACCAAAAGGCAGAAGGCACATGCTTATACTTCAGAAATTCCTATGGGAATAGGGGGGATACGTTATGCTTTCCTCAATATGTACAATGCCTATGGCTTTAAAGTGATTGATAAGTTTACAAGAGGGCCAGCAAAAGTCTATGGGCTCCAGCAAAAGGGGGCACTTTTACCGGGCTTTGACGGAGATATTGTTATTTTTGATGCAGCAGGTGAAACGTTTGTTAATGATGCCATGAGTGTATATGACAAGAAACACCTTAAGGGATGCATTGAAACCGTTTTAATAAGAGGAAGTGTTGTATTGGAGAAAGGCAGTTTGAAGACACACCAGGGGATGTATATCAGAAGGGGGGGAGGCAAATGACAGATATTAGTAAAGCCGTCACTAAGAAAGACCATGTGATTAAAATGAGTGGTAAGGCAAAGTATATTGGTGATTTAAAGTTTGAGGGTATGTTATATGGCATGTTGGTACGAGGAACTATAAGCTTTGGCAAAATTGAGTTAGTGCATCTGCCTAAGTTGCCAGAGGGTTATTATGTTATAGATGCGAGTGATGTGCCAGGAGAAAATCTCCTGAAAGTTATTACCAGTGAACAACCGATTTTTGCAGCAGATGAAGTGCGGTATATAGGTGACCCTATTTTAATGATTGCAGGGCCTTGTAAAGAAGAAGTTAGGAGATTGGTGGAAAGCGTAAAAGTAACATATAAGGAGAAAGTACCTATTTTATCTATCGAAGAAGCTACCCAATCAGTAGCTTCCTATCATTACATAAAAGGTGACCCTGAGCATACTTTTAAGAAAGCAAAAAGCATTATAGAGGAAACATTTACTACTGGTTATCAAGAACAAGCTTATATTGAACCACAAGGAGCAGTAGGGATTTATAAAGATGGAAAAGTAAGTGTCTATGGTTCTATGCAGTGTCCTTATTATGTACACAGTGCGGTGATGCAGGCGATGGGACTTGATGAAAAACACGTACAGATTATACAGACAACAACTGGAGGGGGCTTTGGGGGAAAGGAAGATTATCCTTCTTTAATTGCATGCCAAGTAGCGGTGGCAGCTAAGAAAACAGGAAAACCGGTACAGCTTATTTTAAATCGTAGGGAGGATATGGCAGTTACACCCAAAAGACATCCGGCTATTTTAAAATATAGTGCAGCATTAGACGAGAACAATGAAATTATAGGGATTAAGGCAGATATTAAATTAGATGCAGGTGCCTATGCCGGTTTATCTAGCGTGGTGCTGCAACGTGCGTTAATTGCAGCAGTAGGTGTCTATAATATTCCCAATTTAGATGTTAATGGGGCAGCTATGCTTACTAATCGGGTTTCAAATGGGGCATACCGTGGTTTTGGGGCACCGCAAAGCTTTTTTGCTATTGAAACTTTGATGAATCATATTGCTTTAAAGATAGGGCTTACGCCGCTTAAAATACGTCAGAAGTATTTTGTTAAACAATATGATTTAACAGCTACCAATGGACAGTTTCATGATTATGTGCCTATACCGGATATGTTGCGCCACATAGAAAAGGTTTCTAATTATAGTGAGAAATATAAGGCTTATGCCAAGATGCAGACAGGTCGTTTTAGAAGAGGCATTGGATTATCAGTATTTTTACATGGCTGTGGCTTCACGGGGTCTGCAGAAAAAGATTTGATTAAGTCTGTAGTGAAACTTGTGAAGTATAAGGATGAGACAGTAGAAATTTTAGCTAGCAATACAGATATTGGGCAGGGGATTAAGACGACCTTTAGTAAGATTGTGGCACAAATTTTAGAAATACCCTTGGAAAATGTGAAGATTGAAAATCCAGATACAGACCTTGTCCCTAATTCAGGGCCGACTGTTGCTTCTAGGTCGCTTATGATAGTAGGCAAACTTTTGGAACGTGCTGCACACAAGATGAAGGCAAGATGGCAAGAAGAAACCTTTGTGATAGAAGAACACTATCAGCATCCAAATATGATTCCTTGGGATATCAATACCTTTCAAGGTGATGCTTATCCTACTTATTCCTATGGAATGAATGTCGTGGAGGTAGAGACAGATATACTTTTAGGGGTGACAAGGCTAATAGGTGTATGGGGTGTCTTTGATGTGGGTAAAACCATTGATGAAACAATTATGAGGGGGCAAGCAGAAGGGGGCATGTTACAGGGAATAGGCTATGGTTCTATGGAAAAGATGGAAAATGTAGCAGGCAGAATTTATCAATCTAGCTTTACAGATTATATGATTCCAACGGCAAAGGACACAGTGAATTTTCAGGTGGCATTTATTGATAATCCTTATAAGGAGGGTCCGTTTGGGGCGAAAGGGGCAGGCGAGTTAACACTTATTGGAACTGCACCAGCTTATGAAGCCGCAGTAGAACAGTCTATTGGCAAAGTAATGTATGAGATTCCTGTGACACCAGAGAAACTCATGGAGGTGATGATAAATGATTAACTTTTATTTAAATGGTATGGCAGTAACAACTGATTGCGAACCACATAGACGTTTATTAGATGTTTTACGTGAGGAATTTCAGCTTACTGGGCCGAAAGAAGGTTGTGGTGAAGGTGAATGTGGGGCATGTAGCGTTTTAGTAAATGGAAAGCTAATGAATGCTTGCATTGTAGCCATGGGGAGTATGCAAAATGCTAAAGTTGTGACCATAGAAGGCTTTAGGGAAACAAGGCGCTATAAACTTTTAGAAAAAACGTTTGCTAAGGCAGGTGCAGTACAGTGCGGTTATTGTACACCTGGGATGATTATGGCAGCAGAAAGCTTACTTTCTAAAAAGGCTCATCCCACAGAAGAAGAAATTAGAGAAGGCATTTCAGGGAATTTATGTCGCTGTACAGGTTATAACATGATTATAGAAGCTGTAATGATGGCAGCACAGGAGGGGGAAGGCTTATGGTAACAGGACATTATCCTAAAACAGTGAAAGAAGCCTGCAGCTTTCTTGTGCAGTATCAAAATACTTTGCTAGTAAATGGCGGTACCGATCTTATGGTAATGAAAAAGACGGCGGAACATATGGTATTTTTAAATCAAATACAAGCATTAAAAGCAGTTACAAAAAAAGACGGAGTGCTTTCCATTGGTGCATGTGCTACATATTTTGAGTTATTAGAAAACGAAGAAGTACCAGAGATTTTAAAACAGGTGATACGGCAGATTGCTTCACCTGCCATACGTGATGCTGGAACAATGGCAGGAAATGTTTGCAATGCCTCACCAGCAGGCGATACATTGCCTTTACTTTATGCATTATCAGCCCAGGTAGTGTTGGCAAGTTTAGAACAAGGTAAACTCATGATAAAAAAGATGCCCATTGCACAATTTATCTTAGGGATAAGGCAGATTAAACTTGCAGCCCATGAAATCGTTATAGGAATTGAAATTTCAGAAGATGCATGGCAAGACATGAATGTTCATATGTATGAAAAGGTAGGTGCCAGAAAATCAGAAGCGATTTCCAAGCTTTCCCTCATCGGATTAGGCAAGGTAAAAAAAGGGATACTTTGTGATGTACGCATTGCCTTTGGCGCTGTGGACATAACAGTTGTGAGACGAGGTGAGTTAGAGGCGAAATGGATAGGTAAGAAGGTAACAGACATAAAGGCACATCAAGAAGAATTTATAAATGATTATGCGGCATATATTAGGCCTATCGATGATCAGCGCTCCACGGCCTCATATCGCAAACGGGTATGTTTAAATTTGCTTCAGGAATTTATAAACCAGCTGACCCTTAAGGCATGTGATGAAGTCCTTGATTTAGTGGATGTTAGCGTTTAATCAGAAGTGAGGTTAAAGGAGGCAGAAGGCATGATAATTATAGGAAATGGACCCGTTATAACAAGAGATGAAATAAAACCTTATTATACAAATGGTGCTGTTGTAATAGAAGGGACGGAGATTACGGAAGTCGGACCTTTTGAGAAGGTCAGATCAAAGTATCCAGAAAGTGACATTATAGATGCAAAGGGAAAGGTCATTATGCCTGGCTTTATTAATGGGCATACCCATATTTATAGTGCCTTTGCAAGAGGGCTTCATTTGAAGGGGCCTGTACCTCAAAATTTTATAGAAACGCTAAAAAGCTTATGGTGGAAAATTGACCATCATCTTTCACTAGAAGAAGTGTATTATAGTGCGTTAGTAACGTATATAGAATGTATTAAAAATGGCGTAACCACTGTTATTGATCATCATGCCAGTTATGGCAGTGTAGTAGGTAGCTTGTTTGAGATTGAAAAGGCAGCTCAAAAATTACATGTGAGAACATGTCTAGCTTATGAAATTTCAGACCGTGAGGGGAGTGAGAAGACGAGGGAAGCCATAGAAGAGAATATAGCCTTTATAGCATATGCCAAGGCAATGGCAAGTGATATGGTTAAAGGACTAATAGGCCTTCATGCCTCATTTACATTAAGTGATGAAACATTGGCGCAGGTTAGAAAAGAAAATGTCTTTGGTGCAGGATATCATATCCATATTGCAGAAGGTAGGTATGATGCAGGCTTTAGTAAAGAGCGCTATGGGAAGTCTGTGGTAAGAAGATTGTTTGATGAAGAGATATTAGGAAAAGATACGTTGGCAGGTCACTGCATCCATATAGACAAGGAAGACAGAAAGCTTTTAAAAGAAACGAAGACCACAGTTATTCATAATCCAGAGTCTAATATGAATAATGCAGTAGGGGCACCAGATATTATTGGCATGTTAGATGAAGGCTTAAGAGTAGGACTTGGTACAGATGGTTATACCAATGATATGCTTGAATCTCTAAAGGTGGCCAATATTTTGCAGAAACATCAGCGAGGTTTGCCAAATAGAGGATTTGATGAAGCTTGCAGGTGTTTATTTCAGCATAATAGTGAAATGGCAAGTAAGGTGTTTGAGTGTCCTATTGGTATTTTAAAACAAGGGGCTAAGGCGGACCTTATAATGATGGATTATACACCTTATACCCCTATGACAGCAGAAAATATTAATGGACACCTTATGTTTGGCATGCAGGGGGCAATGACTGATACGACAATTATAAATGGTCAAATTGTTATGCTGCATAGACAGATAATGGGGATAGATGAAAAGGAATTACTTGCAGCGTGTAGGCAGCAAGTAGCAGCGTTTTGGAAAAGATTAGATTAGGCGTTAGAAGGAGGGGAGAGACAATGCGTGATAAAATGCGGCCTATGTTATTTGAAAAGATGATTCAGAGTCTTATGGCAGAATATAATCAAAGTAAATCATTTTATGGGGTGCCGGTTATAGAGACGACAGAGGAGGTGCCTATAGGACCAGCAGCGGGGCCACATACACAGCTCGCGACTAATATTATTTGTGCCTATGCAGCAGGCGCCACTTATTTTGAACTTAAGACAGTACAGGTTTTAGAGGGTAAGGCACTAAATATTACAAAGCCTTGTATTTATGTAGGGTATGAAGTTTATAACACAGAGTGGTCCACAGAACTGACAATTAAAGAAGCTGGAGATGAATATATCAAGGCTTATTTATTAATAGGTGTTTTAAGTAGAGTTTTAGGTCTTAGACCATTAGAAGATGTTCATTTCATTATGAGTGTGGGCTATGACTTAGAGGGAATTAAATCCGCTAAGGTAGATGCCTTTATAGAAACAATGAAAAAGGCCAGTTTATCAGAAGAGTGGCAAAAGGACTGTCGCTACATTAGAACAAATGGCCAGAAGCTTTGGGGACTAAGTGACTTAGAAATAGATGAGATACTCTGTTGTGACAGGATTTCAGACACAGTGACATTATCAACGTTACATGGATGTAAGAAGGAAGAGATTGAGGAAATTGCTACTTATTTAATGAAGGAAAAGGGCCTTCATACTTATGTGAAATTAAATCCGACCTTGTTAGGGGAAGAAAAAATAAGACAAATCTTAGATGCCAAAGGTTATGAAGATGTTCGCTTTGTCGGGGAAATGTTTGAAAAGGATTTAAATCTTGGTGAGGTTCAGAAGCTCATAGCAGATTTGCAACAGGTTGCAAAAGTATGTCAGCGTACATTTGGGATTAAACTGACCAATACTTTACCTGTTTGTATTCAGCATCAGGAGCTAATGGGTGAAGCGATGTATATGTCTGGTCCCATACTTTATCCTATAGCAATGGGAGTCACCTATGAACTGGCAAAATATTTTAGAGGTGATATCAAAATATCATATTCTGGCGGTATTGATACAAGTAATATAAAAGCATTATTAGAAACGGGCGTTTTTCCTATTACGGTGTCTTCATTTTTATTAAAACCAGGGGGATATAAAAATTTATCTCGATTAATAAAGGCAAGCAGAAGAGAGGATAAAAGTGAAGAGCAGGTAAGTGGTAGACTTCAAGTAGAAAAACTTAAGGCATTAGCTGAGGCAGCAGTTTTAGATAAAGATTATGATTATAAAGCAACACACTTATTTAAAAGGTCTAAGGCATATGACATGCTGTGCAGTAAGTGTGAGAACTGCATGGATGTTTGTCCTAATCGGGCGAATGTGGCAGTACAGATAGAGGGAAAAAAATATATTGTACATATAGATGATTTGTGTAATGAATGTGGGTGCTGCGCTTGTGAATGTATTAGAGGCCATAGCCCCTACAAAGAGAAATTGACGCTCTTTACAGATAAAGAAAGCTTTATGAATAGTACTAATGATGGGGTGCTTTGTAGGTGCGAGGTAATACTAAGTCATAAAGGTGAAAATCTAATTTTAGCTTATCGTAAAGATGGCAAGCTTCAGAGTGTATCTCCTTTAGTAGCGACAGTGGTGAGTAAAATCAAAAAGGAAGGTAGGCTATAATATGGGATTTGAAATTGTATCAAGAGAAGGTAAAAAAGAAGCTAAAGCCGATGTAAGCTTTGTGGGAAAAGAAGTTGCCCAAAGTGCAAAAAAGTATCATGAAAGTTTCCCTATGTATCAGGAAACACCTTTAAGAGCATTAAATGCATTGGCAGGGGAGCTGGGGGTAAAAGAAATTTATATCAAGGATGAGTCTTATCGCTTTGGGCTGAATGCCTTTAAAGTGCTAGGTGGCAGCTTTGCCATTGGCAGTTATATTGCGAAGCAGTTAGGTATAAAGAAGGAAGAACTCACTTATGAGCAACTTGTTTCTAGAGAAACAAGAAGAAAGCTTGGGAAGATGACCTTTATTTCAGCTACAGATGGCAATCATGGAAGAGGCGTAGCATGGACGGCTAAACAGCTTATGCAAGATTGCGTAATTTATATGCCTAAGGGAAGTAGTATGGAGCGATTGAATCATATTAAAGCAGAAGGTGCAAAGGTTAAGATTACAGATTTTAATTATGATGATGCTGTGCGTTTAGCAAGCAAACATGCTGCAAAAAATAATTGGGTTTTAGTTCAAGATACATCATGGCCAGGTTATGAGGAGATTCCTATTGCCATTATGCAAGGTTATACCACTATGGTCTTAGAAGTTTATGAGCAGCTTAAGGGGGTTAAACCGACACATATTTTTGTGCAGGCAGGAGTTGGTTCTTTTGCAACAGCAGTAGCAGGATTTTTTGCAGATGTTTATGGAGAAGAAAAACCTGTGATTACAATAGTAGAACCTAATGAAGCCGCTTGTGTTTTTAAAACGATGAAAATTAATGATGGAAAGATTCATCCTGTAACAGGTTATATGCATACCATTATGGCAGGCTTAGCTTGCGGTGAAACTGTAACTGTGGGGGTTGATGTTTTAAGAGATTATGTGGAGCACTTTATTTCTTGTCCGGATTATGCAGCAGCAGATGGGATGCGCGTTTTATCGTCGCCTTTAAAAGATGACCTCCGTATTATTGCGGGGGAGAGTGGTGCAGCTGGATTTGGTTGTATGTATGAAATTATGACAGACAAAGGGCTTGAAGATTTAAAGATAGCATTAGGCATTAACGCAGAATCGGTTATTTTGTGCTTTAACTCCGAGGGAGATACAGATAAGGCAAGTTATAGACGGATTGTGTGGGAAGGTGAAGAAAGTAGAATTAGAGAATAGGCGTAGAGAATAGGAAATAAAAAGAGCAGTAAGATGCGTAGAGAGTTTATGGAAGGAGTGAGGAAGATGCTTAGTGAGAGTAGGAAGAGGGCTGTTACGACATTGTGCCAAGAATTAGTTCGTGAAAGGAGTTATTCTGGGGAAGAGCAAGGTGTAGTTAGAGTGCTTGAAGCATATTTTAGGAGAAGTGGGTTTGATGAGATAAGACGAGATGGATATGGTAATGTGGTGGGCGTGATTAGGGGGAAAAAGCCTGGAAAACGTATTTTGTTTGATGGGCATATGGATACTGTACCTGTAGAAGACGAAGAAAAATGGATATATCCTCCTTTTGGCGGAAAAATTGTAGATGGGAAGATTTATGGGAGGGGGACTTCGGATATGAAAGGAGCTGTAGCAGCTATGGTGGAGGCTGCAGCTAACTTTGCTAAAGATACAGGCAAGGAATTTGCTGGAGAGATTTATGTAGCTGGAGTAGTTCATGAGGAATGTTTTGAAGGTGTTGCGGCCAGAAGCATTAGTGAGATGGTGAAACCAGATTATGTCATTATTGGCGAGGCATCCAACTTAAATCTAAAAATTGGGCAGCGTGGCAGAGGTGAAGTGAAGATGGAGACCTTTGGGGTACCAGCTCATTCTGCTAATCCCGAGAAAGGCGTTAATGCGGTTTATAGTATGTGCAAGTTGGTAGAAAGGATAAAAGAGTTTAAGGCACCTCATCATGATATATTAGGTGATGGTATTCTAGAACTCACTGATATTAAATCAAGTCCTTATCCGGGAGCATCTGTCGTCCCAGAGTATTGTATGGCGACTTATGACAGAAGATTACTTGTAGGAGAGACAAAGGAAAGCGTCCTTGCCCCCCTTCAAAAGATTATTGATGAACTAGCAAAGGAGGACCCTCAGTTTAAAGCCAAGGTGTCTTTTGCTATAGGAGAAGAAACGTGCTATACAGGGCATAAGATTTCAGGAGAGAGATTTTTCCCCGGTTGGTTATTTGATAAAGAAGAGCAATATATACAAGATGTTTTAGAAACACTAAATCAAATGGGCTTTCAGCCAGAAATCACTCAGTATAATTTTTGTACGAATGGCAGTCATTATGCAGGTGAAGCAGGGATTAAAATACTTGGTATGGGGCCTTCACTAGAAAGCCTTGCCCATACCATTGATGAGTATATTGAAATTAGCCAGCTAGAACAAGTAACAGAATGTTACTATGGCATTATAAAAGCATTATTAAAGTAAAGGTGGTGGCAAGATGGGAATATGTATCAAAGATGCCACCATCATCGATGGCACAGGAAAAGGGCGATATAAAGGAAGTATTTATATAGAAGGAGAGCGCATTAAGCAGATTATAATAGGTGAGCCTGCTTTAAATGAGAAAGTGGAAATCATTGAGGGTACAGGACTTATTTGTGCACCTGGATTTATTGATACGCATAGTCATAGTGACCTAGTGGTTTTATCAAGCCCACAGCTTTTGCCTAAATTAGAGCAGGGAATTACAACAGAGGTTCTAGGGCAAGACGGTATTTCTATGGCGCCCTTACCTTTAAAATATATTGCTCCTTGGCAAAAGAACATAGCAGGATTAGATGGGAAGGATGAAAGTTTAGATTGGCAGTATGAAACTACGGCAAATTATTTAAGGTGCATTGAAGCAGCTGAGCCTGCTTTAAATGAAACGTATTTGTTACCTCATGGTAATGTAAGAATGCAGGCTATGGGATTAGATGATAGGCCACCTACAAAACAGGAACTAGAGAAAATGTGTGACATTGTAAGAGAAGAAATGGAAAATGGTTGCTATGGGCTTTCTAGTGGACTAATTTATATGCCTTGCGCTTACGCAGGCGCAGAGGAGCTTATTGCGCTTTGCAAGATTGTAAGTGCATATAAGGGAGTATTTGTAGTCCATCAAAGAAGTGAGGCAGATGATATCTTAGAGTCTATGGATGAAATCATTAAGATTGGTAAAGCTTCTGGCGTCAATGTTCATTTTTCTCATTTTAAAGTATGCGGCAAGTCCAACTGGGGTAAGCTTGAGGCTATGCTTAGAAAGCTGGATGAAGCTAAAAAAGAAGGGGTTAACGTTTCCTTTGATCAATATCCCTATGTGGCAGGTAGCACGATGCTAGGTGTGATTTTACCGCCTTGGGTACACGATGGGGGGACAGAAGAATTAGTAAAACGTCTGCAAGATAAGGCCCTTCGCAAGAAAATAAAAGAAGATATTGAAAAGGGCATTCCAGGATGGGATAACTTTATTCAATTTGCAGGAACAGAAGGCATCTTTATTACAAGTGTAGAAAGTCAGGAAAATCAAGATGTGGTAGGGTTAAGCCTTGATGGCTTAGGCAAAAAAAGAGGAAAAGAAGCCTTAGAGGCGGCTTTTGATTTACTGTTAGAAGAAAATAATGCAGTAGGCATGGTGGACTTTTATGGTATAGAAGAACATGTGAAGACAATTATGAGCAGACCCGAAATGAATGTGTGTACCGATGGCTTGCTTTCAGGAAAGCCTCATCCTAGAGTTTATGGGGCTTTTCCAAGAGTACTTAGTAAATATGTCAGACAAGAGAAAGTACTTACCTTAGAAGAAGCTATTTATAAAATGACAGGCAAAGCAGCACAAGCTATAGGAATTAAAGAAAGAGGCATTATTAAAGAAGGCTATTATGCAGATCTTGTTTTATTTGACTTTGAGACAGTAAAAGATAAAGGAACCTTCCAAAACCCAAAGCAAACACCAGAAGGCATTGTCTATGTCATCGTAAATGGTAAACTTGCCATCAAGAAAGGGATACCGACACAGATTCGAGGAGGACATGTACTAAGAAAAGGAAAGGGATACCGACACAGATTCGAGGAGGACATGTACTAAGAAAAGGAAAGGGGTGAGAAAAATGTATGCGTTTAGGGTAAATGACATGAATCAGCAAGTTGAAGAAAATATTAATATATTAGAGTATTTACGGGACCAATTAGATTTAACATCTGTTAAAAATGGGTGTGGTGAAGGAGCCTGTGGTGCCTGCATGATTTTAGTTGATGGGAAGAAAATGCGGGCATGTTTATTAACTGCTGCCAAAGTAGAAGGGAAGTCACTGGTTACCGTAGAAGGATTAAGTGCAAAAGAAAAGCAGGTTTATGAATATGCCTTTTCAAAGGTAGGCGCTGTACAATGCGGCTTTTGTATACCAGGAATGGTGATTAGTGCCAAGTCCTTATTGGACGTAAATTTAAATCCTACTCAGGCTGAGATTGGTGAGGCTATAAAAGGCAATATTTGTCGCTGCACAGGATATAAAAAGATTATCAAAGCCATAGGATTAGCCGCAAAATGCCTAAGGAGAGAAGAAGAACCTATTTTAGAAGAAACTATTGGCAAAGTAGGTGAGGCTTGTGTAAGACCAGATGCAAAAGATAAGATTTTAGGTATAGGGAAGTTTGCAGGGGATATTAAAGTAGATGGCATGGTCTATGGGAGTGCCTTAAGAGCAGCATATCCTAGAGCTTTAGTCAAAGCTATAGATTTAACTAAGGCTTTAGCGCATCCTGAGGTCGTAGCAATTGTTTTAGCAAAAGATATACCTGGGGAGAGAGTTTTAGGACATTTAACGAAAGACTGGCCAGCCCTTATAGATGTGGGAGAAGAAACGAGATATTATGGCGATGCAGTTGCCTTAGTTGCAGCAAAATCCAAGAAGGCATTAGCAGAAATTAAGGCTTTGATTAAGGTGGATTATGAGGAAAGAACCCCGGTCTTTGATCCTGAAGAAGCCATGCATTTAACGGATTATAAAATTCACGAGACAGGTAACATCTATCGGGTAGAGAAGGTTAAGCGTGGCAATGTGGAAGAAGCTTTGAAAAATTCCGCTTATGTGGTCACTAAGACCTATGAGACACCTGCTCAGGAACATGCTTTTCTAGAACCAGAAAGCGCCTTAGCAGTACCAGAAGGCGATCATTTAACGGTATATACAGGGGGACAGTCCATCTATGATGAGTACCGAGAAATTAGACGTTTATTAGGTATTTCAGAAAGCTGCCTTACTGTAAGGGGCGCTTATGTAGGGGGAGCCTTTGGCGGAAAAGAAGATATGAGCGTACAGCATCATGCAGCTTTACTTGCTTATATTGCCAAGGTTCCAGTACAAGTAACACTTACAAGAGAAGAAAGCTTAATGGTGCATCCTAAACGTCATCCTATGAAGATGGTACTGACTACAGGCTGTGATAAAAAGGGGAAACTGACAGCTATGAAACTGCGCCTTATTTCAGATACAGGTGCCTATGCTTCATTAGGAGGACCTGTACTTCAAAGGGCTTGTACACATGCAGCAGGGCCTTATAATTATCAAAATATTGATATTATAGGTACCAGTGTTTATACCAATAATGTGCCAAGCGGTGCCTTCCGTGGTTTTGGTGTAACGCAAACTATATTTGCCACAGAGTGTAACTTAAATTTATTAGCAGAGAAGGTAGGAATAGATCCTTATCAAATCCGTTATTTAAATGCACTGCGGCCAGGAGACGTTTTGCCAAATGGTCAAATCGCCGATGATAGTACAGCCATTGTAGAAACATTAGAAGCTGTAAAAGATACATATTATGCTAATTTTAACCATGCCGGTATTGCCTGTGCGATTAAAAATGCAGGCTTAGGGGTAGGTGTACCAGATACAGGACGCGTTAAACTTAAAATTGTAGGGGGCAAGGTAAGCTTACGTACTAGTGCAGCTTGCATGGGGCAAGGTATTGCAAGTACAATGAGGGCCATTTGCTGTGAAGCAACACACTTAAGGGCAAATGAGGTTGTGGTTGTAAGTCCAGATACAGATATTACGCCAGATTCAGGGACAAGTACAGCCTCTAGGCAAACGGCTATTACAGGTGAAGCCACTAGAAGAGCTGCCTTAAAACTAAAAAAAGATTTAGAAACGCATACATTGCAAGAATTAGAGGGGAAGGTGTATTATGAAGAGTTTACAGTGATTACAGATCCTATAGGGACTAATAAGCCTAATCCAGTGAGTCATTTATCTTATGGTTATGCTACTCAAGTAGTTATTTTAGATGGGGCTGGGAAGGTGAAAAAAGTGGTAGCAGCCCATGATATAGGAAGAGTCATTAACCCTTTGAATGTGGAAGGCCAGATAGAAGGCGGTGTAGTGATGGGACTAGGCTATGGGCTTACAGAAAATCCAAAGCTCATAGAGGGTAAACCTAGTGTGAAATATGGTCAACTCGGGCTCTTTCGCGCTCCTAATGTACCAGAGATAGAGACAATTTTAGTTGAAAAAAATAAAGATCAGCTTGCCTATGGTGCAAAAGGTGTAGGGGAGATTACGCTTATACCTACGGCACCAGCTGTACAAGGCGCATATTATAAATATGATGGCATCTTTAGAACAAAGCTGCCATTAGAACATACAGCTTATAAAAAATGAGTAAATAAGTATTAAACATTAGAAGGCGTGTGGGAAAATGAAAGAAAAAGCTAAACTATCAATAGGTGCAGTCATTGTAGCAGCAGGCTTATCTTCTAGGATGAAGGCGTTTAAACCATTAAAATTATTAGCTGGTAAACCAATGATTCAGTATAGTATAGATACAATGCGGGAAGCAGGCGTTACCCAGATTATTGTGGTAACAGGTTATCAAGCTGAAAAGTTAGAAGCCTATTTAAAACCACAAGGGATAAAATGCATCTATAATCCTTATTATCAAGGGACAGATATGTTTGACTCAGCCAAACTAGGATTGAAAGCCATTGCCAATCAATGTGAAAGGGTATTTTTCACCCCAGGAGATATTCCTCTCTTTAACGTAGAGACACTAAGGACACTTATGGCATATAAGGCATTAGTAGCAAAACCAGTTTATCAGCAGCAAGGTGGGCATCCTATTATAATAGATTGCAGTTTAGTTCCTAAGATTTGCACATATGATGGCAATCAGGGGTTAAAGGGCGCATTAATTAACTGTCAGGAATCTATTGTTAGAGTCGAGGTGAGTGATTTGGGAATTTTAATGGATGCAGATACTAAGGAAGCGTTTAAAGAAATAGAAGAAGCTGCATCCTCAAGAATACTTCAAGATATAGAATAAATTCAGTATAGGTGAATATTATGATATGGAGAGGAGTTGATGTAGTGCGAATAAGCGGAAATAATACTCGGGACGGACAAAATTTATATAATGAATGTAAAAAAATGCTGTCTTACCATGTTGTTTTAACCATGCAAGATGGAAGTCAGATGGACGGTATTATTGAAAGCGTAGAACCTACCTCTATTAATGTTCTTGTGGGTGAGGATGCGATATATCAAGATGATGAAAATCAATCTAATGTACAAAGGCAAAATGAAAGTCAATTTAGTATGCAAGGACCATATGGTAATCCTAGAAGGTTTAGAAGGTTTAGACGTAGAAATTTACCACTGACTAGTTTATTAGCATTATCCTTATTACCATATCCACGTTATGCACCACCTTATCCTTATTATGCGCCACCCTATCCTTATTATCCTTACCCCTACCCTTATTAATGTACGGAGTTAAAGGAGAAAACTAAAATAAGAATCAAGTATGTAAGATATTAAAAATAAATAACTACGGGCTGTAGCAAGGTTAGAATACTATCTTGCTACAGTCCTTTTATTTTGGAGTAGGAAAGGAATGATTTGATACTGATTTTATCGCAGACTTTATTTACATTTAGAAAACAGGGGAATTTTTAGTGATTAGCAAGGAAGAATATGTACTGATTTTCATAAAAAATAGGATTTAGGCACTGAAAAATTGTTAATTTTATCTATAATATACTGCTAAAAATGTCTATATATAGAAAAAATAGAAGTAAGGAGGAATTTATGAGAAAATTAAAACGAATAAGTACCATACTACTAGCTATAACAATGCTAAGTGGATGTAGCCAAAGTAGTAACATACAGGTAGAAAAACAAGAAGTTCAAACAGATGTTGTTAATTTAACTGTATGGGGAGGAAGCAATGAGCAAGAATTATTGGCTGAGATGGTTGAAAGTTTTAAAAATGAATATGCTGATGAAGCAACATTTGAAATAACAATTGAGCCAGAAGAAGAGGGCACATGTAAGGAAAGAATACTTGCAGATGTAGGAGCAGCCCCAGATGTCTTTACATTTGCAGATGACCAGCTTATGGAATTGGCTGCTGCTGGTGTCATTGAACCTATTGAGGCAGAAGCACAAATAAGAGAAAATAATGTAGAGGGAGCTGTGGAAGCAGCCACTATTAATGAAAGAATTTATGCCTATCCGATGACTGCTGATAATGGTTACTTTATGTTTTACAATAAGAAGTATTTATCACAACAAGATGTAGCAACACTTGACAAAATCCTTTCAGTAGCTGGTTCGTTAAATAAAAAGGTAACAATGGACTGGACATCAGGTTGGTATTTATACTCATTCTTTGGTAATACAGGACTTAAAATGGGGTTAAATCCAGATGGTCTTACAAACTATTGTGATTGGAATAGTAAATCAGCTGAAATAAAAGGTGTGGATATAGGAAATGCCATGTTGGCGATTGCTAAAAATCCAGGCTTTATGAGCGGCGGAGATGAGCAGTTAATTGCAGGGGCTAAAGATGGGAGTGTCATAGCTGGTATAAGTGGCATATGGGTTTCTAATGCATTGCAACAAGCTTGGGGAGATGATTTTGCGGCAGTAAAACTTCCAACATATACAGTTGCAGGTAAAGAAGTACAGTTAGCATCTTATGCAGGCTACAAGTTGATAGGTGTTAATGCCTATTCAGAAGAAAAAGAATGGGCAATGAAATTAGCACAATGGCTTACAAATGAAGAAAATCAGACAATTCGTTTTATAAAGAGAGGATTAGGGCCAAGCAATAAAATAGCGGGAGCTACAAAAGAAGTAAAACAATCACCTGCTATTCAGGCTTTAATTGAGCAGTCGACATATGCGAGCTTACAAAGAGTAGGCGCAAAATATTGGGATCCAGTAAGTACATTTGGTAAAAGTTTAGTAGAAGGGAGAGCTTCAGCTAATAATATGCAACAGCTTATGGATACGATGGTAAAAGAAATTACTATGAAAGTAACAGATTAATAAGAATAGAGTGTTGCAAAAATTTTTAAAATTAATAATATTATTATATTGATATTGACATATAAATGCTAAAGTCAATATATGTATTTTGGTAAAAAAAATACATATACAAAAAATGACATTATTTGCCGATATATATATTAAAGATAAAGGGAGATATAGGAGATATATATGAAAAAGATAAAGGTTATTATGACTATCTTATTATCGCTTATGCTAATAAGTGGCTGTAGCCAAGAGATACAGCATGAAGATAATAATGTACAGGGAGAGCATGTTAAACTTACAGTTTGAGGTGGTCCTAATGAACAAGAGTTATTGACTAAAATGGTTGAAAGTTTCAAGGCAGAGTATGCTGATGAAGCAACATTTGACATTATAATAGAGTCAGCAGATGAGGGGGACTGTAAGGCCAGAATACTAGCAGATGTAGGAGCAGCGCCAGATGTCTTTACGTTTGCAGATGATCAGCTCATGGAACTCGCTGCTGCTGGGGTGGTTGAGGTGCTAGAAACAGCAAGCCAAATTAGGGAAGAAAACGTAGAGGGAGCAGTGGAGGCGGCATCTATAGATGGAAATATTTATGCTTATCCAATGACTGCTGATAATGGGTACTTTATGTTTTATAATAAAAAGTATTTATCAGAAGAAGATGTCACAACATTAGATAAGATGTTAAATGTAGCAAGTGCTTTAGACAAAAAAGTGACTATGGATTGGAGTTCTGGTTGGTATCTTTATTCATTCTTTGGTAATACAGGTCTTAAATTAGAGTTAAATCCAGATGGTATTACAAATTATTGTGATTGGAATAGCCAGTCAGGGGAGATAAAGGGGGTTGATGTGGGAAATGCCATGTTGGCAATTGCTAAAAATCCTGGTTTCATGAGTTGTGACGAGAAAGATTTAATTATAGGTGCTAAGAATGGAAGTGTCATAGCAGGTGTAAGCGGCATATGGGCGGCGAGTGAATTGAAGTAGGTATGGCAAGATGATTTTGCAGCGGTGAAATTGCCAACCTATACAGTTTCAGATAAACAGGTACAGTTAGCATCTTATGCAGGATATAAGCTGCTTGGTGTAAATGCCTATTCTGATGAAAAGGAATGGGCAGCAAAATTAGCACAGTGGCTTACAAATGAAGAAAATCAAACACTTCGTTTTAGAGAAAGAGGATTAGGACCAAGTAATACAATGGCAGCTTCTGCAGAAGAAGTAAAGCAAACACCTGCAATAAAAGCGTTAATTGAGCAATCGCAATATGCAAGTTTACAAAGAGTAGGTGTAAAATATTGGGAGCCAGTTGCTGAATTTGGTAAAAATATAGTAGCAGGAAATATAGGAACAGATAGTATGCAACAGACTATGGATGAAATGGTAAAAGCAATTACCACGAAAGTGGTAGATTAATCGGTATATCAGCCAGTGGAGGGAAAAATGAATAAAAAGGGACTAAATAGTATTAGAGTACTTATCATGGGGCCAGTTATTTTATTAGCAGCTTTAGCAATTATATCTAATGCAATGGGAATCAGTCGTATTAATAATGTAAATGAGAAAGCCACTACAATAGCAGATAAGTATATGGTAAGCGTTGCAACCTTAGGAGAAATTCAGAGGGCAACAGAAAGTATTCATAAGCAAGCATTAGCACATATTGTGGCAATTGATTTAAGTACTAAAATCGAGCGTGTCACAGCGATTAAAGAAGAAAGTAAGCAGTTAGAAGCCAATTTAACAGCATATAAACAGTATATCAATACCGAGGAAAATGAAGTCTATAATGAGCTTTTATCAAGCTATAGTAATTTCAAAAGTGCCTTAGCTAATTTAACGGCATATAGTGCAAGTAATAAAACAGCAGAAGCCTATAACTATGCAAACGTGGAACTATCCACATTTGCAAAAGAAATGAATGCACAGATTAAAGTCTTAGAAGAATCCATAGAACAGGCTTCAGAAGTAGCACGTCAAGAGTTAAAAACAGTATATAAGAATGCTATTGTTTCAAGTATGATAGTTGTTGTATGTATTGTAGCTTCAATTATTGCAGCTATTTATTGCATTATGAGAAGAGTTGTTTTACCAATTACACAGACTGAGCAAGAATTAGTAAGTATTATTCAAGGGATTAATGAAAAAGAAGGGGACTTAACAAAACGTATCACAGTTAAATATGATGATGAAATAGCTGCCTTAGGGAATGGGATTAATACTTTCCTAGATGAACTTCAACATATTTTTGGTATGATTAGTAGAGATTCTATCAAGATGAATAATCTAGGAGAAGAAGTATTAGAAAGCGTTAATCTTTCAAAAGATAGTGCAGCAGATTTATCTGCATTAACACAGGAGTTATCAGCTACAATGGAAGAGGTGTCTGGTAATACACATGTCATTAATACAAGTGCTACTATGGTAGGCGAAGATGTTAAGAGCATTGCAGATAAGGTTTCACAAATTAATGTATATTCAAAGGATATGAAGAAAAGTGCAGAGCAAATGGAAGAGTCTGCACGCATGAATATGGCACAAATTGAGCAAACTGTAAGTCAAATGTTAGGGGGGTTAACACAGGCTATGAAGGATTGCGAAAATGTAGATCATATCAATAATCTTACTAATGACATTCTTAATGTAGCAAGCCAAACTAACTTATTAGCATTAAATGCATCTATTGAAGCAGCTAGAGCAGGAGAAGCTGGAAAAGGATTCTCTGTTGTAGCAGAAGAAATTAGAAAGTTAGCAGACTCAAGCCATAAAGCTGCTAATAATATTCAAGAAACTAATGAACTTGTAACAAATGCAGTACATAACTTATCAAATCATACAGATACACTCATTAAGTACTTACAAGAGTCTATTCTTCCAGAGTTTATAACGGTTGTAGAATCAGGAAATCAATATAAGCAAGATGCAAACTATATTGAAACAGCCATGGATGAGTTTGATGTAAAGACAAAAGCTTTAGAAGAAGGGGTTTCAGAGATTGTAAAAGCTATCAGTACCATTACATGTGCAATTAATGATAGTACAGAGGGTATTAATGGGGTAGCAGAAAGTACACAAGATCTTGTAGTAGAAATGAATAGTATCACAACATTAATTAATGAAAATCATAAGATTGCAAGAGAATTAAAGACAGAAACAGAAATCTTTAAAAAGTTATAATTAATAAAAAGCGCCTAATGTAGCATGCATCATGTTTCCATTAGGTGCTTTTTTAGTGCCAAATGAGTGGACTTTGTAGCGTGACTTAGAGGTAACAGGCAGTTTATGTAGGAATAAATACAGCCTAAGTGGAAAACGATATTTTTATAAGAAATTATAAAGGTAGAGGGTAATAAGTTATGCACAATTTATTTAAAAGAGATAAGATGGCAGAGTCTTTTATAGTTGCAATGCTGCTAGCTTTAGTAGGCGGTTATTTAGATATATATTGTTATTTAGCTAGGGGAAAGGTATTTGCCAATACACAGACAGGTAACCTAGTTTTATTAGGTTATAATATTGCACAAGGAAATATGAACAAAGTCATTTATTACTTGTTTTCTATTTTTTCTTTTATGGGGGGAGTATGTAGTGCTAAATATATTGAGTACAAATTTAAAGAAGGTAAACATTTTTATTGGTTACATATTACT
Source organism: Clostridiales bacterium (assembly GCA_019418225.1). Taxonomy (GTDB): domain Bacteria; phylum Bacillota; class Clostridia; order Lachnospirales; family Cellulosilyticaceae; genus Cellulosilyticum. The sequence continues at coordinate 51,376 of DYCF01000011.1, read as the reverse complement.
TTATGTATTGAGATGATTGCCTTATTTATAGTAATGTTTATTCAAGAAGGAAGGCTTAATGTTATAGCCAATGTTATTGTGTCCTTTGTCTGTGGATTACAGGTACAGAGCTTCCGAAAAGTAAATGGTAAGGCTTATTCAACAATTATGTTTACAGGTAACTTAAAAAACTTAGCAGATCAGTTTTCACATTATTTTATTACAAGAGAGAAGGAATCCTTAGAGAATGGGAGTATTTATCTAGGTGTAACATTAGCCTTTGTGATAGGCGGTTGGCTTGGCGCACTTACAACAGATGAATATGGTATAAAGGCAGTAGGCCTAGCCAATATTATATTATTAGTAGTCTTTATAGTATTATATCAAGAAAAACATAAAGTAAGGGATTAAGTATTCAAAAACATTTTAAGAAAAATAAATAGAATTGAAAATAAGAAAGTGTAAAAGATGGGGAGAAGAATTTGTATATTTATTACAAGAGATAAAATCTGTATTAGATAAAAAGTATAAGAATACCTCGTGATTTTAGAAAGATATATCTAAAATGAGAAGGAAAAATTTTGAAAAAAATAATCCATAATATCCATAATGTGATATAATGAAAAACAAAAAGATAAAAAATATTTAGAAATTATGGGGGTATAGTTTATGGAAATTAGGGATGTAGAGGTAATTAGAGAACAATTTAGTGCGAGTGATGCAAAGAGAGATTTAGGACTTAGAACACCTGATAACATTCAAAGATATGATAATATCGCTTATGATGTACATGGTGATTTAAATACTTTAGATGTTTATCATCAAAAGGGTGTACACACAGCAATGCCAACGATTGTTAATATTCATGGTGGGGGATGGATATATGGCAGTAAAGAGGTTTATCAATTTTATTGTATGGACTTGGCACAACGTGGCTTTACGGTTGTAAACTTTTCTTATCGCTTAGCACCAGAGGACCCTTGGCCTGCTGCATTAGTAGATATTAATAGTGTATTTACATGGATTTGTGAACATGCTAAAGAATATTGCATTGACCTTAACAATGTATTTATAGTAGGCGATTCAGCTGGCGCACAGCTTACAAGTCAGTATGTAACGTTATTAACTAATAAGGAATTTCAAAGATTTTATGAGTTTGAAATGCCTACTGGAGATATTCATATTAGAGCAGTTGGGTTAAATTGTGGTTTTTATGATGTAAAGAAGTATATACAGGAAGGTAAAGAAGGGTGTGTTTATACTTATTTAGGCGATCGTTTAGAGGAAGCTATTCCGGCTATGGATACAATAAAATATATCACGAAGGATTTTCCACCTGCATTTATTATGACAGCTCACTGTGATTTCTTAAAAGACCATGCAGAGCCTATGTATAAGACATTGACTAAGCTAGGTATTCCTTGTGAATATAAGGTATATGGTAGTCCTGATAGAGATGATATTGCCCATGTTTTTCATGTGAACATTAAGCTAGAAGAAGCAAAAGAATGTAATGATGATGAATGCAATTTCTTTAAGCAGTTTATTGGATAAAGGATAAGAATAAAAGTGTTGGTATACCTCCCCTTACTAAATAATATATTTATTATTGGTAATAGGAGGTATAATTTTATGAAAAAAATATTACTTAGATTTAGGATACTCCTAATGGGAAGTACTATGATCATAGGGAATATTTGTCCTATACATGCCAAGGAGAATGCTATACAAAATAGTCAAGTGATTATTAACAAGGATGAAGTTGCAATGAAGCGTATGGAAACTTATGAAGACTATACAAAAGCCTTGAGAAAATCAAAAACACATCAGCTTCTTTCAGCAGCAACTGCAGATTTAAATGATGATGGCATGAATGAACTTATTACCTTTACATTATATGACCATACTTTAACCTTTGAGGTATTTGGCTATGAGGATGAAATAAAATCAATAGATAAAATAGATTACGACTATGTAGGCTATAAGTTTACAGGTGATATGGAATTTAAACTCGTCTATAATGAAGAGACAAATGACTATGCTATTAGGTATGAGCATAAACAAAGCAGTTTAGGGTACACCTTAAGAGAAATGAAATATTATAAATTAAAGGATGATAAACTACAGGAACATTTTTATCAAAGTTTTTATGATAATACCGAACGCAATATTGAACCACCTAGGGGGATTATTAAAGAAGAGGAATACATGGATGGTGAGAAGGTTTCTATTCTAAGATACAGACAAGAAATTAATACGTATAAAGAAGAAAAAAGACTTCTAAAAATAGGCATTCAATATCCTAAGGGCATGGATTATACCAATAGAGGAGGTTCACTTTAGAAGAAGGAAAGTGTGATTTAAAAAATCGTTAGAAAAAAGTTAAAAAAAAGAAAAAGAGAAGGTATATGATTGGCTTATAAAAAGTATAAGGAGGTATTAAAGTGTTAAAAGGCAATCATATATCTGTTTTTAAGGATTTAAAAAATAAGGGGAAAAGGCTTTTGAAGAATTTATTATGGAAAGGTTGTATGCTAGTAATGATAGGCGGCTGTTTTTCAAATATCACCTATGGAGAAATGATAGATCAGAATAGACAGATTTCACAATTCATAGATGATTATATGACACATGAAATACAAGAGAGACATATTGTGGGAGCATCTGTTGTAGTCATTAAAGATCAAAAGGAGATATTGAAAAAAGGCTATGGATATAGTGATGAAGAGTTAAAGTGTGCAGTTGACCCTAATACAACAACATTTCCTATTGCTTCAATAAGCAAATTATTTACTGCTATAGGGATTATGCAGCTGTATGAACAGGGAAAAATAGATTTAAATGAGGATGTACAGCAGTATACCGAGGGCATTAAAATAAATAATCCTTATGATAAGAAAGTGACCTGTAGCAACTTACTGACTCATTCAAGTGGGATGGATGAAGGTAGTGAACTTTTAGGTAGTACGACAGATGAAAAAGAAATTAAGTCTCAAGAAACTTATTTTATACAACATGCATTAAATGTAATTGACCTGCCAGACACCGTATGCCGTTATTCAAACTTAGGTTATAATTTGTTGGGATATATTTTGGAAAGAAAATCTAAGCAAGATTATGAAACTTATATTAAAGAAAATATATTAGATAAGCTAGAAATGACACGTAGCAGCGTAAGAATACCAGATGAAAATATGGCAAAGGGATATTATTATAAAGATGGAGAGTATGGACAAGTACCGTATGCTTATCAATATACTTCAGGCTCAGCAGGTGTTATTAGTACGGCAGCAGATATGGGGAATTTTATAAAGGCCTTATTAAATGAGGGGGATTTTAATGGCAGGCAGCTTTTGCAGAAACAAACAATGCAGAATATGTATGCCAAAGAGTTTAGCAATGATGAAATTTTACCAGGTATGGGCTATGGCTTCATCCGTGAAGAGCGAGGTGGAAAGCTTATTTTAAAACATGAAGGGGCGCTACCAGGGTATATGTCCACATTGTTGTTGATTCCTGACCAGAATCTAGGAATTTATATTGGGATTAATACGTTTGATGCGTTGCCATTTCAATTTGAGAAAGATTTCTTGGATAAATTTTTAGGGGAGAGTAAGATGCAGCAGCCTACTATAAAGATTGCAGATGATTTAAAGAGATATGTAGGAAATTATAGAAATTATGATGGTATTGCACAGAGTAATATAATGAAGGCCTTCATTATATTTGACCCTACGACACAGACAAAGGTTAGTCTAGATAGGAATGGTGTACTAAATCTGGAAGAATATAGTCAAGAGAAAGAATGCATATCAACCCGTCTTTATGAAATTGAAAAGGGAAAATTCATTAGGGAAGATAATGGTGGTTATTATGTGTTTCGTATAGGGCAAGATGGACACATAACTTATGCTTTTAATGAAGTGAGTCATAATGCTTATAAGAGGTTACATTGGTATGAATCAAGAAATATACTTCTAGGTGTCATAGGAGGCACTATAATCATTTTTGTAATCGATTTGGTTAGGAGTATAATAAGAGTAGCAAGAAAAAGAAGGTTTATAGATATAGGAAATATACTAGCTGACTGTTGTATGATAGGAGGCTATGTAGGTACAATTGCAGTGGTGATTAATATGATTAATCAATATGAGTATCATTGGATAGATAGCGTATATATAATGCTTACGACTATTTTAATAGGTATAGCCTGGACATTTATACGTGGAATATGTTATAGCGTTGCAATGCTGAACAAAAAGATAGCATTCAGAACGTTTATTTATCAAATGCTGATAATGGTTACATGCATATTGTATAGCAGCGTGTTAGCTTACTGCCAGATGATAGGATATAAGATAATTTAAATAAGGGGAGAGTCGATGTTTCAGATACTTGTAGTAGATGATGAAAAGGAGATTGTTGAATTGGAGGAAATCTATCTGAAAGAAGCCGGTTATGAGGTACTTAAAGCTTATAATGGGAAAATGGCATTGGAATTTTTAAAAAAGGGAAAAATTGATTTGGTAGTCCTAGATATTATGATGCCAGAAATAGATGGACTAGATGTATGCTGCAAACTTCGAGAAAAGGATAAAATTCCTGTAATTATAGTAAGTGCAAAGGGGCAAGAAATAGATAAAATTAAAGGACTTCAGTCTGGTGCAGATGATTATATGGTGAAGCCATTTTCACCATTAGAATTGGTGGCAAGAGTACAATCTCAGTTAAGACGGGCCCATTACTTTAATCAGGAGCTTCAAAAGAAAGAAGATACCTTAATTAAAATTAAGGAAATTGAAATTGATAAAGCAAGGCATCAAGTATATCGTTTGGGCAAAGAAATTAAGTTAACACCTACAGAGTATGATATTTTAGTATTATTGGCTGAAAATATGGGAAAAGTATATAGTTCAGAAGAAATTTATCGTGCTTTATGGAAAGAGAAGTACTATGAGGGAAATAATACAGTAATGGCACACATGTGGCGCCTTAGGGAAAAAATTGAGGAAAATCCTAAGGTGCCTCAGATTATACAGACGGTTTGGGGAGTGGGATATAAAATTGAAAACAACAGGTATTAAAATTTATATTATTAAGCAGTTTGTAATAAGTAGCATTTGTGCGTTTATATTAACTTTTCTTACGTTCATTATATGCTTTGGAGGTCTACATATTATTTCTGAAGATGTATATATCAAGCTTCTAAATTATGGTAGTCATAATGAGTTATTTATGATAGGAAATTTGGTCATAACAGGTGCAGTATTTGTAATATATTTCTTTGGTATATTTATGAAACGTATGGATGTGTTAACGGACTATATAAATGAAATGGGACAGTGTGTGGTAGAAATTGCAGAAGGTAATTTAAATGTTCGGATACCTATTATACAAAGTAATGAGCTAGGTATGCTGGCAGCTCATATTAATCAGATGACACAAGATTTAAATCAGTTTATAGAAAAAGAGCATGAATGGGATCAACAGAAGTATAATTTAATTACAAATTTATCCCATGACTTAAAGACGCCGCTTATGTCTGTTACGGGTTTTCTAGAGATAATTCATCAGAGAAGATATGAGAGTGAAGAAGCATTACAGCATTATAGTTACATAGCCTTTGAAAAGGCTAAGCAACTGAAAGAAGCTATTGATAAATTATTTGAATTATCTAAATTAAACAACAGTCAAATAACTTTGAATAAGGAAACTATTAATATGCAGGAGTTAGCAGAACAGGTACTTATGGGATTCATTCCTGAATTAGAAAGTAAGCAGTTAAGTTATGAAGTAAAGATAATGGCAAAGAATACTGTTATTTATGCAGATCCAATACTGATGGTACGTATGCTGGAAAACCTTATTGCTAATGCCATTAAATATGGTGTAGGTGCAAAATATGTACAAATTTATATGGAAGAAATAGGCAATAAAAGGTTACTAATTCATGTTATTAATGATGGTAGACCTATAGATAAGGTGAGTCAGGAAAAAATATTTGACCGTTTTTATCAGGCCGAAAAAAATATGGATGTATCAGAAGGGAACGGCGTAGGACTAGCCATTGTGAAAACGATTGTGGAATTACATCACGGTGAGATTATGGTAGAAAGCAATCAGGAAAAGACAGACTTTATAATAAGCTTATTATATACATGAGTGTAAACGTAATAATTGAAGTTAATTGATATGAAAAGTAAAGAGATGACGGATAATTAGAGGAATGAAAGTGAAAAGGAGAAGAAGTAAATTAAATATTAATCTTTATGGCGAAAAGATGAATCTGAAATTATATATTGTGTTATCTGAAGAAAATCGTAATGTTTATATAGTAGAAGAGATATTTTAAAGGTTATTATAATCATCCTTGAATTGAGGAGTTGCATAGATATTAAAGCTATAGTACTCTTAAAGAGGTATTTCTGAAAAAACAATAGAAGAGAACTATGTGTGATAAGATTTTATAAACAAGTATATACAACTTTAAGGATAGGATAGGAAAAAAATGACTAAGAAATGTGTACAATGCGGTAAAACTTTTAAGCTGACTGAGTCAGAAATTCACTTTTATGAAAGTAAAGGGTTATCGCTTCCTAAACGATGTGAAAAATGTAGGAAAGAAAATAAAAAACAACAAGCTCATAAAAGTAGTTCAGGTTCTAATAGGTCTGGGCAATCTACACGTAGATCACCATTTATTGCAGTATTAGCAATTATTATTGCAATTATTGGATTTATATTTAAAGGACCAGACTTCTTTGTTAACCATGAGATAGGAACTCAAGCGCCAGCTACTGAGCAAATTCAAAGTGTTACTTATAATTTTAGAAATGAGAAATATCTTGTAGATCACTTTGACAAGCATAAAGACGAATTTGATTATAGCAATGCGCAGGAATATTTAAAAGGTGCCAACCGCGTCATCAATGATCCAAATGCCCTACATAAACTAGAAGCAGAGGATGGAGATGAGGTGTATTACTTAGAAGCAACCAATGAACTTGTGATTGTTTCAACAGATGGTTACCTAAGAACTTATTTCAAACCAAGTGATGGCATAAAATATTTTAATAGAACCTAAAGAGAAAGAGAGTGCGGCGAAGACAGCCCAGTAATATCGAAGTGTGTCGCTCTGCTTTGAACCCGCAATGAAAAAGAAAATGTCATATTTTTTTGAAAAAACTTATATATTGTACAAAATTATTCGAAAATAGTGTACAATATAAATGGCTGATTCTATTAGAATGTAGAATGAGAAATAGAATGTAGAATGAGAAAAATATGTGAACGGGAGATAAAAATGAGTAGATTAATTGATTTAACAAAGCCTATTATCAGTGAAGACATACGTGAGCATGAGTTATTACAGATAAAGATTAAGCATAAAGCACATAGAGAAAGTGAGGGAGAACTAAATTTTGTAGGGCTTCCTAAAGCGTATTATCCTGAAGGATTTGTGGGCTGGGCTAATGATGAGATTGAGAAATTAGGTGTGCACTCAGTTACACATATTGATGCGCCTTGGCATTATGGCGAAATGACAGATGGCAAAAAAGCAATGACTATTGATGAAATTCCTTTAGAGTGGTGTTATGGTGATGGTGTAGTTATTGATATGACACATAAGAAGGATGGCGAGGTTATCTCTAAACAAGATGTGAAGGAAGAACTAGAAAAGATAGGTGTACAATTGAGTAAAGGAATGATTGTACTTATTCATACAGGTAGAGATAAAATAATGTATACTAAGGAATATCTTTTTAGAGGAACAGGCGTAAGTAGAGAAGCAACTGAGTGGCTCATTGACCAAGGCATTAAAGTCATGGGTATTGATCAATGGGGATGGGACTTACCCTTACCTCAGCAAGCAGTAGAGGCAAAAGCAGGGAAAACACCTAATCCTTTCTGGGAAGCACACCGCGTAGGTTGTAAAAAGGCGTATTGTCATATTGAACAGATTGTAGGATTAGATCAATTGCCAAGTAGTGGATTTAAAGTTATGGCTATGCCATTGCCCCTTAAAGGCTGTTCAGCATCACCTATCCGCCTAGTGGCTATTATTGAAGATTAAAATCATGCCAAAAAATCCCCTTAGCAAACACTTGCTAGGGGATTTTTAATTAAGCGTTAAAACTTTTAATTAAGCATTAAAACCAAAGTATTTATTTGTGTTGTTGAATGAAATATCTTGAACCATTTGTCCAAGTGTAGCCATATCAGCTGGATATTCTCCGTTTTCTACCCATCCACCAATTAAGTTACAAAGGATTCGTCTGAAGTAGTCGTGTCTTGTGTAAGATAAGAAGCTTCTTGAGTCTGTAAGCATACCAACGAAGTTACCAAGAACTGAAAGGTTAGCAAGGCTTGTCATTTGATCAATCATACCTTGTTTTGTATCGTTGAACCACCAAGCAGAACCTTGTTGGATTTTACCAGCGATTTCTGAGCCTTGGAAGCATCCTAAGATTGTTCCGATAGATGCATTGTCATTAGGATTTAATGAGTAAATGATTGTTTTTGGAAGTGCTGCTTTTTCTTGTAATGCATTAAGGAAGGCTGCAGTACCTTCTGCACAGTTACGTGTGTTGATGCAGTCAAATCCTGTATCTGGACCAAGATTTGCAAACATTGCTTTGTTATTGTCACGGATTGCACCATAGTGAAGTTGCATTACCCAACCACGTTTTTCATAAGCTTCTCCAAAGAAGAGTAAAAGTGCAGTTTTGTATTTTTCCATTTCATCATATGTAACTTTTTCACCAGCTAAAGCTTTAGCAAGAATTGCTTCGATTTCTTCTTTTGTAGCTGGATTATATACAACATAATCAAGACCATGGTCAGATGCACGGCATCCCATATCATGGAAGAAGTCTAAACGTACATTTAATGCTACGAATAAGCTTTCGAGGTTTGTGATAGCAATTTCACTTACTTCTGAAAGATGACGGATATATGGTACGAATGTTTCTTTTTCAATATTTACAACTTTGTCTGGTCTCCAAGCAGGAAGTACTTTTACGTTGCAAGTTTCATCTGCTGCAATTTGTTTGTGATATTCAAGAGAATCTACAGGATCATCTGTTGTACAAATAAGTTTAACATTTGAAGCTGCAATAATGTCTCTAACTTTTAAACCAGATTGTAATTTTTCATTACAAAGGTTCCAAACTTCTTCAGCTGTTTCACCATTTAAAACGCCTTCATAACCGAAGTATTTACGAAGTTCTAAATGTGTCCAGTGGTAAAGTGGGTTTCCAATAGCTTTTGGAAGTGTTTCAGCCCATTTTTGGAATTTTTCTCTGTCTGTCGCATCGCCTGTGATGTATTTTTCTTCTACACCGTTTGAACGCATTGCACGCCATTTATAGTGGTCTCCACCAAGCCAAACTTCTGTAATGTTTTTGAACTCTTTGTTCTCCGCAATTTCTTTTGGGTTGATGTGGCAGTGGTAATCAATGATTGGCATGTTAGCTGCATAATCATGATATAAAGTTTTAGCTGTTTCACTTGCAAGTAAAAAATCTTGATCCATAAAGTTTTTCATCGTCAAATCTCCTTAATAAAAAGTTTCAGAAAAATATTTAAAAACTAAAAAAGTTTTTAAAATTACAGTTAAATTTTAAATGTATCTCTTTCAATTAATTTACCTGAAAGAATCATTTTGTTTGTAACAGACTTTCCTTCAAATACATCTGTAAGGACATTAACTGCCATAGAGCAGAGTGTTTCCACCATATTGTCTACACTGCTTAGTGCAGGCAAGGTACATTCACAAAGCAGTGAGTTGTTAAATCCTATAATAGCCATATCTTCTGGTATTTTAAAGCCTTTTTTGATTAGTGCATTCATGGCACCGATAGCAATCTGATCTTCAGAAGCTAAAACGGCTGAGAAAGTATGTTCTTTCTCTAGAAGGCCATTAATGGTCTCTTCAATTGCTTGCATATTTTTTTGTGTTTTCACAACTAAGTGAGGAACAACAGGCCATCCGCAATCTTTAAGCGCTTGCTTGTAGCCATTTAATTTTTGTGTGCCACTATAGGTATCTACATCGTAAAGATAGAGTATTTCATGACACCCTTTTTTATATAGAGAAACTACATTATCATACATAGCTTGATATTCATCACATGCCACACAATATGTGTTAGGCACATCCATGACACCATTGATGATAATAGTAGGAATCTGCCTAGCAATATTTTCAATATGTGAGTTATCTACATTTTCTTTAAAGGTAGAACCAATAAGAATTAATGCATCTACTCGTTTTGCCATAAGAAGATCCATGCATTTTTGTTTGTCTTCTAATTTATTCCCTGTAGAACAGAGAATAGAGTCATATCCATAACCTCTTAAGGCATTCTCAATAATGGAAACTGCTTTTGCATAATAAATATCTGAAACATCTGTACATAGTACACCTATCATTTTCATTGTATTAAGCCCAAGACCTCTGGCAAAAACATTAGGTGTATAGCCTGCTTCTTCAATAACACGTAATACTTTTTCTTTTGTCTTAGCGCTTACATTAGGGCTACCGTTGAGTACCCTAGATACAGTGGCAATGGAAACGCCAGCTGCTTTTGCAACATCATATATATTCAAAAAATTCACCCCTCTGGATATGTAAGTGCTTACATAAATGATTATAATTTTAAAAAAAAATAAAGTCAACGGGTATTAAAAATTTTTATAAATATTATTGACTTTTATATTTTTTATTATTACAATCAAAAATGTAAGGGCTTACAAAAACGGCCTACAAAACGGAGGTAAAACAAGATTATGAAAAAAGTGAATGAAGTTGCAAACAAAAAAGTGCGCCCACTTAAAGTAGTACAATACGGAGAAGGAAACTTCTTAAGAGCATTCGTTGAACAAATGATTGACGTAGCTAATGAAAAAGAATGTTTCGATGGCTCTGTAGCATTAGTTAAACCTATTACTTTTGGAAACCTAGAACGTTTCGAAGCACAAGATAATACATACACTGTAATCCTTAGAGGTAAAGCAAATGGGGAAACAGTTAATGAAAAAAGAATTATTACATGTGTATCTGATAGCGTAGCTGCTAATGAAGATTATGAAAAATATGAAGCATTATCAAAAGTTGATACACTTGAATTTATTGTATCTAATACAACAGAAGCTGGTATTGTATATGATGAAAGCGATAAATTTGAACTCGCACCTCCAAATACTTACCCAGGTAAACTTACAAAATTCCTTTTTGATAGATATACACACTTCAATGGTGATATGACAAAAGGGTTAAAAATCCTTCCAGTAGAACTTATTGAAAATAACGGTGGAAAATTAAAAGAATGTATTCTTAAATACGTAGAACTTTGGAACCTTGGCGAAGCTTTTGCTAAATGGGTAGAAGAAGCTAATATTTTCTGTAATACATTAGTAGATAGAATTGTAACAGGATATCCAAGAGAAGAAGCAGCAGCACTTTGCAGCGAACTTGGATACCAAGATGATTTATTAGACGTAGCAGAACCATTCGGTCTTTGGGTTATTGAAAGTAAAGAAGATATCTCAGCATCATTCCCACTTGACAAAGCTGGATGTAATGTAGTGTTTACAGATAACTTAAAACCATACAGAGATCGTAAAGTGCGTATCTTAAATGGCGGTCACACAGGTACAGTTCTCGCTGGATACCTTGCTGGTCAAGATATTGTTAGAGGTTGTATGGAAGATAAAACAGTTCGTACATACATGGAACACTTATTATTCGATGAAATCGTACCAACAGTAGACCTTCCACATGATGAAGTTGTAGCATTCACAAACTCAGTTATTGAACGTTTTGAAAATCCATTCATCGACCACAGTGTACTTGCGATTTCTCTTAACTCAGTATCTAAATGGAAAGCTAGAAACCTTGTAAGCTTCCACGATCACTACGAAGCTAAAGGTTCTATTCCTAAATACTTAACATTCTCATTTGCTGCACTTATGGCATTCTACCATGGTACAGAAATTGTAGATGGTGCTTTAATCGGTAAACGTGGCGAAGAAACATACAGAATCATGGATGACAAAGATGTACTTGAATTCTTTGCATCAAGAGTTGGTAAGGTAGATACTGCTACACTTGTTAAAGACTTCACTTCAAATACAAAATTCTGGGGCAAAGACTTAGGCGAATATGCTAACTTCAATGAAACAGTTACAGCTCACTTAAACAGAATTGCTGAAGTAGGTATGAGAACTGCACTCGAAGAACTTATAGGAGAATAATTCTATGTTAGATTTCATCAAAATTAATGAAAAAGACAATGTAGAAGTAGCTTTAGTTGCCACTGAAGCTATTCCTGCAGGACATAAAAGAGCTTTAGTTGATATCAAAGCAGGAGAGCCTGTTATCAAGTATGGTAACCCTATTGGGATAGCAACTTGCGATATCAAAGCAGGCGATTGGGTACATACGCATAACCTCAAAACAGGACTTGGCGATCTTCTTGAATATAGCTATGAGCCAGAAGTAACACCAATCGAAATGCACGCGCCATCAACATTCATGGGTTATAAAAGACCAAATGGCAAAGTGGGTATTCGTAATGAGGTTTGGATTATTCCAACAGTTGGCTGTGTAAATGATATTGCTAAAATTATTGAGAAACAAAGCCAAGAATTAATTAAAGGAAATGTAGAAGGTATTCATACTTTCACACATCCATATGGTTGTTCACAACTTAGCGAGGACCATGTTAATACACAAAAAGCATTAGCAGGCCTTGTAAATCATCCAAATGCAGGTGCGGTACTTGTACTTGGCCTTGGCTGTGAAAACAATACTATTGAAAGCTTCAAAGAAGTAATCGGTGATTATGATGAAAACCGCGTTAAATTTGTAATTTGTCAAGAACATGAAGATGAGGTAGAAAAAGCACTAGAAGTGATTGCAGAATTAGTAGAGTATGCAAGTACATTTACTAGAGAAGAAGTACCAGCATCTGAACTTATTATTGGTCTTAAATGCGGTGGTTCTGATGGATTCTCAGGGATTACAGCGAACCCACTTGTAGGTGCTGTATCTGATAGATTAATTAGTGAAGGTGGTACAACTATTCTTACAGAAGTACCAGAAATGTTTGGAGCAGAAACACTTCTTATGAAACGCTGCATCAACGAAGAAATCTTTGATAAAACAGTTTCACTTATTAATAACTTTAAAAACTACTTCATCAGATATGACCAAGTAGTTTATGAAAATCCATCTCCAGGAAATAAAAAAGGTGGTATCTCAACACTTGAAGATAAATCTTTAGGATGTACACAAAAAGGTGGTTCAGCGCCAGTAGTAGATGTTTTAACATATGGTCAAAGTGTATGTACTAAGGGGCTTAACTTACTTCAAGCACCAGGGAATGACCTTGTAGCTTCTACAGCACTTGCTGTATCAGGCGCGCACATCGTACTTTTCACAACAGGTCGTGGTACACCATTTGGCGCACCAGTACCAACAGTTAAAATTTCAAGTAACAATGAACTCTTCGCTAAGAAGAAAAACTGGATTGATTTCAATGCAGGGCAATTATTACTTGGAAAAGAAATGAAAGAAGTATCAGAAGACTTCTATAGCTATATTTTAGATTTAGCATCAGGAAGAATTCATTCAAGAACAGAAGAGCACGGTATCCGTGATCTTGCTATCTTTAAAGATGGCGTAACACTCTAATACATAATTAGGTGACAACACATTTTAAAAATATATAATTTAAGCGGAGGTAATAAAATGATTTTAGATCAATTTAGTTTAAAAGGTAAAGTTGCAATCGTAACAGGAGCTTCTACAGGTTTAGGTCAAGGAATTTGTTTAGCATACGCTGAAGCAGGCGCTAAAGTAGTAGGCGTTGACTATGTAGAAATGCCAGAAACACAAAAAGCTGTTGAAGAAAAAGGCGGAGAATTCGTAGGTGTTGTAGCTAACCTTATGTCTACAGATCCAATCGAAGGTATCATCAATACTGCTATGGAAAAATTCGGCAGATTTGATATCTTAGTAAACAACGCTGGTATCATCAGAAGAGAAGATGCTATCGATTTCTCTATGCAAAATTGGGACGATGTTATCAACATTAACTTAAAAACAGTATTCTTCTTCTGCCAAGCTGCAGCTAAAAAATTCATTGAACAAGGTAATGGCGGTAAAATCATCAATATCGCATCTATGCTTTCATTCCAAGGTGGTATCCGTGTACCATCTTACACAGCATCTAAATCAGCTGTAATGGGTATTACAAGAGCTATGGCTAATGAGTGGGCTAGCAAAGGTATCAATGTAAATGCTATCGCTCCAGGATACATGGCTACAAACAATACAGCAGCTCTTAGAGCAGACCAAGATAGAAGTGAAGCTATCTTAGATCGTATTCCAGCGGGTCGCTGGGGAACACCAGAAGATATGCAAGGTCCTGCAGTATTCTTAGCATCAGAAGCATCTAACTACGTAAATGGTTACACAGTAGCTGTTGATGGTGGATGGTTAGCTAGATAATAAGGTTGTCAAAATAAGGGCCGCTGGGTCACTTGACTGCTGATAGCTACACTCTCCATAATTTGTGATGCTCTAAGCTCAATGTTTAAAGTAACGCAGTGAACTCGCTTTGCTCAGACAGCACGGCTAAAACCACTTTAAATATTTCACTAAGAGCATCATCAAATTATTCCAAAGGTAGACTATCAGCAGTCAAGTACCCAGCTCTCTTTTTGAAGCCTTAGGGGGAGAAAAGAGAGAGGCAAACTGTTTTACTTTGTAGGAAGCAATTAAATACTTATAGAGGGTAGGGAGTATTGCCGAACTGGTGAGAGTTTGAGTGATACTGCTTATAAAGGAGCATATAACCATGGAAGTAAGATATAGTGTGAGCCCTAAAGAGGCTAAGACAATGACTACTGAGGAAATGAGAGAGAATTTCCTTATTCAGAACTTATTTGTACCAGGTGAAATCAAATTTGTGTATAGTCACGTGGATAGAATTATTGTAGGGGGCGCTGTTCCTACAACAAGCCCGATTGCTATCGAGGGTGCAAAAGAACTTGGTAGTGATTACTTCTTAGAAAGAAGAGAAATGGGTGTTATCAATATCGGTGGCAAAGGTACTATCGTAGTAGATGGTCAAAGAGTAGAAATGGAAACAAAAGCTGGTCTTTACATCGGTAAAGAAACTAAAGAAGTTTCTTTCGAGAGTGATGATGCAGCAAATCCTGCTAAATTCTATATCAATAGTGCACCAGCACACCATGTGTATCCAATGCACAAAATTCGTTATGAAGATGCTAACAAACGCTATCTTGGAACACCTGAAGAAGCTAATGTTAGAACACTTAACCAATACATTCATCCAGCAGTTTGCGAAAGCTGCCAACTTTCAATGGGTATGACAGAACTTCAAAGCGGAAGCTTATGGAATACTATGCCTTCTCATACACATGAAAGAAGAATGGAAGTATACTTATACTTCGATATGTCAGAAAACGATGTGGTATTCCATATGATGGGTGAACCACAAGAAACAAGACACCTTGTAATGCAAAATGAAGAAGCAGTTATTTCACCAAGCTTCTCAATTCATAGTGGTGTAGGTACAAAAGCGTATACATTCATCTGGGGAATGGTTGGTGAGAACCAAAACTTTGATGATATGGACCACATTGCAACAAAAGATCTTCGCTAATTGTCGACAGGTTAGTATAGATCGGAACGCTTAAATAATTACTTTTAAACAAAACATGAATACCAAACTGAACTATTAAAAAACTGAACTAAAAAACTGAACTAACATAAAATAAAAATAAAACGTATTATATAGAAATACTTTAAAATCGCCCTCAAGTAAAAGCACTACTTTAAGCTTAAAGTAGTGCTTTTCTCAACTAAGAATTAATTATAAATATAAGTATAAAACAAGAAGGAGAAATGATAATGTATATTGGATTACGTGCACATGACTATGGAAAATCTGGGCTAGAAGACTTATTTAGCCGTATTTCAGGAGATGGATTCCATCGTATTCAGCTTGCTATTCCTAAAGCAATAGAAGGTGTAGGCGGTATTGAAGGAGTAGATGATAAGCTTATTGCAGAGATTAAGGCAGCTTGTGAAAAATATGATATTAAAATTCCTGTATTTGGTTGCTATGTAGAACTTGGCATGTTAGATGCGGCAGAAAGACAAAAACAGGTAGATAAATTTTTAATAGGTATGGATATAGCCAAAGCACTTGGTGCAGAGTGTATCGGTTCAGAAACAACACACTTCAATATTCATGCAACAGATGAAGAAAGAAGAGTTGCTTTTGAGGGACTTGTAGATTCTGTAAGACAAATTGTGAAAAAAGGTGAAGAAATTGGTCTTGACGTTGCGATTGAACCTGTAGCACTTCATACGTTAAATACCCCAGAGCTGACAAAAGAATTATTAGAACTTGTGCCATCCGATAGACTTAAAATTATTTTTGATCCTGTTAATTTACTTACAAAAGATAATATTAAAGGGCAAGAAAACTTATGGGATCGTGCTTTTGAAGCCTTTGGTCATAAAATATGTGCATTACATATGAAAGGAACAAGACTTAATAAAGAAGGCGAGCTTGAGAAAACAACTCTTCAAGACAATGAAGCTAACTTTAAACGTGTCATTGACTGGGTTAAAGTAAATAGACCAGAAGTAACTGTATTAAGAGAAGAAATTAAACCAGCAGAAGCAAAAGCAGATTATGCTTTTATGAGTGCTTTAGTTGAAGCATAGTTAAGGGTAAAAATTATAGATATATAAAATTATATATCTATAATAAGTAAGTTAAAACCTGCTAATGAAATCAAGACCTCATTAGCAGGTTTTATGATGTAGAGACTTGTAAATAAGAATGATAAAAAGAAAAATAGTAAGTAATTATTATTATTGAATAAAAACAGTTGCTTATATATAAGTTTGCCTACATAATAAATAAAGGAGATTATGTTGAATTGGGGAATATATGATTAGCAAAAAGGAGTATTGCATGAGTAAATCAATTTGCAAAAGGCAAGGCATAATCTTAAGTGTAGTTATGAGTTTGCTAATAGGTCAAATGCCATTATACGCTGAAGCAGAAGATAGTCTGCAAAAAAGTAGAGACTATACGAAGTCAGTTTTGGCACCTATAAGGTGGACACGTAGTAGTGAGGAGAAGGAAAAAGTATTAGGTGTAGTGGAGCGAAAATGGGATTGGCAGACGGCTAATAGCATTGAGACACCTATAACAGAAGAAGTGCTTATATGGGATGGACCGTATAATTCATATTATAGACGTTATATTGATAAAATAACGGGAAAGATACATTCTTCTGCTACATGGAAAACACAAAATAGAGTAGATCTTAGGAGATTTAGAGGATATTTTGAAATTCCAGAAGGATATACAACAGAAGATTTTGTGAGGCTTAGCTCTGTTGTACAAGAGCAATATAGTCATTTGAATAATGGGAATATCATTCCTATTAATGATAATATTTATGTTTTTGTATATCCAGAAGAAGTAAGTGGCCTTATTGATGATAATTCAAATTCAGAGTATTATTTTATGAATTATTTAGCATTCTGGACTGGGACAGCTAATAAGACCAATAATGGTGTGATTCAATCATTTTATGGAAAATCAGGAACTTATGCGGATCGTAATACCCAGATAGGGCCTAAGGTAACAGATGGATGGTATGCAGAAGCAACTATTGATAATATAGGAAATGTTATGCATGAGACAACAGGTGGCGCTAGTAGTGGTACGAAGTTTGTAATTGATATCTTTACAGAAGATAATTCACCAGGTGGTGGTGGTGGTATGGATGAAATGGTTTTAGAATTTGAGGAAAATCCTAAGGCGGAAGTACATGCCTTTTCAGAGACTTATGCCATTCCATCAAATAAGATGAGTATAGTACAAGAAACAAAGGGACTTTTAGCTAATGATAGTGTAAATAAAGCAGTAACAGCTAAAATTATAGAAGGTACAAATGATGCATTTCGTACGGTTAAAGCAAATGAAGTAGCCTATGATATTTATAAGGATGAAGAGAAAGTTGCCCATATAGCATATGCTGATGAACGTGGACAGTTTGTAATCAAACCAGAGAACAATTATGTCGGTGAGATTCAATTCGATTATGAGGTAAAAGATAAATTAGAAAAGTTTGATGTGGCAACAGCCTATTTATATGTTATGCCTTATGTGGATGTAGTGTATGAAGCGCGCGAGACACAAAAGGTACTTTTACAAGTTAAGGCACAATATGGAAATCCTTATGGAGAATTACCAGAGGATATAATTTGGATTAATGGGACGGCTAATGTGCGTGAAGAACTAAATATTGAACCATTAGATATATCGAAGCTAGATAAAAATAATAATTATGATTTTATTCAAGGTGAAATTAATCAGAATGGTGAGTGGGTAACAGAGGTTGAGGTATTGCCTTATACATATAAGTTCACACAGGCAAATCAAGAAATAAATCTTCAATATGAGGTGTCAACTAAAGATGTCCAGGTAAATATGTATCATCAATATGAATATAATAATGATGATGATGATTATAATATTCAAATGAGTTTAGAAGTAGGGACAAATTTGCAAGTTGAGGACTATATAGATACAACAGCTAATGGAAAATATGCAGCTTATGAAAAATATGAAATAGATGAAATAGAAATATATGAAATGGAAGCAGAAGGTTCTTCTAGATTAGAATTAGCAAATATAAAGGGGAGGGAGTCAATCATACTTGAAGGTGATAAAGTATATGAATTGACTTTTAAATATAAAAGAAAAGAAATTATACCGCCAGAACAAGGCGGTTCAGGTGATGTGGAAGAACCAGATAAGCCAAGTGTACCAGGGGAAGGAACAGAAGAACCGGATAAGCCAAGTGTACCAGGAGAAGGAACAGAAGAACCGGATAAGCCAAGTGTACCAGGGGAAGGAACAGAAGAACCGGATAAGCCAAGTATACCAGGGGAAGGAACAGAAGAACCGGATAAGCCAAGTATACCAGGGGAAGATTCAGAAACTCCAGAAGATGAGGTAGAGATTCCGGATGAGGATTTACCAGCGGGACCTATTAATCCGGGGATACCAGAAATACCTAGTGATGATGAGGATGAAATAGAGATACCAGATGAAACATTGCCAGGAACGGGTACAGATATAGATGACAGTATAACAACACCTGAAATGCCAGATGATGAAATAGAGATTCCAGATGAAGAAGTACCTAGTGGACCTATTAATCCGGAAATACCTGGTGACACATCAAATGGCAATGAAATAGATGAAGAACATCAGGAAAATACAGATGCGCCTGGAGTGGATGAATCCTTAACAGATAATAGTGGAGAAATAAGTAGTTCTGAAGAAAATAATAAGTCTGATAAGGTAACAGAAAAAACAGACAACCCACAGACAGGTGATAGGGGACTATTTTGGCAAATCATAACGCTTGTAGCAGCCTTATTTGGCTTAAGTTTAATTTATAAGAAGAAAGATACAAGTAGGTAGTTTATTATCAAATATTTTGTTAAAAAAGGGATAAGTCTAATTTGCATAGGAATTGTAGTGTATGATTTTTTTAGCATAGGAGCTTATTTGAAAAGTAGCTTTTCTCAAAAGCAGCGTTATGAAATACTTAGAGCCAATTTAGCAAGTGATGTTAAAGTCGATGAGGGAAAATCGATATTATCGGAGATGAAAAGTGTTAATGAAGATATTATAGGGTGGATAAAGGTTTCTGGAACTAATATTAATTATCCTATTTTACAGGCAGATGATAATACTTATTATCTTAGTCATTCTTTTGATAAGACGCCTAGCAAGGGTGGCAGCATTTATATGGATTATAGAAATAGCAGTAGTTTTGAAGACAAAAATACGATTCTTTATGGGCATAACATGAAAGACGGAAGTATGTTTGCTGAACTAAAAAAATTTAAGAAGGAAGCATTTATTCTTGAAAATAATATAATTTATGTAAATAGAAATGACGATACTTTAATATATGAGATTTTTGCAGTTTATGTAACAGATCCAGATTTTGAATATCGTAAGATTGCATATGATAATGTATGGGAATTTGAAAAGTTTTCAAAGCAAGTTAAAGCATTATCTAGTGTACAAACAAATCAAGTCATTACTAAGGAAGATAAAATACTTACTTTATCGACATGCGAAGGTAGTGGAAAACGATTGGTAGTGCATGCGAAGCGTCTAAATTAAAAGAATGGGTGTGGAGATTAAATGAAACACAAGCCGATATTTATAATGGTAATACTAATGCTCCTTATGTGTACGATGGCTTATGGAAAGGAATTACCTCATATAGATATCAGGTATGTAAGTCAGGGGATTGTAAGGATTAGTTATCAAAGTGATAAAAAGATTAAAGTTATTGTAAAAAATAATGATAAACAATACACCTATAATTTAACAGCAGATGGAAGAGTGGAGACTTTTCCATTACAGTTGGGTAGCGGTCAGTATACTGTAGGTGTATATGAAAATACTACTGAAAGTAAATATAAAAAGCTGACCAGTAAGACATTTCAATTAGGGGATATTAATGAGCAGATAGTGTATTTGAATGCTGTTCAAAATGTAAATTGGAATGAAGAAGATGAGGCAATTAAGCTGGCTAAGGTACTTACAAGGGATAAGAAAACCAATATGGAAAAAGCTATAAGTATATATACATATATTGTATCTAACTTTAATTATGATGAGGATAAAATTCAAAAGTTAGCTTATAACTATATTCCAGAAGTGGATAGTATATTAAAAACTAAAAGTGGTATTTGCTATGATTTTTCAACATTATATGGCGCGATGCTAAGAAGTACAGGGGTGCCCACTAAACTTGTGACGGGATATAGTTTAAATGCTATAGGCTATCATAGCTGGAATGAAATATATGATGAAAATACAAATGAATGGCTTATAGTAGACCTTACCTATGATGTACAACTTAATCAGCTTATTCATGAGCGAGAAATGAAAAAAAATAAGATTTTATATAAAAAAGAAAAGGAATATTAAGAAGTTTAAATTTCTCTATATATAATTTGAAAGATTACAAAGATAAAACTAAAAAAATCAATGGACAAGATAATATAAATGGATAAGAAAAAACTGGTGAAAATGCATATATGCAAAATGTCTATATAATTAAGTTCGAGTTTGTAAAAGATAAGATTTACTAAAAGGAGGTATCGTGAGGCCATGAATGGTCTCACGATACCTCCTTTTATTTTTGAGAAATTGAACTTTTATTTTGAGGAATTAAATAAGATTATTCCCAAGGGATCCAATGATCTAAGCCATGAAGCACTTTTTCACGGCTATAATAAGTAAAATCAACAGTAGTTAGCGTATGTATCCAATCTGGTCTATAGGTAAGATTGCTGCCACTACCTGTATTATTACCTTCGGCAAAGAAAGTTGTTGTATGGCTATCTATTTTATCCCAGTCATGCCAACCTTCTCTTATAATATGTGGGCCAATTTCACAATTTAAGAAAACTGATTTGGCAAAATGTCTCCAAGGTCGGCCTAAATAAACCGTTTCATCTGGTGCATCACTTGTAAGGCGACAAGAATCAAAGACATAACCATATTCTTGGCCTTCAGCTGTAGAAGGGGCTGTGATGTAACCGTTTATTTTTTTGCCAAGATTGTTAGAGAAGATTTCACATTTATAGAAAAAGGCCGTAGCTGAGCCAAAGATGAAATCAATATCACCTTTAATGAAGCAGTTTTCATAATATTGACGACCATTAATACGTGGTGCATTTTCTCTAGGACCTTTAAAGGAGCCTGGTGTAAGCGGTGCAGGAGGGAGTGGTCCTGTAAATAATGTATCTTGATAACCTAAGAAGTGGCAGTTGATAAAGGCGGCACGATCGCAGTCGACATAGGCTGCAATAGCTTGTCCGACTTTGTCGCCTATACCTGCAGTATTTTCAAATGTGATATTTTTTGCTGTAAAATCATTTGCACCAATAAAAGCTGTATAAGAGTTAAAGGTGCCATAAGTCTGCCCAGTAGGAAATAGCTTTTTAGCATAATCTCCATATGAAATAATAGTGTTTTTAGCACTTTCACCAACAAGTGTTATAAAAGGTTTTGTAATATGTAACTTTTCGTTATAAACACCAGGTTTGATAAAAATTGTTATAGGTACCGTATTGTTCTCTGGAATACTATCAATAGCAGCCTGAATGCTTTGATAATCAGCGCTTTCTTCGTGTGAAACTATCATTTTTCTAAACCTCCTAGTATGTGATTTAACGAGATTATTATAACTTAATAAGATAGGAGTTGTATAAAATTACTATAAAAAATATCAACTCATAGCAACATATGTAAAAAAAGTAGCAAAGAGAACAAGTTTTAGTATGGTACTTTGTGAAAAAAACTATATAATTTAAAATATAAATTAATTTGAGGTACACGGTAGAAATATAAAAATTATTTAGCTTAGTGCCGAATGTTGGAAAAAGTCAGCTACATAGATGTTTTCTAGAAAAGTACTAGAAGGGATCACTATGTATATATAAAAAGCATACACCTCGAAGAGGAAGTGCAGGGTGTAGCTGAATGAACTTGAAAATTAAATTTTCGAGGTGCACGAACGTGTGCAATATTTAAATTACTAGGAGGATTTAGTTATGAAAAAAGCATTAGCAATGGCAATGTCAACATGTTTATTAGCAACCTCTATGGTTGGTTGTGGTGGTAACACATCAACACCAGCTGGCTCTACAGGCGCTGAAGGAACTCCAGCTGCAAGTGAAGCGGTTGACACAAGTTCTGTATTAACAGACAATGCTGAAATCAGATTCTGTTGGTGGGGTGGAGACGATAGACATACAGCAACACTCGCAGCTATCGACTTATTCCAAGAAAAATATCCTAACATCAAAGTTAAAGCTGAGTACGGCGGTTGGGATGGTCATGCAGAAAAAATTACTACTCAAATGACAGGTGGTACAGCTGCGGACGTACTTCAAGTAAACTATGACTGGTTAAGCCGTTTATCAAAAGATGGTACAGGATTTATGGATCTTGAACAATTTGGAGACTTAATCAAATTAGATAACTTTACAGAAGAAGACCTTGCATTCGGTAGAAGAAAAGGTATCCTTAATGCAATTCCTGTATCTACAACAGGTAGAAGTCTTTACTTCAACAAAACTACATTTGATCAATTAGGAGCTACAATTCCTACAACTTGGGATGAATTACTTGCTTCAGGTGAAAAATTCCCAGCAGATCAAGGATACTATCCATTTGACCTTGATACAGGTAGTGGTTTCCCATCTTGGTACTTATGTGTAGTATACATGCAACAAAAAACAGGTAAAGATTTCATCACAGAAGATGGTCAAATCGGATTTACACAAGAAGAACTTCAAGAAGCACTTGAATTCTATAAATCTTTAGAAGACAACAAAGTAATTAGAACACAAGAACAAAGATCTAACGAAGCTGGTACAACTCCACTTTACCAAACACCTTCATTCTTAGAAGGTAAAGTTGCTGGTGTACTTGAATGGAGTAGTTCAATCGGTAAATACGAAGCTGCTTTAGCTGAAAAAGGTCAAGAATTAGTACTTGGTAACCTTTTAATGTTAGATGGTGCTGAAAATGTAGGTTGGTTCAAAAAACCTTCATTAATGTATGCAATCACACCTAATACAAAATCTCCAGCAGCTGCTGCTTTATTCTTAGACTTCATGTTAAATGATCAAGATGCTGCTAAAGTACTTGGTACAACAAGAGGTATTCCATCAAGTAAATCTGCTTCAGAAGCTTTAGCTGATTCAGATGAACTCGTAGGTGCAGCTTATGAAGGTACAAAACAAATTAATGACTGTGGTGCAAACATCATGAGTCCATACTTCGAAAATGCTCTTATGAAAGAAGTATACAATGAAGCTATTCAATACTTATCTTATGGTGAAGGAACACCAGAAGAACTTGCTGCTACTATGTACAGCCAATTACAAGATACATTAGCTGGTATCGTTCAATAGTTAAATATATAAGGGCAAGTTTATGCTTGCCCTTAATAGAAATTATAGGGAGGACTTCATGAACAAGAAAGCCAAATTTAATAAGAAAAATTACGTTGGGCTCTTATATGTAACACCATGGCTCATCGGTTTTCTAGTATTTACACTTTACCCAATTCTTGCGGCATTTTATTTAAGTTTCACTGACTATAGTTTAATGAGTGCACCAAACTTTATTGGTTTTGACAACTTTACAAAATTATTCTCAGATAAAACTTTCTTAAAAGCATTCGGCATAACAGCTAAATACGTAATTTGGGAAGTACCATTAAAACTTATTTTCTCATTATTCGTTGCATTTATCCTTAATATGAATATAAAAGGCATTAACTTCTTTAGAACAGCTTACTATATTCCATCAATATTAGGTTCAAACGTTGCGATCGCTATCCTTTGGAAATTCTTATTTGCAACAGATGGTCTTGTTAACCAAGTATTCGGCGTTGTAGGTATGGAACCAATCAGTTGGTTTGGTCAAGCAACACCAGCGTTATTTACAATCGTACTTCTTAGAGTATGGGAATTCGGTTCAACAATGGTTATCTTCTTATCAGCACTTAAAGAGGTACCAGGTGAGCTTTATGAAGCAGCTTCTGTAGATGGATCTAATGCATTTAGAAACTTCTTCACAATTACAATTCCAATGATTACACCAATCATTTTCTTCAACTTTATTATGCAACTCGTTCATGCGTTCCAAGAGTTCAATGCACCTTACTTAATCACAGGTGGGGACCCAATGAAAGGAACTTACTTATTACCAATGCTTATTTATGACAACACATTCAAATACTTCAACATGGGTTATGCAAGTGCGATGTCATGGATCTTATTCATTGTTGTAATGGTATTTACAATGATTACATTCAAGAGTTCAAAATACTGGGTATACTACAGTGACAACGGAGGTGAAGAATAAGATGGCACAACAATTAAGTCAACACGCAACAGTAGAACAAAGACGTGTAGCAGAAATGCAACGTCAAGCAAGAAGAAGAAGAAGAAACGCATTTAAAATGGGCTGTATGTATGCCATCCTCATTTTAGTTGCTATTGTTATGATTTATCCAATTATTTGGTTAGTTGGTGCATCATTTAAATCAAACTCAGAAATCTTTACATCAATTGGTTTCTGGCCATCATCATTTGATTTCCAACCATATATTGATGGATGGAAAACAGGTACACAATATACAATGGGTCATTACTTCTTAAACACATTCAAAATCGTAATTCCAAAAGTTATCTTTGTAATTATTTCAACAACACTTACAGCTTACGGTTTTGCTAGATTTAATTTCCCACTTAAAAAGTTATTCTTCTCATGTGTAATTGGAACAATGTTACTTCCAAACATTATCTTAAGAATTCCAAGTTACTTAATGTGGAAATCATTTGGTTTATTAGATACATATGCACCACTTGTATTACCAGCATTGTTTGCAACTGAATTATTCTTCGTATTCATGCTTATCCAATTCTTCAGAGGGGTTCCAAAAGACCTTGACGAAGCAGCAGAAATCGATGGATGTAATTCATTCCAAACACTTATTCAAATTTTAATGCCAGTACTTAAACCAGCTATTATTTCATGTGCATTATTCACATTCATGTGGACAATGAATGACTTCATGAGTCCATTAATCTACATTTCTTCAGTAGAAAAATATCCATTAACAATTGCTCTTAAAATGTCAATGGATGCTACAGGTGGATCATTCGACTGGAATAAAGTTATTGCAATGTCACTTGTTGGTCTTGCGCCATCAATTGTTGTATTCTTCGCTTGTCAAAGATACTTCATTGAAGGTATTGCAAGTAGTGGTATCAAAGGTTAATAGGAGGAAGACTTACTATGTGGAATGTAGCGAATATTACTTCTACGAGCCTAACAATAGAGCTAGAAAATACAGCTTGTCACTATGTTGATAAAAAGTATACATGTTTTATAGATGGCGAGGAGATTGGTGAACTTAAAACTAATATTCATACAATCCATAACCTTAAACCAAATACAACTTACAAAGTAAGTATTAAAGCAGAAGCTGGAGAAGAAGTTACTCATGAGGTAACGACTTCTCCAGAATCTGCATTACTTAATGTAAGGGACTTTGGGGCTAAAGGTGATGGAACAAGTATGGATACAGCGGCAATTCAAACAGCAATTGCAGCAGCGCCAAAAGGTGCACGTATTGTATTTCCAGAAGGAACATACAGAACAACACCTATTTTCTTAAAAAGCCATATTACAATTGAATTAATGGAAGGTGCTACTCTTTTAGGACATCATGAGAGAGATGCCTATCCAATCTTACCAGGTAAAGTGGCAAATGAATATGATGAAAATAGCAGCGTCTACTTAGCCTCATGGGAAGGTGACGCAGCAGATTGCTACGCCAGCTTACTCACAGGTATTAGTGTAGAAGATGTACGTATCATCGGTGCAGGAACAGTTGATGGCAATGGTCAAAATGGTGACTGGTGGATTGACTGTAAAGTTAAAAGAGGTGCTTGGAGACCAAGAACACTTAATTTAATTGACTGTAAAGATATTGTAGTAGAAGGAATTACAATTAAGAATTCGCCTTCATGGACAGTGCATCCAGTAAGAAGTAGAGGGCTTCGTTTTATTAATATAACACTTAATAATCCAAAAAACTCTCCAAATACAGATGGTATTGATCCAGAATCATGTAATGGAGTAGAAATTCTTGGTGTAAAATTCTCTTTAGGTGATGACTGTATTGCTATTAAATCTGGTAAAATCAGTGTACCAGTTGAAAGAAGACAGCCAAGCGAAAACATTATTATTAGAAACTGCTTAATGCAATATGGTCATGGAGCAGTTGTTCTTGGTAGTGAAATGTCTGGTGGTATTAAAAATGTCTTCGTAGAAAGATGTTTCTTTGAGGCAACAGATAGAGGATTACGTATTAAAACAAGACGCGGTAGAGGAAATACTGCTGTAATCGATCAAATCTTTGTTAAAAACATTCAAATGGAAGGTGTTCTTACGCCATTCACATTAAACTCATTCTACTTCTGTGACCCAGATGGTAAAACAGAGTACGTTAGAACAAAAGAAAAACTACCAGTAGATGATCGTACACCTTTAATTGGTAGCTTAGAATTTGAAAATATGCAGTGTAAAGATGCAGAGGTTTGTGCAGGCTTTATTTATGGCTTACCGGAACAAAAAGTTAAGTCGCTTACTTTCAAAAATATTTCTATTGATTTCAAAGAAGATGCAGTAGCAGACTTCCCAGAAATGTTAGAAGACCAAGAAAAAATCGCCAAGACTGGATTTATTCTAAGAAATATAGAAAAAATACAATTTAGCGATGTAAAAGTAAATGGTCAAATCGGCGAAGCCTTCTTAGTAGAAGACGTTGATGACTATTTAGAAGCGTAAAATTTCTTGTATTGTTGAGGAGATAATCCTGTTACAAGTTTAAAAGTACGACTAAAGTGAGAACTACTTGAGAAACCTACAGTTTCTGCTATGTCAGAAATCTTAGTAGAGGTATGCTCAAGTAGTTCTTTTGCTTCTCTAATTCTAAGACTGTTGATATACTCTACAATTGAAAGATTGGTAGATTTCTTGAAAATTTTACTTAAATAAAATGGACTAATATAAAATTGTTCAGCAATAGAAGTCAGTGTAAGGTCCTGATTATAGTTAGCACTAATATATTTTAATATTTTATCTACTTTATTATTAACGATTTGGTGAGATTCAAACTCTTTTTGCTCTAAAACACCTATGTATTCTTTAATGGTAATAAGTAATTCGGAAAGTAAAAGTTTAAGTAAAGTTTTTTTATAAGGTGTTTGACCAGAGGTCTCAGACTTGCCTAATGATTTAGGTTGTTCATCTTCTATATCAAGACTACCTAGATTTACAAGTCGATCTAAGATGTTTTCGATAGTCAGTTTGTATTTAAAAGATAAGGGTAAAACTGTAAATTTTGTTTTAAAGATAGAAGTTAAGTCAATATCTTTAAGTTCGGAAGAAAATTCTTCAATAAAACTCCCGCTAAAGTTTAAAACAATACGGCTATGAGGAATATCACCCATGTTAGCAGTCTTGTGAACAGAATCCGCGTCAATAAGCACAAGATTTCCGGGATTTATTACGTAAATAGAGTCATCGATAAAGTATTTTCTAGAGCCTTCTAATAAGTAATAAATCTCATATTTTTTATGCATATGAAAAGAGTCCATACTATACATATCCGTTTTCTTCGAGCGATCAATATAAAAGTCATAATGTGGTGCATACACCGGTTTAGATATCATAAGAGCCTCCTCATAATATATTACTATGTGATTTTAAAATTATAACATTTTTTTTGAAAAAAAACAATTTCATATTATAAAAAATAGGATAAAAAATTAATTGTAAAAACAAACTTATGGTATAAATGTACAAAAAACATTGTGAAACATATGTCAAAACTATACATAGTTAAAAAATAAACAAATAAAAATCAATAAGAACATATAAAAAGAGGTGTATTTTCACACCTCTTTTTATATAAAATTTAATAAGTAAAATTTTATTTGTTTTAGTAAAATCTAACGTTTGTTTTTAAGTAATTCATATTTCATGTTTTCAAGTTTTACCGTATTGGCTTCACGCTGTATACGATTATCTTTTTCAATTTCTTTTGTTTGTTCAATACCTTGTAAAATTGTTTGCCATGTACGTTCTAGCGTATCCATGCTTACGGAACTT
Organism: Clostridiales bacterium; assembly: GCA_019418225.1. Taxonomy (GTDB): domain Bacteria; phylum Bacillota; class Clostridia; order Lachnospirales; family Cellulosilyticaceae; genus Cellulosilyticum. The sequence goes on along the minus strand of DYCF01000011.1, from coordinate 22,535 downwards.
GTACCGGCCATACGTGCAATATTAGTAGTTTGATTTGCCATATTTTGAGCGTTGCGTAAAAGAAGTTCATTTGTTTTATCATCCAATGCTTTAAGACTTTTAGCTTGTAGTTCTTGTCTCTTAAGAAGAACTGCTTGTGTTAAGCATTGTTTAAATATTGGAAGTGTAATAATAAAGGCTGAGTTGATTTTACGTGTAAGATTGAAGTTGCTATATTGGATGCCTTGGATCATAGGAACTGTTTGTAAGGCAATATTTTCTGCAATTTGCAAATCATATACACGTTGTGCAAGCATTTCGCGAGTTGTTTGCAAGCTTTGAACAGTTGTAAGAGCAAGGCGGTCTCCAGCATCCGCTTTTGCTTGGAATTCAGGAATAAGTTTATTGTCAATTTCCTCAAGCCCCATTTCGCCAGCTACAATGTATTTTTCAAGTTGCTCATAGTAGGTGATATTGGCATCATACATAGACTTAAGTGCTTTATTAGAGTTTTGAATATCCATTTCATATTTCTTTAAGATAACATAGATTTTATCAACTTCAGTACCCATATTTTCATATTTTTGGAACAGAGCATCTACAGAGTTTTTTGCACGATTAAAGATTTTTTGAAGTCCTTTAGGTTCTTTGATATCTTCAAGTTCTTTAATGTCAAAGCGGTCCATAACTTTTGTGAGCTGCCCAATCATTTCACCAGCTTCTTCTGCTTTGACCTCTTTCATTGTAGCAAGTAGGCTGTCAGAAATTTTTGAGATGCCTTGGGTTGCATTTTGACCAAAAGCAAGAATGGTATCCATATTGTCAATATGAATTTCGCTTGTTAAAGCTTCAACTTCTGGAAGCTGACGTAATTTTTCTTTATATGAAAGAGTATAGTTCACCATATCTTCCTGCTTGATAGGAACGATTTCTGGTTGTGGTGTAGGGGCTGGATTGCCAAGTGTGATTCCAGTTGGATTTTGTGTTGGATTTTGTGCCGCTTGTTCAAGCTGTGTTACATCTAATCCATTTTTAATTGAACTTTCTAATGAAATTGCCATAAGTTTAAACACTCCTTTTATTTATTAAATAATCTATTGAAAAAGCCTTTTTTAGGAGGTGATTTAATTCCAAAATCATTCACCATATCTTCTAATTTGATATCGCTAATAAAACGAGGCGCTATCATAGAGTTGATATTACTTGTGCCGTTTGGTGAAAAAATCACGATATCTAAGCCACAAGTATGTAGGAAGCCTAATAAAAGGGCAGTTTTTATATCACAAGGCACCGTGCCGTTTAAATAAAGAACCAGCTTTGGGATTTGTGTTGTGAAATCATAGCGGTCAATGAGGCTTAAGATTTCTTTATCCATGTTAAGTGTAGAGGCGATTAAAGTAAGCTTTTCTGTTTCACTAAATGGAAAGGTAAAAAGTGATGATTTAGTACCTGTTAATAATTCATTTAATTTACCTATTAAAAATTGAATGGTTTCTAAACGCAAGTGAGACCATTTACTAAATAAAGCATGCGCTTTAAGTGACGCACTGTTAATGGTATCATCCAGATTTAGACAAGGCTTAAGGCTTAATAAATCACGACTACTAAATTCAGTAGTACTTGTACCGACATTGTGATAGTTGATGGCCTTACTTTGCATATAAGAAAAACTTGTAAAGTCTGTACTACAGAGGTTAAGATTTTCCATAAATACAATGAGTGGGGCATCTTTTAATTTCTGTACAAGGTTATAGTAAGCCATGCGGTCTTTATAAACGCCAGAAATTTTATTGAAGAACACAGGCGTATAGACTATATCACCCGCAGTTTTGAAGCCAGGTCTAAGTGTAGCAGGCTCTGCCCAATAAGTTAATGTATCTTCAATTACGGCATCCATAATGACAGGAGAAGTAGTACCGTGTGCAAATTGCCAAGGTCTATAAATACCGCAGTCATCATAGAGATGATTGTTAAGTTCGTTCATAGCTTGTTTGGCATAAGTTGTGACTTTATCAATTACAACACCGTTATGAATACGTTCTTCAAAAGGAATCATGACAGGACTAGGTGGGCCAAGTATGATAGTCTGAGACATATTGTCTTGGTCAATATGCTCTAAGAGCGTATTACCGCATGGATTAAAATAAATCACATCAAATCCAATAAAGGCAAGAAGTATTAAAAAGTATGCCTCAGAAAGTGTTAAATCACCATAATACATACATTTTAGAATATCACTACTCGTGCCAAAATCAATTGTGCTGATAGAGGCTTTTGCCCATAAGAAAAGGTCCTTCCTTAGCACATTTAAGTCAGTAGCGTTTGAAAGTACAGCATTTCTTTTAGCTAAATCAAGAGTGAGTGCTAAGGCTTCAGTAAAAACTTGATTATAAGCTATGGAAGTTGTAAGTGGCAGTGGTGACTGTAAGAGTTCGCTTTCTGCTAAGCTTTCTAATGTTGAATCAGAAATTTTATTTAAAGAACCGGTAAATATAAGATGACGACCAGTTAATTGTTTGAATTTATGATTAAAAAGTGCCAATGTATCATTATAAGATGTATCATTTTCCATGCCTTTTACATTGCAGAAATAATTGCCTTGTATGACACTAGAATGATTGAAGACATCTTCCGTTAAATGAGTTAATTTAATAATGCCTATGATGAATCACTCCTTTAGGTTGCAAAAGTTTTACTTATAAGGTTTAAAGATATATTTCTTATTATAGCATTAAAATATAGAGAGATTAACTATTTTGCAGACAAAATTATATATAGTAACGTAAAATTGAGATAATAAAAAGGGTCGGCCATAATAGAAAACCGATCCTTTTTAGTGACATAGCAGGAGTCACTTTAGCCTTATTCATGTTTCATTTGATATTTTAGTTCTTTCTCTAGTTCTTTTTCTTCATGTTTAGCAGCATGTGCGGCTTTATGTTCTTCGTGAATGACATGATAACCTTCTTTTACTTTTTCATGTTCTTCATGTTTCATTTGATGTTTAAGTTCATGTTCTAGAATTTTTTCTTCATGACGTTCGTGACGTTCTTCCTTTTTTTGCTCATGATGAGCTTCCATGCCTTTGATGTCTTCTTTGAGTGTTTCTAGTATTTTACTCATAATATTGTCTCCTTTAAGAGGTCATAATGACCACGATGATATATTGTGGTAAACAAAGTATAGTGTTTGTAAAAAGGGATGATTTTATACTCTATATAAAATTTGAGCAATGAAATATAAAATTTGATATAATAAACATAAAATTTAAACTAAAATGAGGAGGTAGTATGACATTACAGCAATTAAAATATGCCATCGAAGTGGCTAGATGGGGCTCTATTAATATAGCGGCTAAGAAGTTGTTTATTACACAGCCTAGTTTATCAGCGGCTATTAAAGAGTTAGAAACAGAAATTAATCAAATTATTTTTGAACGCACCAATAGAGGAATTAGTGTCACTATGGCTGGCAGTGAATTCTTAGGTTATGCAAGGCAGGTAGTGGAACAAGCTGAGCTTTTAGAAAGACGCTATTTAAATGTGAAACCAGCCAAAAGCCATTTTTCAGTATCTACGCAGCATTATGCTTTTGCAGTAAATGCCTTTGTAGACCTTATTAAGCAGTATGATAGAGAAGAATATGAATTTAATCTAAGAGAAACACGTACATATGAAATAATAGATGATGTAAAAAATTTAAGAAGTGAAATTGGGATTTTGTATTTAAATGACTTTAATGAAAAGGTATTAAATAAATTTTTAAAAGAGAGTGGACTTAAGTTTACATCGTTATTTGTAGCGCAGCCTCATGTATTTATTAGTACGACCAATCCTTTAGCAAAGCAAAAATATGTGACATTAGAGGCGTTAGAAGATTTTCCATGTCTTTGTTTTGAACAAGGAGAATATAATTCTTTTTATTTTTCTGAGGAAATTTTAAGTACCTTATCACATAAGAAAACCATTCGTGTAAGTGACAGGGCAACACTCTTTAACTTATTAATTGGTTTAAATGGCTATACGATTTCTACTGGCATCATTAGTAAGGAATTAAACGGCGAAAATATTATTGCAGTTCCTTTAAAAGTAGAAGAACATATAGAGGTAGGATGGATTGCGCATAAGAATATGGGGCTTAGCAAGCTGGCTCAAACTTATATTACCATGTTAGAGCAAGCTGTGAAGTGTACAAAATGTTATAGTTAAAAACTATAACAAGTGATAGTTTTTAAGGGTTACCCTATAGTTTGAAATTCTTGTTATGATAAGTTGTAGAAAAATGACAGGAAAATTTAAGGAGGAGCAAAATGAAAAATGCAATCATTGGCTATCCTAGAATAGGGGCCCAACGTGAGTTGAAATTTTGGATAGAGGATTATTTTAAAGGAAAGTTATCAAAAGATGATTTAGAAAAACATGCTAAAAATCTGAGAGCAATTCAGTGGCAGGCTATAAAGGATGCAGATATTGATTATATACCATGTAATGACTTTTCTTTTTATGATGGCATGTTAGATACTGCCATGATGCTAAATGTTATACCAGCTGAATATAGCGCATTAGGCTTAGATACAATAGAGACATATTTTGCTATGGCAAGAGGCTATCAGGGAAAAGCAGGTGATGTGAAAGCAAGGCCGATGAAAAAATGGTTTAATACAAACTATCATTATATTGTGCCTTGTATAGAAGAAGTAGCGTTTAAATTAAATAGTGCAAAACTAATTAAAGAGTATAAGGAAGCTCTAAGCCTGGGGATTAAGACGAAACCAGTTGTGATTGGTGGATTTACTTTTTTAAAGCTTGCGCAGTATAGTGGTAATATAAGTTTATCAACTTGTCTTGAGCAGGTGGCTGATATATATAGTAAATTAATTAAAGAACTAGGTGAATTAAATGTAGAGTGGTTGCAAATAGATGAGCCAATTTTAGTTACTGATTTAACTAAAGAAGATCAGGAGGCTTTCAGGCATTTTTATGAAATACTTTTAAAACAAAAGGGAAAAGTAAAAGTTTTATTACAAACTTATTTTGGTGATTTAAGAGATTGTTATAAAGCAATTACTACATTAGGATTTGACGGCGTGGGTATAGATTTTATAGAGGGGAGAAAGTCATTAGAGCTAGTAGAAAAATATGGTTTTCCACAAGATACACTTCTTTTTGCTGGAATAGTGAATGGTAAAAATATATGGCGCAACAATTATAAAAAATCAATAGCACTTATAGAAGAGTTAAAACGCTATGTAAGTGACGAAAATTTAGTTATAAATACTTCTTGTTCCTTACTTCATGTGCCATATGGCCTGCAATATGAGCAAAAGTTAAGTAAAGCTTATAAGAAACATTTTGCTTATGCTGAAGAAAAGTTATTAGAATTAAAGATTTTAAAAACCTTAGGAGTAAGTAGCGAGGTAGAAAAAGAAGCAGATTATATAGAAAATCAGAAGCTGTTTGCTGAAAGAAAAAGTGAACAAAATTACGAAATGGCTAAGTTAAGAGAAGCGGATTTTGTGAGACAGCCTGCTTTTGAGATACGTGAACAGTTACAAAGAGAAGCTTTTAAACTGCCTATTTTAACGACCACTACTATAGGTTCTTTTCCTCAAACCCAAGTCATTAAGCATAATCGTAGTCAATTTAAAAAAGGAGAGATTTCGGAAGAAGTCTATCAAAGGGTGATTAAAGAAAAAATACAGGAATGTATTAGATTGCAAGAGCAGGTTGGATTAGATGTATTAGTTCATGGAGAATATGAAAGAAATGATATGGTAGAGTATTTTGGTGAACATTTAGAGGGATATTTGTTTACAGAAAATGGTTGGGTGCAATCTTATGGAACACGTTGTGTTAAGCCGCCTGTTATATGGAGCGATATTTCAAGAAGTGGCGATATTACTGTAGAATATGCCAAATATGCACAAAGTCTAACAAACAAACCAGTAAAAGGGATGCTTACCGGACCTGTTACTATTTTAAATTGGTCATTTCCGAGAGAAGATATTTCGCTCAAAGAAATGGCATATCAAATTGCACTAGCTATAAGAGAGGAAGTGCTTGAACTAGAAGCAAATGGCATCCGTATGATCCAAGTTGATGAGGCTGCTTTAAAAGAAAAGTTACCACTTCGCAAGGAAGAGTGGGAAAGCGAGTACTTGGACTGGGCAATTAAGGCATTTAGATTGGTTCATAGTGGTGTTAAGGCAACAACACAGATTCATACGCACATGTGTTATAGTGAATTTGAAAACATTGTAAAAGCTATTGATGAGATGGATGCAGATGTAATTTCATTTGAAGCTTCTCGTTCGAACTTATCTATTATTAAAGCCCTTAATAAAAATAATTTTAAAACACAAGTAGGACCTGGTGTATATGATATTCATTCACCTAGAATTCCTAGTGAGGAAGAAATTATAGAAGTTATTCAAAGGTTACTTGAAGAAGTAAAACCAGAGAAGTTATGGATTAATCCAGATTGTGGGCTTAAAACAAGAGGAGAGGAAGAAACAGTACAAAGCTTAACGCATTTAGTAACTGCAACGAAAAAAGTAAGAGAAAATTTAGGAAAATAGATAGAATAACATTTAAGGCGGGGTGACAACATGAGAAACGATGGTACATTATTAATTTTTGATGGGGCAATGGGCACATACTATGCCAATCATTATCATAAGGTTGGAAATAAATGCGAACTTGCTAATATTGAAGATGCAGAAAAGATATTAGAGATTCATAAGGCATATATAGAAGCTGGTTGTAATGCTATAAAAACCAATACTTTTGGGGCTAATACAGTAAACTTAGAATGTGATTTCACTAAAATACAAGACGTCATAAAAGCAGGTTATCATCTAGCAATAGAAGCAGCTAAGGATACAGATGTAAGTGTGTTTGCAGATATAGGCCCTATTTCGTTATTAGACCAAGAAGAACTAATAGCGTCTTATAAGCAGATTGCGGATACATTTATAGATTTAGGGGCGAAAAACTTTTTGTTTGAGACATTTAGTACGGATGAAGGGCTTGTAGAGGTGGCAGAACATATTAAAGCGAAGGTACCAGAAGCATATATTTTAGTATCATTTGCTATTTCACCAGAAGGTTTTACAAGATTGGGCCAAAATGGAAAGAGTTTAATTCAAAGGATGTTAAGCTCAGATGTAATTGATGCTACAGGATTTAACTGTTTTTCAGGACCAAAGCATTTGCTACATTTTATGGAAAGCATTGATGTTAGCCAAAAGCCTATTGCGATTATGCCGAATACAGGTTATCCGACAGTAATAGATAATCGCACCTTCTTTAGTCATGACAGTCAGTATTTTGCAAGACAAATGGTGGAGATTGTAAAACAGGGTGCTAAAATTATAGGAGGGTGCTGCGGGACGACACCACTCATGATGGCGGAAGTAGTAAAAGAAATAAACCAGAGTATAAGTGAGCCGCAATATGTGACAGTAACGAGAGCAAAGAGTGAGGATAAAAAAGCATTAAGCTTTGTTAAGGAAACAGGCAATATGGACTTAATGGATAAAATAAGAAAAGGCAAGAAAATCATAGCTGTTGAATTAGATCCGCCTATAGATACAGAGATTGAGTTTTTTATGAGTAGTGCTAAGAAGTTACAAGAGATAGGTGTGGATACTATAACGATAGCGGACTGTCCTATTGCGCGAGCGAGAGTAGATAGTAGCCTTTTAGCTTGTAAGTTAAAAAGAGATTTAGGGATTACACCTATCCCACATATGACATGCAGAGATCGTAATATTAATGCCACTAAGGCCCTACTTTTAGGTTTGAATATAGAGGGGGTAAGAGATGTCCTGGTAGTGACAGGAGATCCGATTCCTACTGCCCAAAGAGATGAGATTAAGGCAATTTTTAACTTTAACTCTAAGATTTTAGCTAATTACATAAGAGAACTAAATGAAACGAGTTTTGGGACACCGTTTAATATTTATGGGGCACTTAATATTAATGCTGTAAATTTTGAGAGTGAACTACGTAAAGCAAAACAGAAAGTGGAAAGTGGTGTCACTATGTTTTTGACACAACCAGTATTAACAGCTCAGGCGGTAGAAAACATCAAGAGAGCACATGAAGAGCTAGAAGCTAAGATTCTAGGCGGCATTATTCCCGTTGTAAGCTATCGTAATGCCTGTTTTATGAACAATGAGATATCAGGGATTAATGTAGCTGATGAAATTATTTCACTTTATGAAGAAGCAGATAAAGAAAGGGCAAGCAAACTGGCAGTAACAATATCGACTGAAATCGCTAGAACTATTGAAACATATGTAGACGGATATTATTTAATTACACCTTTTAAAAGAATAGATTTAATTACAGAAATCGTTAGAAACATTAAGGAAGCCTCAAATTTAGAGATAAGCTACTAGAATAGGTTTAGATATTTGGCGTTTTGGGCTTAATATAGTATGATAAAAAGATATTAAGCTAAAATAAAAGGAGTAAGAAATGAAATTCATATCATGGAATGTAAATGGGCTTAGAGCCTGTGTACAAAAAGGTTTTTTAGATTACTTTAAAGAAGTGGATGCAGATATTTTTTGCATACAAGAAAGTAAATTACAGGCAGGGCAAATTGAGCTTGATTTACCAGGCTATTATCAATATTGGAATTATGCAGAGAAAAAAGGTTATTCAGGAACAGCTATTTTTACAAAAGTGGAACCACTTTCAGTAAGCTATGGGCTAGGGATTGAAGAGCATGACAAAGAGGGGCGTGTCATTACATTAGAGTTTGAAAAATTCTTTATGATTACAGTTTATACACCAAATTCACAAAGCGAGCTAGCAAGAATTGCGTATCGTATGAGCTGGGAGGATGCCTTTAGAGCATATCTTAAAAAATTAGAAGAGACAAAGCCAGTAGTAGTGTGCGGGGATTTAAATGTGGCACATAATGAGATTGATCTTAAAAATCCTAAGACGAATCGCGGAAATGCAGGCTTCAGTGATGAAGAACGTGGTAAATTTGGCGAACTATTAAATGCAGGTTTTATTGATACCTTTAGATATTTTTACAAGGATAAAGAAGGTGTATATAGCTGGTGGTCATACCGCTTTAAAGCAAGAGAGAAGAATGCAGGATGGCGTATTGACTATTTCTTAGTTTCTGAGGTGTTAAAGGATTGTTTAAAAGACGCACAGATTCATACTGAGATTATGGGGTCAGACCATTGTCCTGTTATGTTAGAGATGGAGATATAGAGCATGTTTATGTATAGGGGATTATGATATAGTCCATGCTGTGGTATAATAAACATACTGTGATATAATAAAAATGATTCTGCTAGAATTACATTATGAATAAACAACAAGGAGAGATTTTAATTATGAAAATGCTTCACACATGTATTAGAGTTATGGACTTAGAAAAATCATTAAAATTCTACAAAGAGGCACTTGGTCTTGTAGAAACAAGAAGAAAAGAGTTCCCAGAACATGAATTTTCATTAGTTTATTTATCAGATGAAAGTGGTATTTATGAATTAGAGCTTACTTATAACTTTAACCCAGAAAAACCATATGATTTAGGAAATGGTTTTAGCCACATTGCAGTAGCTGCAGAAGATTTAGAAGCTGCAAGAGAAAAACATATTGAAATGGGTTATGAAGTAACACCACTTAAAGGACTTCCAGGTGAAAAACCACATTACTATTTTGTAACAGATCCAGATGGTTATAAAGTAGAAGTTATTAGAGCATAAGAACAAATAAAAATAAGCAGGTTATAGCACTAAGTTTAGCGCTATAACCTGCTTATTTTTTTATTAGTAAATAATTTCTAATTCATAGCCTTCAGCTTCCATTGCACGTTTGATTTCTGCAATGTGTTCGTGTCCGTTAGTTTCAACAGTTACTTCTAAAGCAACATGACGTAAGCGGTCAAGCGCTTTGAATTGGTTATGGTCGAGTTTTACAACGTTAGCACCAAGGTTAGCAAGGATATTTGCAACTTTTACAAGTTGACCTGGTGTATCTTGTAATTTAACTGAGAAGCAGAAAAGTCTACCGCGAGAATGAAGACCTCTGTTTAATAAAGAAGACATGGTAAGTACATCGATATTACCACCGCTAATCACAGAGACTACTTTTTTACCTTGCATATTTAATTTCTTAAGTGCTGCAATAGAAAGGGCACCTGTTGCTTCTGAGACGATTTTATGTTTTTCTACTAATAGGAAGATGGATTCAATTAAGTCTTCATCATCAATTGTAATGATATCATCTACATATTTTTTAACAATTTCAAAAGTGTGTGCGCCTGGTACTTTAACAGCAGCGCCATCAGCAATGCTATCTACTTTGTCAAGTGGTTCTACATGACCTACATCAAGCGCATGACGCATACCAGCAGCACCAGTAGATTCTACACCAATCACTTTGATATTAGGATTAATAGACTTAGCAGCTACAGCAATACCACTAATTAAGCCGCCACCACCGACAGGAACTAAAATGACATCGGCATCTGGTAATTCTTCTAAGACTTCAAGGGCAATGGTGCCTTGACCAGCCATAACATCTACATCATCAAATGGATGGATAAATGTATAGCCATTTTCCGCTTCTAAACGTTTTGCTTCACTATAAGCTTCGTCATAAATTTTACCAGATAGTACAACATGAGCACCCCAGTTTTTAGTTGCCTGAACTTTGATAAGAGGTGTTGTCTCAGGCATTACAATAGTAACATCAATACCAAGTGCATGACCTGAATAAGCTACACCTTGTGCATGGTTACCGGCAGAAGAAGCAATAAGTCCTTTGCGTTTTTCTTCATCTGTTAATTTCTTGATTTTATTTAATGCGCCACGAATCTTGAAGGCACCTGTTACTTGTAAGTTTTCTGGTTTGAGATAAACTTCATTATTAAACTCATGGCTTAATTCATAACTATAGATTAAATTTGTTTGAGTGCATGTTGACGCGATACGTTCTTTAGCCGCTAAGACGTCATTTAAAGTTAAAAGTTCAGACACAATACTAACCCCCTAATAATCATAAAATAATTTTAAATGAAGTTATATGCGACAATCAAAATCATTTTATATAAAATTCGATAATATAAAGTATATTATATATACATGTGTGAAGATATGCAAATATTTATTGAAGATATTTTGCGTAAAGCGTAAATATTTGTGATAAGATAAAAATATAGATTTCACATGACTAAAAAGCATGAATAACTAAAATTTATAAATGTGAAATCTATATGAATAACTATGTGAAATCATTTGGAGAAACCTATTTATGGGATGTATAATTTAGAGTTATACGTGGTTTCTCTATAAATAAGCTATTTGCAAGTATGTGATGAAATAGACTTATCTGTAGAAAATATAAAATAATGAGGTTAATATATGAGGCTTTCAGCATTCAATAAATATCATGATATTGTGATTCAGTGTCATGATAATCCGGACCCAGATAGCATTGCCGCTGGCTTTGGATTGTATAGATATTTTACGGCACATCATAAAAAGGTAAGGCTTATATACAGTGGACGCCTTCAAATCACAAAGCCCAATATTTTAATGTTTGTAAAGGCATTAGAGATTCCGCTAGAATATGTAGAAGTCATTGAACCCCCAGAACTTCTTATAACTGTAGATTGTCAATATGGTGCAGGGAACGTTAGAAAATTAGAAGCGCATCATGTAGCGATTATAGATCATCACCAACAGGAGGTGAGTCAAGGTGAAAATATCTTTTGTATGGATATTCGAAACTTTTTGTCGAGTGCTTCTACAATTGTATGGGATCTTCTGGTGAAAGAAGGATATCAGCTTCAAGAAGAAGCTGAGCTACAGACGGCTTTGTATTATGGGCTTTTTACAGATAGTAGTGGCTTCTCTGAGATTAATTATCCTCTTGATAAGGATATGAGGGATTCTTTACAATTTGATAAGGGACTTATCCGTCAACTTAAGAATTCGGTATTATCGCTTAGAGAATTAGAGATAGCAGGAATGGCACTTATTAGACATTCGTATAATGTAGTAAATAAATTTGTTATCGTAAGAGCTCAGGAGTGTGATCCTAATATACTAGGATTTATCAGCGATCTAGCTTTGCAGGTAGATAGTGTGAACGTATGTATTGTGTATAATCAAATGGAAGATGGTATCAAATACTCTGTTAGAAGTTGTATTAAAGAGGTAAGAGCGAATGAGCTTGCATCGTATCTTGCATTAGGTTTAGGCACAGGTGGAGGGCATGTCGATAAGGCAGGTGGCTTCTTAAAACAGAGATATTTTAATGAAGCACATGAACACATTAATGCAGATGAATACTTTTTAACCAGGCTTACAGCATATTATGAGAGCTTTGAGGTAATTGATACTGTAGAAGAGGAAGTAGATACAAGTGGGATGAAATGTTATAAACAGCTACCAGTATATGTGGGGGCTATAAGTTTAACAGAGATTTTTAAGCCGCATACTTTGATTATGATTAGAAGTTTACAAGGAGATATAGCATGTAGGGTAGAAGAAGGAGATTACCTGATTATAGACTATAAAGGAAGAGTGCATCTAATGGATAAGGAGATTTTTGATGCCACATGTACGATGAAGGAGGAAAGCTACAACTTAGCACTAGATTACTTCCCAAGCATTAGAAATCGCCTGACAGATGAGGTGATTACTTTAGAAAAAAGGATGAAAAAATGCCTTTTAAAAGGAACACATTATATTTATGCAAGACAGCTAGAAAAGGATGTGAAGCTTTTTGGTTTATGGAATAGAGAGGACTATATGTATGGGAAAAAAGGTGATTATATAGTAGTTAGCCAAAGTAACCTTCAAGATGCTTATATTGTAGAAGCAGAGTTTTTTAATAGGGGATACGAAGAAAAGTAATAGCAGTTACAGGGAGGATATATTATGCCAGTAGGAACAGTTGAAAAATTAGAAAACAAATATGTTTTTGTAAGAATGGAAAGGCAAGATATGTGTGGAGAATGTCATGCTTGTGAGATGCTTACAGATAAAAAAAGTTGCAGCCTTAAATGTATAAGTGCTATAAGATGTCAAGTAGGAGATAGGGTAGAAGTTTCGCTAGAAAATAAAACATTTCTAAAAGCAACTTATATTATGTATGGATTACCTTTTATAGGGCTAATAGTGGGCTTGGGCTTAGGATATATTCTGCAGAGTTATTTGGCAGTTTGGTGGGGAGAATTACTTTGTGTTTTAACGGCTTTGTGTGGGATGGGCATTATGTTAGGTGTGATTTATAGACGTGATAAGAAAAATGTGTATAAAAAATATTTACCATGCATCATAGCAAAAGAGGAAGAAATAAAAAAATAATTTATAAATAAAAGCCTACACAAAGTTATTTTGGTGTAGGCTTTTATTTATAATAAATGCGCTGTTCTTCTCATCCTCTCTATACTCAAAAATAGGAATGTTTTTGCAGCATTCTCTTGTAGTATTAAATACGTGGAGCAATATCGAAGCCAGTAAGTTCTTGTTGCATAAAGGCATTTTTAGCAGAATCAATAGGGTCTTGATGAGGATGTTTAGGGGCAGTGGGGGGACGTGAGGTCTGATTAGGTGACGTATTAGGTTGAGCTTGAGGAGCCGGCGGTGAATCTTCTAGGCCTTCAGCTTCCATAGATGGCAACATAGCATTTGTGAGTTTAACGCCTTCTAGATAAAGTTCTAATTCAATAGGAATATGCGTATCAGGGTGAATGTGGTCAAAGTCTATCATATAGACTGTACTAATTTTTACCGAGGGACTAAGAATGGCATAACATTCGACAGCCTGCAAGGAGTTTTCGGAACTAGTATGGAAAAAGCATCTTACAAAATTGCCCTGAATAGAAGAAGGGGTGGGCATACTAAATCTAAGGCCGTTATCTATAGAAAGAAAGGTACAAAGTTCTTTATTGATATAGGCATTAATCCAAAGGTGATCGAGGTAAGCAAATATAATAGGTGAATAAGCAGTAGAAGTAGTACAAAGAGAAGTAGCTGTACATTTGGTGCCATTATAATAAATAAGCTGATACTTACCATGAACTTCCGTGATATAGGTCATATGCACTTCGTCATTGTAAATGCATACACTATAATCAAGAATAGGCGTATAACTACTTACATAATTGGTTTCTTTAATTTTACCCTGATGAATATCGAATCCCTTTAATAAGTAGCTTTCATCAGTATGTTGAATATAAAAAATATAAACAATGTCATCTTGTACAAAACTTTTGAGCATACAAGGTTCATAGGGTGTTGTAAAGAGGGTAGTAAATAAGGAACCATCTATATTTTGATAAACAAGATTATAAGAAGCATTTTCTAGTGAAATATAGGTGATATAAAGCATATCCTTAAGGATAAAAATAGAGGGTGATAAGAGGGTATAATTATCGGGCGCATTAACAACCTGTGTTTTTTTGAGGCAATGATTGTTTTCATAACATAAATAGTTTAAATGAGTGTCATTAGGAAGTGTGAGGATATGAAATTTATTGGAAGAATCTATAGTTACGCTAAAGTCTTTACAAGGGGCAGGATAAAGCTGAAACGGTCTTGAAGGTGTATTAGGCCCACAAATCTGACACAATACGCCATGACGAGGGCGATTGTCTATGAGGGTAAAGGTGTGGTCCTTATGAAATATAAAAGGCATACAAAATAAACCTCCTATGTTAAAAAACGCTTCTCATATAAATATATTGATAACTAAATAAATTTATACGTAAATGTCACCAATCAACTTTAGTTTCCATATTATAGTATTGGAAACGACAAATTATGATTCACATCATTTTTTAGAATCATACAGGAGGTTTAAACTATGAGTAAATGTTGTTGCAATAATAGCGATGTGAAGTTTTTCCAACGACCTAATGCAGGACTCTGTGACCAATGTCACCCTGCTGAAAATAAAATGTCTCCCCTAGAAGCAGTCGCAATGTGCCCTCCTATTGGAGAACCTAGTGGTTAAATAAGGCAACGAATTTAAATATAAAAATTGGCAACTAAAGTTTCTTCAGATTTATTATATATAATTGACTTTAGTATAGATTTTAACGCTTTGTTTTTAGAATTAATATCTATGCTAGGGTCTTCTAATATAGATATCACAGTTACAAGCCTAGTCTTAAATTCGCTTACTATTTTATCATCAATAATATTATTATTAATAATGTTTGTTAGCTCATCCATTTCTTTCTGAATAGCTATTTTATTTTCTTTATATTCTGCAAGTGTATCTATTTCATTAAGATAGGCTTTCTTTGCAAGGTCAAGTTTATGCTTTAACTTATCAAGTTGCATTTCATACAGCATAGTATCCTCATGTTGATGGATGCATTCAATATTTAATCCATCAAATGTTCCCGTGTCATTTACAATGGTTAATGTTTCAGTCAATATATTAAGGACATGTTGTTCAGCGTTTTTGACATATAGATAATTACTTGTATCGCATGACCCTGCTTTGTACTTACAACACTGATAACCATCTGCATTACGAATGCTTCCATCTTTTCTCGTAAATCTAGCTGTCCTATAGGTTAATGTAGCACCACACTTATAACATCTAAGAATGCCACCTAGCCAATGTACATAACCTGTATTTTTTATAATTATATCTTTGTGCCACATACTAAGTGATTCTTGAGCCTTATTCCAGATGTCTTTATTTATAATGGGTTCATGTGTATTTTCTACAATTACCCAATCTTTTTGCTCTTTAATAACTTTTTTACTACCTTTTGTAGATGAGTAGTTCCAACGATTCACACCCATGTATACAGGATTTTCTAGTATATATTTAATTCTTTTAGCATCAAAATTATTTCCAGTCTTATTTCTATAACCTAATCTATTAAGGTGTTTTGCTATTGTACTAGTTGATTCTCCATTGATACACATATCATATATTTTTTTTACAACGTCAGCTTCTTGTTTATTTATAAGTCTTTTATTATGCATAATATCATAGCCTAATACTGGCCTTGATTGTAATCCACCACGTTGAGCTTTTTCAATCATCCCCTTCATTACTTCATCAGCTAAGTTTAGGGAATAATATTCTGCCATAGCTTCAAGCATAGCTTCAAGAATAACAGAAAACTTATCATCTTCTAATTGCTCTGTGATGCTTATTACTTTAATACCACATTCTTTCCTAAGTAAGGATTTATAAACGACAGAATCTTCTCTAGAGCGAGCAAAACGGTCAAATTTATGTACAAGTATAGCATCAAATGGTTTTGGCTTGGCCTTGGCTGTTGCAATCATTCTCATGAAAGCAGGTCTGCGTTTTGCAGAGGTACCACTTATACCTTCATCCATAAAAATATAGCGTTCATCTATTTGATAGTTGTTCTTTTTAGCATATTCTATTAAAGACTTTTTTTGAGCATCTGGCGAGAATTCTAGTTGATCCTCTGTAGAGACTCTTATATATAAAGCAACATTCATAGTTAGCCCTCCTTATAAAATAGTATATTATCTTTATTGACTAATAAAAACAAATTAATTATAATTAAATAAAAACAAACATATGTTCGATAAACGGCAGGAGTGATTTATTTGAAGCAGGAAATAATGAAGTTAATTGATAGTATAGAAAGTGAAAGGGTATTGAAGTTAATTCATGATTATATATTAGGATATGTAAATAAAAGTAGAGGGCGTGCTATTTAGCAGGCCCTCTTAGTGATTGTACCATATTAGCAAGATAGATAAGTTGCTCATCAGTGAGTTCTGTTAATAAAAGCAGGGCTTTTTTAACGTCTGGATTTTCTATAGCAGATAACTTACCAAAAGCATAAGCTAAAGAACTATCAATATCATTTTCTTTAAACATATCACCTTTTCCTGTGCGGAGCCATTCTTCATTTACATCAAACTCTAGACATATTAGTTTTATAGTCCTATCTGACAATTCTTTCCTACCATTTTCTATATCAGATATATGCCCTTGTGTAGTAAATATTCGTTGAGCAAATTCTCCTTGCTTTAAAGAAAGAGTTTTTCTTAAATCTTTTAATCTATTCATTGTGAACCTCCTTTACAAATAATTATATCAGTAAAAAAATCTCTTAGCAACAAGAAATAAAATCCATGTATTGACAATTTAATCTTAGAGATATATGATTATCTCATGGCAACAAAAATTGGAGGTACTTAAAATGATACTAGATAGACAAAATGCTATAGAAGAAATTATAAAAGGTGTTTTTGAATTAACTGAATTCCAAGCCGTACATTTAGCAGGAACTATTTATGGAATGGTTATTTCAAATGGACTAAACACCATACAACAAAAATCAAATAAGATAGATAAAAAGAAAGATACATAAAAGGTCAACTAAAATAAAAAACAGAATAGGACACAATGAGACTTGAATATTATATATTGAGGTGATGATATGAAATATATAATTTTACTAAATGGTAAACCTATAGAAGAGGCTACATCAGAGGAACGTGAGAAATTAGAGAAGAAAGCTAAGCAAGCTTTTGAAAAGTACTTAGGGATTAAGTATAAAGAGAAAGAGAAAAAGATAATTTAGTGTTACATATGAATAAATATGATAGTAGTATACAAAAGAATATTAGGAACCAACCTGCTAGGTGTGAGGGTATAAACTATAATATTACAACCTATAGCTGAAAGTGGAGTAGCAACGTACAAAAGATGAAAGGAATGAGAATAGTAAATCAACAAATGAGTAGGGCATTAGCTACTGGTGACAACACGCCAGTAGTATTAATAGAGCAGATGGACAAGCGGAAGTTAGCATAACAAGTGTAGAACTCATACAGCTAATTAATGAATTTAGAAGAGAAGAAGGGAACAGAGTGAAGAGCTTTAGTTAATGATTCAAGGCGCTAATGCTCAGATAAGATTAAGCGTTTAGAAAGGGGCTAACATGAGTATACAATATATTCTCATTTTGATAGTTGTCTTGTATATATCTTGGCGGTTTGGACAACCCATTGTAGCTAGAAAAGAGAAGATGAATAGATTATAAAGCATGTAAAAAAGCCTTGAGTAGAAGCAGCTACTAAAGGAAATATTGAAATGACTCGAGTGTTAATAGAATATAGCTTGAAAAAGGAGAATGATAATGACAGATAAATTTACTATTAAGCAGCAAGCAAAAGCAGAAGGCTACAGAGCCGTAATGGTAGATATCGCTACATATGAAATGCTAGTAGAAATGAAGGAGCAAACAGGTGTTAGCTTAGGGAAGTTATTACAATCAGCAGTACAGTTTGCATTTGAAAGATTTGAAGTGGAGGAATAATAAAACATGGATAAGGATAACGTTGAGGTTTACTTAGCTGGAAAAAGAATTGAAGGATTAATTAAAAAGAGAGATGAAGTAGCACTTCAAATGAAAGATATTCTTCCAAGTGAAATGCCAGAGCATCTCAGTAATAGTTATAGCTTATTAGAACAAGCTTTTATTGAGGCTATTAAGGCAGAAGCTAGATATATTACACTTAAGGCAGAGGAGTAGAGAGCACATGAATAATGAAATATCTATATATGATGCAATTAAAGTCTATGAAGAACAGATAAGAAATGCAGCAGAAAAGGCTAGGCAAGAAGAAGGGCTCCAAGTAAATGTTAACCCCGATTGTTATGTCGCAAGAGAGTTAATGTACCAAACAGCCATACTTAAAAAAATCGAGAATATGCTTAGAAATCAAAAAAAATAGTGGCATGCAATAACATGCCAACAACTAAGAAATTCGCATTTTATAAGTTTAATTGGGTCTTGATAGATAGACATATATATACAACCCTTTCTTTATATATTTCAACTTTGCAGAGCTGATAAATATATTGTAAGGGTAATAATACAAAAATACAAATATAGGTAGGAGAAAATCATGGCAAAGAAAACAATAGAAATTGATCCAGCAGTAGTACAGAAAAAAGCTGCTATGGATAATCTTGTGCAAGAAATCAAAGAAATTGATTACAGCATTGAAGAATTAACACAGATTTACGCAGCACAGCAAGAAGCATTAAAGGATAACTACGAAAGCAAGAGACTACCACTTACAGATAAAAGGTCATTTTTATTGGGGCAGTTAGTAGCACTATTTTATGAAGTGCCAGCAAGTTCAGATACGAAGACGCAGAAAAAAGTAACATTGCTAAATGGTGATGTAGTTATTAAGAAGGCAACACAGACAATCGACTATGACAAATCAAAGTTATTAGCCTGGGCAGAAGAAAAAGGTATGGATGGTCTTATAGCTACTAAGGAAACTAAAGACTTTAAATGGGCTGACTTTAAAAAGCAATTAGCTGTTACTGATGGTGGAATTGTAGACATTGAAACAGGTGAGCTAGTAAACATTGAAGGTTTAACAGTTAAAGAAGTCCCAGAGGAAGTACGGGTAATATATTAGGAGGTAGTCATGACAGAGAGTGTAACAATCAGCCTTGAAAGATATGAGGCTATGAAGCAGGAAATTAACTTACATAAAAAACATGCTGAGGCCCTTACTGAAACATTAAGTGCTGAAAGAGCAGAATTTGATGAAATGTTTGATATTTATAAAGAACTTGATGGAGAGGTTCGCCTAAAATTTAATACTGAGAAATGCTATGAGATTTTTAAAAATAGAATAGCTGAAAGTGAGTATGCTACTACACATGAAATTAAAAAAGGATTTTTAACAAAATGCGATTATGTGGACACGTTCCATTATTGCTATTCAGCAAAGCCTAAATTAGAAGAGAAAACACAAGAAGATGAACAATGACAAGAAGGTTGTAGCTCATGGATAAGAAAACATTTATGAAGAAGGTAACAATATTAATTGATACCAGAGAGAAAGAAAACGCTCATATTATTTCTAAGCTTGATGATTTAAGTATTAAATATGAAGTCAGAAAAATGGATTATGCAGACTATTCATTTTGTATAGAGGGTAAAGACTTCTCTGGATTATGCGTTATAGAGCGAAAGGCAAATGTTGATGAATTGTATGGCAACATAATGCATGACCGGGGAAGGATTGAAAAGGAATTTGATACTGCTAGTAAATTAGCAAATCAATTCGTGCTACTTATAGAGAACTGCTCAAGCATGAAGCGGCTGAAAGAAAAGAAAGTTAGTGCTCGTGATATGGAGAAGCAAAACCGAAAGGTCGCTAATATAGGCGAGCACTGTTACTATACTTTACAATCTTGGCAATGTGGCAATAGGTACAACTTTAGAACTGTATTTGTAAGTGATGATGGTGAGACCTACGCGAAGATACTGGAGGAGTTTTATTACTACTATAGGAACTACAAGGAACTTGTAAAGAACAGAAAGAGATAGGAGGCTAAAACATGAACGTATATCAGAAATTGCAAAAATGTAGAGTTGAATTGCAAAATATGAAGCTTAAGAAGTCTGGTAATAATAAATTTGCAGGGTTTACATACTTTGAGTTATCAGATTTTCTCCCAAGCATTAATGAGTTATGTGAAAAGCATGGTTTATTTACTAGAACAACATTCACAAGTGATTTAGCTATGCTTGAGGTAATCAATGCTGAAATGCCAGAGGAAGTAATTGTATTTACAAGTCCACAAGCTGAGGCGACATTAAAAGGTTGCCACGCAATACAAAATGTAGGTGCAGTTGAAACATATCAAAGAAGATATTTATTAATGGTTGCTTTTGAAATCGTAGAGAATGATGCACTTAATCCTACGGTGACGAATGATAAAAAAAATACGCCCCCTAAAGGCAAGACTACGCTGAGCCAAGCGCAACTAAATAGAATGTACGCAATAGCATCTAAAAAGGGTTATGACAAAACAAGTGTAGACGCATTAATTAGGAAAAAGCATAATGTTGACCCAGTCAATATGACAAAGGCTCAATATGATGAAATAGTAAAAGGCTATGAAGGGCTAGAAGACAAGAAAGAAGAGGTATAACAAATGAATAAGGTTATTTTAAAGGGGCGACTTACAAGAGATATTGAAATTGCTTATAGTAATTCAGCAAATCCAGTATCATATACCAATTTTAGTGTAGCAGTTAATAGGATAAAAGATGGTGTTGATTTTATAAACTGTACTGCATTTAGTAAAACAGCTGAGCTATTAGCAAATTACTTTAGAAAAGGTCAAGAAATTCTTATTGAAGGCCGTATTCAAGTGGATACAGGTGAGAAAGAAGACGGTACAAAGATTACATATACTAAAGTAATGGTTGAAAGAGTTGAATTTTGTGGAAGCAAGCAACAACAAGGTGACGCACAAGAGCCAAGTGGAACACATGGAGCATTTACGCCTAATGTACCAGATGAAGATGATGCTCTTCCATTTTAATACTTAAACAATAATAAACTAAGTAAATTAAACTAACATAAACATAAATAATCCAATCCAATAAAGGCGGCATAATCCAACCGCCTTTTAAATTACAAAAAATGAGGGAAAGAATGAATGAGAAAAAGAAAAAATATGAAGTAGCTAACGAGGAATTTAACTTAATAGAACATATATCAATGAGATTTGGCCTTACTGGAGAAGCTTCAAGTGATGGCTATGGCATGAAAAGAAACGCTATCACTTGCCCTATTTGTGGCGGTAAAGATTTTTATGTTTATGATGCTGAGTATAATTACAATGGTTTTCAAACATGGTCATGTGATTGTTTAGAGACCTATTTAGAGAAGCACCAAGACATAAAAGAAAAAACAAAGATAGCGCCAAAGAAACCATACTTTTCACCTATTGAGTTTTTCATGGTAACAGAAAATATTAATTTTCAAACTGCAACAAATAAAGTAATGGGAATGTTGAATGATGAAAAAGCAAGAGAGATTGCAAAGGATGGCGGTAATTATCTTTATTATAGTGACCGTGGTACTTTGTGTGTTAATTCAAGCTTACTAGCTGAGCATATAAGAAAGACAAGTGATTATTTCATAGTTAAAAAGCAAGGGTCTGAAACAGAATTTGTTTACTGGTATCAAGATGGTTGCTACAGGCATATTTCATCTGGCGAACTAAAGTCTAAGATAAAAGAATTTATACCGCTGGATATTAGAAGGCCTAAACAGTGGGAAGACACCTATAAGGACATTCTAACAGATAACGTTTTTGTAAGATTTGAAGACCTTAACAATGAGTCAAACTTAATCAACTTTAGAAATGGCCTATATGACATACAAAAAGATGAATTAATGGAGCATAGTCCTGATTACAAGATAACTTTTCAATGTGATGCGAATTATAATCCAGATGCCCAAGAGCCTAAAGTATGGCTAAAATATCTTGAAACTTTAACAGAGGGCGACGAGGATCTAAAAGCTACCTTGCAAGAATGGTTTGGATTAATCATCTCAAATTACAATGCGAATATGTGTAAAAAGTCACTTGCATTGTTTGGCAGCGGTGACACTGGCAAGAGTAAATACATTTCAATGTTGGCTGAGCTGATAGGAATAGACAATATATGTTCTACACCTATTCAAGATTTATCATCTAGGTTTGGTGCTGGTAATCTTTACGGTA
>DYCF01000105.1 GCA_019418225.1 Clostridiales bacterium | reverse complement strand
CACAAAAAAATATCCCGTATTTATACGGGTTACGGCGTTTCGCAAACGCCTAAAAACTGTCTACTATAAGGAGGAGTATTTTTTATGTCAGGAAATAGAAATGTAACACCTGAAGATAAGTTAAAAGCAGTTCAGGAATACCTAACTGGACAAGGATCTTTAGATACTATTGCATCAAAATATGGTGTAACTAGATCCCCATTTCGTAAATGGATTGCTAAATATAAAGCTTTTGGTAATGAAGTCTTTTTGTCTACAGGTAATAATAGTTATACGACAGAGTTTAAAAGAAAGGTTGTTGAATCTTACCTAAAGGGTGAAGGTAGCTTACAGGAACTTTCTATTAAATTCAAAATTCCTTCTTGGGATACTGTAAGTCGATGGATTTTAAAGTACAATAATAGTCATGATGAGCTTAAAGCTTATAAATCTGGAGGAAATCTAATCATGACTAATGGACGTAAAACAACTTATAGTGAACGTGTAGAAATCGTTAAATATTGTATAGAATCTCAAAATAATTATGCTGAGACAGCTAAAAAGTATAATGTATCTTATCAGCAAGTATATTCTTGGTGCAAAAAATATGAAGCTAATGGTGCCGAAGCACTTCAAGATAAGCGTGGACGTAAAAAGCCTAAAGAAGAAATGTCTGAAATAGAAAAATTACGTGCTGAAAATAAGTTATTACAAGCTCGTATCAGAAGAGCTGAACTAGAAAACGCTTTTTTAAAAAAGCTGGAAGAAATCGAAAGGAGGGGGTACTAAGCCTAGTAAAAAATGAATCTATTTATCGTACCATTCAATACTTCAATAAAAAAAATCAATCTTCAATTAGTGAACTTTGTGAGATTGCAGGTATTTCAAGAAGTTCTTATTATAAATGGCTTAATCGTAAAGAAAATAAAAATGAACTATTTAATAAAGAATTATTACCTATTATTCAAACAGCATATGAAGAAAAGAACGGTATTTTAGGCTATCGTCAAATGACAATAAAGCTAAATCGTGAGCATAGCTTTCATGTAAATAAAAAACGGATTTATCGTTTAATGAATGCTCTAAACTTGAAATCAGTATGTAGAAGAAAAAGAAAGACATATATTAAATCAACACCTCAAGTTACAGCTGAAAACATACTGAAAAGAGATTTTTCATCATCAACCTTTGGAGAAAAATGGCTTACTGATGTAACTGAAATGAAATATGGTACAGGAAATAAAGCTTATTTAAGTGCTATACTAGATCTTTCTGATAAAAGTATTGTAGCATTTGTGCTTAGTCGTTCAAATAATAATAAACTTGTCTTTGAAACATTTGATATAGCACATAAGACATATCCTGATGCAAAGCCACTATTCCATAGTGACAGAGGATTTCAATACACCTCTAAAATATTTAAAGTAAAGTTAGATCAAACTGGAATGAAACAAAGTATGTCTAGAGTAGCTAGATGTATTGATAATGGACCAATGGAAGCCTTTTGGGGCATGTTAAAATCTGAGATGTATTATCTCAGAAGATTTGATACTTACGAAGAATTAGGGCAAGCAATTATAGAGTATATAGATTATTACAACAATCATAGGTATCAAAAACGTCTTAACTGTATGACACCTATAGAATATAGAGATTATCTAAAAAATAAAACAGCATAAAAATATCGCCAACCACATGATGTGATTGGCGACACAAATTTTTATTATTTCCACTGTCTACTTGACAGTGGGCACTTCAAGGGTGTCTCTTATGAGTATTTCTCAACTCGCTTTTTAAATAAAATCCTCGAACCGTTGGTATCGCTCATCTAAATGTATTATTACACTTATAGCCCAGATTTAGCTACCTCTATATCTCTAAGGTAACTTACTGTCGCATAACGAATAGTCTGCGAGGATGGGAACGTTAATTTTTATTTACATTCATATAATAAAAAAGTGGCTCCGCCACGTTCAGCAACTTATAGCCTACTTATCACACTAT
>DYCF01000104.1 GCA_019418225.1 Clostridiales bacterium | reverse complement strand
GTACAATGTTTGTTTGTCGCTTGTGTTCCCTGCGACTTGTATAATATTACACCATTTGTTTACATACGTCAATACCTTTTTTTATTTTTTATTATCTTTTTGTTGTTCCTATTTAACTACCTCTACTTATTACCTTTATATAATGTTTTGTTTTAAGCTATCTCTTTATACCATATTAAGTCTTAC
This sequence comes from Clostridiales bacterium, assembly GCA_019418225.1. Taxonomy (GTDB): domain Bacteria; phylum Bacillota; class Clostridia; order Lachnospirales; family Cellulosilyticaceae; genus Cellulosilyticum. Next base: position 1,801 of record DYCF01000104.1, on the reverse strand, counting down.
AAGTGCACATACTAGCATAGAGTTCCAATAAATATCCACTTCATTTGTTCCAAAACTTTCATAATCATCTATATAACACTTAGCTGCTGGTACATCCTGTAATCTCTTCTGTGCAACAGGGTCAGCAAGCCATTCGTTAGGTCCTCCTACTAACATTCCAGGTATTGCTTCTCCTCGTGCTATTGAAGGCCTATGATGTGGATGCTGCGCATACCTTTTTCCATACCCTGTTACATAACTTAAACTAAGTGGATTTGCCCCAAAACAATAATCTATATATCTATGAGCTTGCTCTAAATAAACTTCTTTAGCATCTATTTCATAAGCATCCTTTAAGAAAAGAGCTAACATCAACATATACATATTACTTCCCCACACATATATTTGACTTACTGGATATATACGATAACCATCTTGTGTCGCAGCAAAAATTATCTGATCTGCACGTGCTATAACTCTCCTTCTAATAATTTCTTTTACTGCTTCATCGCCATCCTTAGAATATAAATATGCCTTATCGCCATAAGCTCCTGTCCCCTTCCAACCATAAGAAAATTCTAACCTTTTCTTTTTACTTTGATGTAACGTATCTCCATCTTCTAAGTGTTCTAAATCTGTTGGACTTAATGCTTCCATTGTCGCATATTCTGTCGCTGTTTTAGCATACTTTTCTTTACCAGTAGCCTTAAAGAGCTGTGCTGCTGCCCAATAACGCTCATCTAAATCACTGTCCCCACCATATTCTCCTGTTGTAATATCTATTGGATTTTTAAAGCCGCCCTCTGGCGTATTCTCCAAATATCCCCATGCCATTTCTGCTGCTTTTAAACATTTATTAGCAAACACACTATCGATTTTATTATAATGTTCATAAGCCATGGCCATGACTGCCGCAAATACTCCTGTAGCCATTGTTGAAATAGGGCATACAATGAGTTCTTTCACTTCATCTTGCGGCATTACCGCATAACCTGGAAAATGAGCGCAAGTTACCTTATGATGCACTCCCCCACTTATAGGATCCTGCATTTTTAACATCCAAACAAGTTGTCCTTTTATTTCTTCTAATAAATATGACATTTTCTTCTCTCTTCTAGGTACATTAAAGTCTATCTGAAACGCTTCTGGATTTGCCTCATATGCTAAAAATAAATCTGCTACTGCCTTTGCAGTTGCTAATATATATCTTCCATAATCTCCTGCATCATGCCAACCACCGGTCACATCTATTTTATGTGTACTTCCATAAACAGTTGCTAAACCTATATGACATGCTGGATGTGCCCACTTGCTACCATATTCTTCTTCAATCATTTCCCCACAACGTTGCAAATAAAAAAATCGTACACTGTCTTTCAAAACATTGTGATATATATCCGTTCCAATTGTAAAAGAATAAGAGCTTTCTCTCCTGCTATTAATTATTTTATACTCCCCTACTTCCTTAATTTTTGAAAAATCCCCTATTGCAACTTCCTCATCTGCAATCTCACTATATTCTAAGCTTAATATCTTTCCAATATATGCAACCTTCCCATTTTCTACATTAATAACACTAAATGCCTTTCCTATATCTCCCCTTTTAAAAAATGCTATCTTTCTTTGTTCTGGTAAATATCCAACTTGATTAATTATTATATTATTTGTCTCCATACGAACCCCCATAAATTTATAAACCGTATTTAATTAATGATTCGTCTTATTTTGCATAAAACTTAGTGATTTTTTATGAACTTATTTTGTCATACAAAAAAGGACTAGCATTTCTGCTAGTCCTTTTCCATGAACTTTCAAAACAAAA
>DYCF01000103.1 GCA_019418225.1 Clostridiales bacterium | reverse complement strand
ATAGTGTGATAAGTAGGCTATAAGTTGCTGAACGTGGCGGAGCCACTTTTTTATTTGGACAAACTCTATATAATTTCTAAAAAATAGGTTATAATAAAATAAATTGTAAAAGTTTTTATTAAATATAAGGAGAGTATTATGGAACAACAAGTTTCACCTATTAGAAAGTTAGCGATTATGGGGGGCACCTTTGATCCTATACATATAGGGCATCTTGTAACAGCTGAAGAAGTAAGACATGAATTTGGCATTGATGAAGTGCTTTTTATACCAACGGGGCATCCACCACATAAATCGCATATTAATATGACAACCAGTGAGCATCGTTATTTAATGACAGTACTTGCTACAGCAGAAAACCCTCATTTTAAAGTATCCCGTCTGGAGATGGAAAGGGAAGGCGTTACGTACACGGTTGATACAATTAAAGAATTAAAGAAGATTTATGGTGATAACGTGAAGCTTTACTTCATTACAGGTGCTGATGCGGTACAAAAGATTTTAACATGGAAATCACCAGAAGAACTTTTAAAATTGTGTGATTTTGTAGCGGTGACAAGACCCGGTTATCATAAGGCTGAACTTATTGCACAAGTAGAGGAACTTAAAAGGAAATATGAAACCAATATTCATTTTTTAGAAGTACCTGCACTTGCTATTTCATCATCTAATATTAGAGAGAGGATTAATGCAATGAGACCTATTAAATACTTAGTACCAGAAGAGGTTGAAAACTATATTAAGAAATATAACCTTTATGAGTATAAGATTTGCCTTACAGAAGAGGAACGTGCTCAGATGTATGACTATGTTGCAACAAAGCTTTCACCAAAGCGTTATGCTCATACAAGGGGCGTTGTAGAGATGGCTCTGGAGTATGCAAAGTATCACCATATGGATTATGATGAAACGTTTATTGCAGCGTTATTCCATGATATTGCTAAAGAATTAGGAAAGACAGAACAAAAAAGACTATGTGAACTATATCATATAGAACTGGATGAGTTTGAAAAGCAGCATATTGACTTAGCGCATGGTAAGATAGGAGCTGCACTTTTAGAAAAAAACTGGGGGATTAGTAAACCGTCAATTTTAAATAGTATTCGTTATCATACAGTAGGACGCCATAATATGACAGATTTAGATAAAATTATTTATTTAGCAGATATGACAGAGGAAGGACGTGGCACTTATAAAGGTAAAGAGCAAATCAAAGATTTAGCTCATTATAATTTAGATCGTGCAATGTATAAAGCACTTCAATCTTCTTACAATTATGTTACGAATATTTTAAAACAAGAAGTGCATCCTATTACACAAGAACTCATAGAATATTATAAGCAGTTCGATTAAAAGAATATAGTTATATCAAAGAAAGGGGATTGGCTTGAATTATTCTACACATGAACTTGCTAAACAAATTGTAACAGCAATTAATAAGAAAAAGGTTTTGGACTTAAAAGTACTTGATGTACGAACACTGACACCGCTTACAGAAATGTTTATTATTGCAGTAGCACCGAATGTGAGACAAACACAGGCTATTGCGGATGAGGTTGAGGAGGTTGTCTTAGCGTTTGCAGATAAAGCACCTATTCATAAAGAAGGGTATCAAACCGCTCAGTGGATTTTACTAGATTATGGTGAGGTTATTGTACACATTTTAGATGAAGAAGATGCGGCATTTTATACATTAGACCGACTTTGGAAAGATGCCAATCATATTGAATTTGATGATGTAATTAGTTTATAAAAATAGGTGCTACCCTATGGGTAGCACCTCAGGCTGTAGACAATTAACTTTTCCATAGTATTTTACTAGTCTAGAAATAGAAAACAGAGGTAAAAATGGACCTAAACTGCTCTTTTTACCCCTATTTTAATAGATTTTCTTGAATAATCCTCACTTAATTTGTGAGTTTATTTTGGGAAAATTCATTTGTCAACAATCTGAGGTGCTACCCTATGGGTAGCACCTATCAGGCTGTAGACAATTACATTGTCTACAGCCATTTTTACTGTTAGACTAGAAGT
>DYCF01000102.1 GCA_019418225.1 Clostridiales bacterium | reverse complement strand
AAACAAATCCTTATAATCTAGTAAGGAAAATTGATGGATTTGCTACAAGTGGTAAGCCATGTAAGATTTCAATTTCAAATACATCGATTTCTATGTACTGTACAATTGAGTCATTTAATCATGATGAGCATGATGGTACAAGTGATGTGTATTATGAGATGACACTCAAGGAATATAGATACATAAAACCAACATCAGAGATAAAAAATGATACTACAGGCTTACATAGTAGAATCGCAGAAGCTCCAGAAGAGCAAGCAATAACAGCATATCCACAAGAACATTTTATGGATACAGCTAATAAGGCAGTATCAAAAATAATGCCAATAGCTGAACAAGGCAAAAAGGCATTAAATATGTATAAGATGATGGTTAAAGCTGGTAAAAGTCCAATTGGTGCAGTTTTACAAGTATCTAAGCGGTCATTAAAAATGAATGGTAAGGAGTGGCCACTATGATTACACTAATAGAACATATTAATGAAAAGGATGAAAGAGTAGATATTACACATCTTATTTCTAAGTTCACATGGAGCGGTGATAGAGAAGAAGCTGCTAGAAAGTTAGAGTTTTCATATGCCTATAATCCTAAAGACATATCATTTCCAAATTATTTAATTGATTTAGGTGATCGTATTGAAGTGACAGTAGATAATGCAAAGATATTTACTGGGCGTGTATTCTTTAGAAAAAGGAATACTAATGATAACACCTATGATATTACTTGTTACGATGGAATGATATACCTTGCAAAGTCTAAAGTAAGTTTAGTGTTTAATGCGACAAATGTAGTTGATGCTTTCAAGCGTGTATGTGCAGAGGTTGAAGTGCCTGTTGGAACTTTGCCAGAAATATCTACAGTAGTAAACTTTGTAGCAGATAAAAAAACATGTACAGAAGTTTTTCAAATGTTGTTTGAGAAAACAAAGGCTGATATTCAAAAAGATTTCACTGCAATATTATTAGAAGGTGGAATTAACTTGATTGAAAAAGGGACAATCATTGAAGACTATATAGCGAGAGATACATACGATGTAATAAACTCATCACATTCAGAGTCTATTGAAGAAATGGTAAACCGAGTAAAAACTGTTGATGCAGTAGGTAATGTAATTCGGATAGATAATGAGGATGAGCTAATAAAAAAATATGGTATTTTCCAAGATATATATAAAAATCAGCCAGAACTAAAGGAAAAGAAAGCGACTAAAAAGAAAAAGTCTAGTACAACAAGTACACCTAAAAAGCCAAAGTTTCCTGTTGATAATGCAGCTAAAGCTAAGGCGAAAATTAAAGGAATTAAAATGGGCTCAAGTATTTCTGCACTAGGGAATATACAATGTATTGCAGGCTATTCTGTAGTAATTGAAGAAGAGCAACTAAAAGGAGTATTCTTCATTAAGTCTGACACTCATACATTTGAAAATAATACACATACAATGGAATTGAATCTAGAGTACATCAGAGAACCAGAGGAAGGAGAGGGTGAAAGTGCCGAAGAAAAACAATGATCCTTATACAGGAATATTAGGTATCATGAGTAACGTGGGCGGAAATGCAGGCAAGCAAGCAATGCCGGGAATTGGTACGATAGTATCACCACCTCCGAATCTAGTTGTATCGTTCAATGGAATGGAATTAAATAGTAACTTTTTGTGGGTTGATGAATATTGGTTACAAGGGCATTATAGAGAATCTAAAGGTCATATCATTTCAGAAACGCAACCAAGAGCAGGTGGTGGGGGATATGCAGAGTTTTCTAGCCATACACATGAAATTCATAATGATTACACAAAGACCAGAATTATGACTGATACATGGCATATAGGCGATAAAGTAATGTTAATTCCGATAGTAGGTGATGATGAAAGTACAGCAGAGCAGTACTTTGTATATGGAAAATGTAGGAGGTTAGACGGCAATGAGTAATCCATTTATGAAAGGGAATACACCAAGTAGCATTGACGTAAATAAAAACCTGCCACTATGCAAAGAGTTAGCTTGGGACTTTCAACGAGATACCTATCAATATGATAGAAATGGTAATCATAAATATGTGACAGGAAATGATGCAATCAAAGTATGGGTATGGAAAACATTGAGAGTAGAGCGCTACCGTTATAGAGCATATTATGATGATTATGGTATTGAGTTTGAACAATTCATTGGTAAAAAGCCTAATGATACACCTAGCCAATATGATCTATTTGAATATGTAAAGGATGCGTTATTAGTAAATCCATATATTGTAAATGTAGATGCAGTAAATGTAATTCAAGAGCATAAAATAATTACACTACAAATAGAGTTACAAACGATTTATGGACCAAATACGATAGGAGTTGAAGTATAATGCTAGAACCACAAAGTAA
>DYCF01000101.1 GCA_019418225.1 Clostridiales bacterium | reverse complement strand
TACGGTGGTGTGAGAGGTCGGATAATCAATTAATGGTTATCCTCCTACTCGATTTGTCTAAGAAAATTTTACTTTTCTACTCTGTTTAAAAACTAATTAGTTTTAAACAGAAATTTACTACGTTTTCTAAAGTGATAAAATCAATTAAATCGAAAGTATCTTTTTCGGTATGAATGACATCATCTAAAATATCAAATATGTTACTAGAGGTCATAGATAATGTAGGAATACCATTCATAGCATAAAGCATATGATCGCCTTGAGGCCAAGGTTCTATTTCCTCTAAATCAGAAAAGGAATTGGCTATATTTTGAATAGATGAGATGAATTCATTACTACATTCATAGAAGGAATATGTGTTTTTACTATTTTTTAATCCAACGCCGTCTATATTTACTGCAAAGATATAATCATTAGAATTAAGATAGGTTGAAACATAAGTTGATTCGCCAACACAGTTATAAGAGTCTTCACCGTTAAAAAATACAAGTTCTATTTCATAAGGAGAAGGGATATTTTTTAATTGTGTAGCTATTGTAAGAAGTGTAGCAACCCCTGTTCCATTGTCTAAGGCACCGGGGGTATTTGGTTTTGTATCAATATGAGCGGAAAAGGAAATTTTTTTAGGGCCATGGCCATAGTGAGCAATGATGTTATAAGAGGTTGTTTGAGTACGTTTTGTATTAAGTTTTAAAGTAAGTATTTCAGCTTGATGTCTAAGTAAGAATGGAAGTTCTGACATGGAGGTTACAGCACAAGGAATATTAAAATCTCCATCTTCTATAATTGGAATTGGCAATGTATCATGGAAACTAACAGTAATAATTGCGAGTGGATTTTTTTCTTCTAGAATACGAATAATTTCTTTATGTTCTTCTGGATTGTACCAAGGGAAGTTTTTGGGCATGAGAGATTCCTTACAAAGATTACCATGCATTACAAGAATTTTATTAGTTAGTAAAGATGCTTTTAAAGCTTTTAGATTATCAATACATACATAGGGTGCTGAAATATTACAAGGCGTAGAATAATTGGATGTAACAATAGGACAGTTTAAGTTATTGATAGTAAGAGATGCGCTATAATTATGCCAGTCGATACTTGATAAGGCTTGTTTAGTAACACTAAGACCTTCTTGTAGAAGTATAGTTTCAAGGTAAGTAGTAGCTTCTTGATTGCTAATTGAGCCAGTAGGTCGAGCTTTGATAACTTCGCAGAGTTGTATAAGATGTTTTCGTAAATTTGTTTGTATTAACATAAGACAGTTCTCCTTTATATATTTAGGTATAATAGAAAGTGTAAAACTAATATTAGGATATAAAAAAATAAATATAATTTCTTGACTTGGAATGCGATTTTCAATAGAAATGGGGAAAGTAAAATGAATAGGGAATGGGAAAATGTAATAGCAGTACAAAAGATGCAAGATTATATTAAGGAACATGACAAAGAAGAAATTACTTTGTATGAATTGGCACAAAGCTGTGGTTATTCACCAGGATATGCAACTAAGATATTTAATCAGTATGTAGGGAAAACACCTTTTGAGTATATACGCGCTTTAAGATTATCGGAGGCGGCTTTAAGGATTAGAGATGAGCAAACTAAGATTTTGGATATTGCATTAGACTTTCAATTTGATTCACATGAGGGATTTACGAGAGCTTTTAATAAAGAATTTGGAATTTCACCTAAACGTTATCAAAAGAAGAAAGTAGCAATTCCTTTGTATAAATCCTCACCAGTAAAAGAAGAATATGTCACAATGAAAAAAATAGAAATGGGTGCATTAGAGGAAACTAGAAAATTAAGATTGGATTATATAAAGTATCTTATGGAATTTCCTAAAAGAAAATTGATTATAAAAAGAGGCATTAAGGCCACTAATTATTTTGAATTTGAACAAGAGCAAATAGAGAGGTGCCAATATGTATGGGGGGTATTATGTAGCATTAAGGATGCATTAAATGAACCTATGGGAATATGGTTAAGTGGTAAATATAGGAGAGAAGGGACATCTATTTATGTACAAGGAGTAGAAGTACCATATGATTATAATAGTGACATACCAGAAGGATTTGAGTGTATAGAGTTACCTAGTCAATTAATGATGATTTTTCAAAGTCAGCCTTATGAAGATGAATATTTTATGGAAGAAGTATTGGATTTGCAAAATTATATTATGCAGTATAATCCAAGTGAAGAGGGATATGTATGGGATGAAGATGGATATAGATTTCAATTAGAACCACAGGGAAAGCGTGGATATATTGAAGGACGAGCAGTAAAAATAAGGAAAAAAGAATAGAAGTGCTGCAAAAATAATTATATTTATGGGGTTTGATAAAACTATTAATAGGTTAATAAAATAAATTGATAAAAAAAGTTGACATTGGTAGTTTTATAGTGTATTATTATACAAGTCGCAGGGAACACAAGCGACAAACAAAACATTGTACTTTGAAAAACAAATACTACAAAATGATAGATTTTAGTAAACTAT
>DYCF01000100.1 GCA_019418225.1 Clostridiales bacterium | reverse complement strand
TTTCTAGACTAGTAAAATACTATGGAAAAGTTAATTGTCTACAGCCTGAGAGGATGATTAATCATCATCCTCCTTTTTACCAAACTTTATGTAAATAAAACGTATTAAGAATTTTTTCTCCCAGTTACTTAATTTTTTAATTAATCTACTTAACTTTTGTTCGTAATCACTCATTAAGCACACCCCCCTGTTGCCAAATAGAACATATGTTCTTTTATAGAATAAGCTTTATTATTATAAATTACAACAAAATAATATATTTTTTTATGTTAATTTTCATTTTTTTTTGCTTTACCTATTATGACAATTCAATATATTTATTTGTAGTTTTTTGTTATTTTTAAAGTCGAATTAGAAAAATATGCTATGATTTCATATATTATACTAATGAAATAGTAAAGTGTTTTTTCTTTACTTTGATATAAATACTATTAAGAAAAAAGGAGGCGAATAAAATAATTTAGATACGGAAATATTTTCAAATGCGAATTAATATGTAAAGGAGATCTTGCAATATGAAATTAAAGAAAAAGATACTATTTATCACAGTTTGCCTATCTGCACTATTTTTACAAGCATGCTCTTCTACTACTGAATTAACTCAAGAATCAACTGTATCTGTAGTAGATAACGTAGAACAATACAGCAGAATATCATCAAGTGAGCTGAAGAGTTTAATGGGAGAACCAGCAAGCACAGAATCATGGAGTTTACAATCTCCTAGTGGTGAATACCTGGTTGAAACTTATTCTTATGACAAAGATCTGAATCACTATGAATTTATCATTGCTGACGATTCTGTTATAAGAACATCTATTTATTCTGATAAATATTGGAATAAAGGGGAAAATACTTTTGAATACACAAAAGAAAATGATATACCTGAAATGTTTGGTATAAGAATAACCGATACTACACAGGGTACACAGGGTTCAAAGAATGGATTGACGTTTATACTATCACCAGTAAATGATAAGATTGCCAATGTAGAATTTGGTGATGTGAGCAATAACACTTTTGGATATGCAAAAGTCACATATAATGTGAAGTATTTTGAATAAGAGAAAAAACCGCTCCTGTTGGCGCAGGAAACGGTTTTCATGGTGTGATATTACTATCACTTACACAAATTTAGTATACCACACCAGATAAAATTTAAACAGAATAAAATAGAAAAGGATGTGGTATTTATGGCTGATATATCAGCAAGAAAACGTGGAGACAAATGGTATTATTCATTTGAAGCTGCTCAAGTTGATGGAAAGAGTTGGTGGAAAAACAAAAAGGGAAGCCTTAGAAAAAGGCATACAAGCGTTGAATGAATATAATAACTCAGGACAACATTTTGAGCCATCCAATGTGTCTGTAGCTGATTTCCTTGATTACTACCAAGACAACTATGCAAGACTAAATAATGCATACAACACGTTATGCAGAAATGTATCTGCTATTGAAGTACATTTAAAGCCGGCATTTGGTCAATATAGACTTGCTACATTAGGAACTGCCACAATACAAGAGTATGTAAATGAAAAATTAATACAAGGTGCTGCTAAGAGTACAGTGGAAAATTTTATTGCTCCACTCTCTCAGGCTTTTGAATATGCAATTAACCTTGGATATGTTAGAGATAATCCATGTAAGCGTGTTAAATATGCAAAGGCATACGATAAGGAAAAAGGTAGGGAAATAATCACCATAGAGCAGTACAATACGATTATGGAAGAATTAAAGGACAAACCACACTTTTCAATTGCAATCATGATTGGATGGTATGCAGGTCTTAGAATATCAGAAACATTTGGTTTAACTTGGGATAATATAGATTTTGAAAATAAGACTATAACAGTAGATCATCAGATTGTAAAAAGGAATTTTGGTGTTGATGTTCGTAAGGCATACAAAGTAAAAGGGAAAAAGCAAGAACGCTCTTCATGGTACTTTGCACCACCAAAAACAAAGCAATCAAATAGGACAATTAAGGTATCAGATGAATTAATCAACGCCCTTAAGTCGTTTAGGAAGAAACAATTAGAGAACCATATTTATTATGGTGAATATATCTCAACGGATTCATTCAAATACCCATCAAGAATTATACATCACAAATTAGGAATTGAAACATTTGATTATCATTCGTTGAGGCATACACACGCTACCATGCTGATTGAGGCAGGAGCATCCCCTAAGTCCGTACAGATGCGTTTAGGTCATTCAAGTATAAAAACTACCTATGGCCGATATGTACACGATACAGACGAAATGAAGCAGAATACAGTGGATGTATTTGACAAGGCAATGAAAAGAAAACAAGGATAGAAATAAAAGGACCCCATATGATATCAATGAGGTCCTTTTATTTTGCCAACATGTAAAATTTTCGTAGGCAAATCGTAGGCAAATCATACATTTTTTATTAATAAAATCTCTCTAACCCTTGCAAATACGTGATAATTTCACTACTGTTTCCACATGCGTGGATTGTTGGTGGTAGTCAATATAAATTAGTTAAGATGTAGCTTGTTTATCTGAGATATTCTACATATATTTTTGTATCACAATCAAGCTTTTTCAATAAACATAGTAATCGTACAATAACCAGACGTATTGTTAAAATAAGATAGCCGTACTAAAATTAGATATATTTACTCTAA
>DYCF01000010.1 GCA_019418225.1 Clostridiales bacterium | reverse complement strand
TATTTTATCTTCATGTTCCCGACACAGATATCGGGAACATATCAAAATTCATTTTGATTACTTTATAACCAGCACTCACAAGGTATTAAATCACTTAGATTTACCTGTTCTTCTTCAATTAGCCTTTCATTTTCCCACTCTATAGCTAATTCCTTAAGCGACTTACCTTTAAATACTGTGTATCCTATCTTTTCCTCATACTCTGCTGCCTTATCGAATTGCTCTCTATAATGTCTCCAATAAATCTTCCACCACTGTTTTCCTGCTTTAAAACATGGTATACAGTTGTTATGATTAAGATGTTCGTATGCCTTTGGTAACTTAATGCCCCATTCTTCTGTTATGATACGTTTTACTTCTTCACCTGGTATCTTCTGTTCAAATATAGGAAACTCTATTCTTCTTCCTATACTTTCTGCTCTTGCTGTAGCCTTTTGTACACGTTTCCATTCTTCTACACCAAATCCAACATATTCAATGAACTCTTCACCAATAGACTTAAGATATTTGTAATACTGTTCTTTCATCTTCTGTTTTAGCTGCTGTGTGCAGAATGGTATAAATTGACCTGGTATACAGTTATTCTTTTCTATAAGCTCCCATATATCTAATCCTAATCCCCATTCTGTTATAGGCACTCCTAAGTGTCTTGCGACCTCATGTCTAAATGTATCTGCATCATGATTTTCACTATATGTAGGTGTGTGAAGTAAAATCACATCCTCTTTCTTTTGTTCCTGTAGCACCAAATAAGCTACATATGCACTACTTAAACCTCCTGAAAATAACACTACATGTTTCATACCAACCACTAACCTTAATTCGGTAGTGGATAACTTCCTTGTGCGGTGCACCATGTCTATATCAATTACATCCCAGACGTCACAGTGGGATAACCTAGTCTACTAGGAATTAGGTATTACTCCTTTTCTCTATATTTTTCATAATTTACACCTTCTAAAATAAACTCATTTGTTCCTTTTTGCTCTGCCAAAATATCCAGTCTTTAAATTCTCCAACCGTTTTAACACTTGATTCTTTCTCTTTGTATCTTGCATTTACTACTTCACAGTCGTTATACTTCTTTGATACTTCATCAAATAAAGTCTTAACTTCAAAAAATGCGCATGTCATCATGGATTTTTGATTTTCATTTATGAAGTAGTATTGCAGGAATACATCATGTTCTTTAAACATTTAATCAACCCATTCAAAAGTCAATTTGATTACTCACAACTTTCAGCTGCATAACTTAATTCATCTTCTAACGAATTAACTAAATCTTCTACTGTCTTATACTCTCCATCTGTATATACTTCAATTTCAACATCGAGCATACCTGCATCTTCTAATCTTTCAATAACATTAAATAAATGTTTAATCCTACTTTCTTCAGTTTTATCATAATAAGTATCTGTTGCGACTTCACATGCACATTTCCATAGTGCTTGTATTAATTCTTTATCATTGAAAGACATTTCTTCTTTTACCCATCTTGGAGAATCACAACCAAAATCATCAAATAATTGAATCCAATAACAACCAGCTGGTCCATATTCAATTTTTTCAATAGCATATCCTGTTCTCCATTCTATAAAGTCAATTAAATGACTAGTTGTTAATAAAGGTATATATCCTTTTATCCTTTCTGTTGGTACACTTCCAATACCACTAACCCATATATCACCTTTAACAAATCCATCTCCTAAAAAGTGTGTTCCACTAACACCCTTAACTAAGTCGTTTTCTTCTGGTTCCCACCATTCAATAATGCACTTTGTAACTTTTTCACCAGCACTTCTAAACTGTTCTACTGATATGTATTTCATACTTTCACAACCTTTCAAATATTAATTTCAATTAACAAATTGTACTTGCTACCATGTATGGAACTTCAACACATTCATCAGCTGCATCTATATCTATCATGTCCCAAATATCTATCTTGCTATATTCATCATCTCTTATTTCAAAATGTTCTGTTCTAGGAATTTCTATTACATCCATTTCTTCTACATTTTCCTCGTTATAGTCTTCAACTAAACATTTTGTAGCTTCTTCTTGGCTTTTAGCAACAACCCAAAACTTGTCTCCGTTGTCAAACTCAAATAACTTTCTTGATGGATCAAACACCTTTACTTGGTTTAATACTTTTTCTAAGCTCATTTATACACATCCTCTCAAAAGCAAATTTTAATACTTATTAATTCTTACAAGTGCCCACATACCAAAAGCTACTACTACAACAATCACTGTTATAATTGCTATTTTCATTTTCTCCTCCTGCTACACTTATTAATTATGTATCTGTACTTAAGTCTTATAGGCTTAAGCAAGTAGTGCTTGCACATTTCAATCGTATCCATACTTCTCCTTTCCGGTGCTGGCACTGTACCAGCACCACCAAAAAGTCATTTTATTTATTTCTAAGTGGGCACCACTTAGGACTTGTCTTATGTTCGTTACCTCTTATGTATCTTGCTCCTACTTTTTCATTTTCGCATCTTCTATATGTTTGTACATTATACTTAGCTTCTTTTACATATTCACATTTAATACATTTAGGTACTGGCATAATCATCACCTACTTTCAAAAAACACTTTTATTTAAAGAATCTCTCTTAATGTATCTTCTATTTGATCTAGCATTTCTTTTTCTGATACATCATAGTCATCAATGAATTCATTTATAGGAAAATACAATTTAAGTCTATCTAGCACCATTACTGCAATGTTCTCATGGTCATAACCTTTAACCTCAAATGCTTCTTCTGAAAGTTTTTGAATCTTTCCTCGTGCTGCACCTGTTGTATGATGTAAGAAACCATCTGCTGAAATAAACGCCTTACTTCCTTTCTTTACCTTAATAGGTTCTTCATCAAAGAAACCTTCTACATCAAAATCCTTATTTGCTACTACTTCTTGCCCTGCTTTAAATATCGTTTTACTCATATGTACCTCCTCAAAATTATCTTTTATTAATTACTTAAATCAACATGTGATATTTCTTCAACATCATCTATACTAATCATTACATTACCCATTTTTTCGCTGTCTACAGTAGCTTCTCCGCCATCCATCCAATCAATTGTACCTATAATTTTTTCTCCGCTTGTTAAAATTACTTCAACATCATCATCAACATTAAATTCAATATCATCATCAACAATCCATTTTGTTTCTTGTTTAATATTCATTTACACTACCTCCTCAAAATCAACTTTTATTTAAAAAACGTCCCTTGCTCAGCGCCTATACATTCAATTGGCCTGATATATGCTTTTTCTTCTTCATCAAAATCAAGCTGCTTTCTAAACACTTGGCAGAACTGATTACACATATATGTTTCTTTCATGTGTTTACATCTTTTCTGTGTGTCTCTGCTTGTACAATAGTTATCAGATGCTTGTATCTTTACTTGAATAACTCTTTCTTTCATTCATCATCTTCCTCCTCACTAAAAGTCTTTTTATGGCTCTCACGTGCCCTTGTATTCGTTTTTCTTCTAACAACCTTAGAGTTAATCATGTTAAGTGCTTTCTTGCTAATAACACTCATTTTTCGAATGTATGTATGTCTTTTCTTTTTAATCTCTTCGATATACGCTTGTGCATCTTCTAAAGTTACTGCTAAATCACGAAGTTTATCTAAAGCATTTCTAAATTCTTCACTATCTAAAAGTTTTTTTAATGCTTCTGCAGCTCTTTCTGCAAAATTGATATATTCCATACAACCATCCTCTCAAAAATTGATTTTATGCAGCAAATAATTTTGCGATTTTTTTCTTGCAAGCTAAAGGTGTCCTTTTGAATTTATCTGCCATTTCTGCATAGCTAATTCCTTTTCTGTAATACATAATTAGCCTGTTCTCTTCTTCCTTTGTCCAATATCTTGTTTTCCTTTTATTAATATCACCTTTACGTTTTTCTTTGAGCCAATTCGGCTCACTGCCTAATATGTTAAGTTCTAAGTGTATCGTAGTATACCTTTCTTGGTTGTTCTTCATCCACTCCAAAAGGTCTCTTGTATCTATCATTATTAGTTTTCTTTTTGAACATCTTTCGATATTTATATATTTTGCCTTCAATCCATACTTCCCAATCCACCATTTTATAACTGTTCTGCTATAGTTCATTCCAAATAGCCTAGCAACATCTATAGCTGATACTAATTCACTATTTTCTCTAGCTGTTATTCCTAAGGAATATGCTTTAGTTGTAATTGACTTTGGAGAACGTTTTAGCTTTTGCACAAGTGTCATCACGTCTACATTTCCAAACTGTTCTCTAAGAATCTGTTTCTCTTCTTCAGTCCATGGTTTACCATGATTTGCCCTCAACCTTATCACCTCTCCAAATTCGTCCAATACTTATATGTACTCTACTTTTTTCACAGTTCACTTAGCGTTACTTCAACCCTTGGATTATCATCAATTGCATATTCTTTCTCTATGTGTAATCTAACCACTTGACTATCATCTTTGTACGCTATTCCATTAAGTGCATCTAGAATAATCTTGGCCACATTATCTAAGTCTGGCTTTTTAGTAGGATGTAGCTTGCCTTCTTCAATAAGTTGTCTGTTTTTTTTTGTCATGCTCTTTGGTATTGAATAGTAGGCCTTTATATCTGCTTCAATTTCGCCTTTAAGCTGCTTTACTTGCATTGTCTCACTAACTATCCACTTGACTAAATTCTCATAATTTAATGTTTTTTGTGGTGTTACAGCCCTACTTATGTCATTTGTTTTGAATACTCTAGGCCTCCCCTTTCCAGTTGGCTCACCTGGTACTATAAATCTAATCAATGTATTTCCTCCTAGCATGGTTTTATTCTTCTGTTTTCTCCTGTACATCTCATACAGTACTTACCACACATTTCAATAATTCTACTCCCTATAGCCTCATCCAACTTTATAAGTTCAGCACCAGTCATTTCACTTGAAAATAATGTCTTCTTTTTGTTAATATAGCGGTCATTCAGTAAGCTAAACATTATCCTCATTTCTTCCATAGCTGGTCCATTATTACCTACTACAAACTTAAACATATCGTCGATATACAGCACAGGCACATTTACCCAGTTACCATATAACTTGTTATAATTAATAGTATCGTACTTATTCGCTATTAATTCTTGAATGTCTCTTCTATAGTTAAAATATAAAACGCTTGTTCCTTTTTTACATATCTCATTGATACATGCTATTGAGATATGTGTTTTACCTGTTCCACTTTTCCCAAATAATCCAAATCCAATAGCATTTCTATCATTTAAAAAGTCTTGTGCTATCTGCTTCATCTTCTTTTGCTCTTCAGTTGCTGTTTTAAACGATTCAAAAGTTTTTGCTTCAAACTCTTTTATATCAATCCCACTTCTTGCTATACATTTTTTTATTGTACTTTCAATATTGCATGTACATTTCTTAGCTCTACAACTCCCTTGTTGGCTCTGTGGTACTTCAGTACTTGCTACCTCTTCTCCATTACTTGTTACTAAGATAACTCCTGTATCTTTGCATTTACTACACTTGTAACTAGGTTTGTAGTCTATACTTTCCATCTGTGCTCTTAGCCTTATTCTATTTACTGTATCTTGAATACTTCTCACATTTTCATCTCCTAGCAAGGTAAATCATCATCTGTATACCTGCAATCTTTTGTAATTCCTTTATTAGATTCCCTCTCTACTACTGATGCATTATACTGCTCAATCGTTCTGATTCCTTCTTTAAGCCAATTTTTTAGAATACCTTCTGCATAACTCATTGTCCTCTTGTTGTTCATGCAAGATTTTTTAATTGACTCTGCAATTAGTTCAGCTTGCATACCTTGTTCTATGTAGTAGTTAATTATTTCAACTACTGTTCCTGACAACATTCCTATATTTTGTTCATATACTTCTTTTACAATTTGAAAAGAGGTAGTTTTATCATCACTTACTATTTCACTTCCCTCATTCTCCATACTTTCAATATAATGTTCTTCATCATTCGTTATCTCTTCCAAAGTTGGCTTTTTAGGCAATGAAACTCTTCGCCTTGTATATAAATCTGAAAGATTATCTACGAACTTTTGGCACCATATAATTTTATGTTTCCACAACTCTCTATCTATTGCTTTTAATTTAGCTAACTGATCTATTATTTCAATTGCCTTTTCTGTCTCTATCTTTGCCTTTGCTGCAAAAAATTCAAAGTCAGTTTCATCATTGAAATCTAAGTAATGTCCATCTGTACTTGCTAATAATTCAAGCAATTTAAACCATAGTGCATAACCATCATTTCCGTACTTTTCTTCTAATACAAACACTGTTCTACTTGTAGCTGTTATGTAATGTGGGAAGTAATCAGCAGTTCGTTTTTGTGGTCTTGCCAATTTCCATACCTCCTTTCATTTAATTATTTGTTACATTTTTTTTAACTTAATCTTTAGTTCTATTACCAGTTTGCATATTTCCTCTGTAGAGGAACATTGGTCACAACCAACGCACCTCTCACTAAGAAATTCATCTAATGCCTTAATAAGTTTCTCCGTATCAGGCATATTGATCACCTACTCTAAAGAATCTATATATTCTCTTAATGTTATTACTTTTGCTTTCTTCTTACTTCTGCAGTAATCACATTTACCACATCCAATAGGTTCCTCTTCCCCATTTCTTACTGCCAGGATTCTTGGCAGCCTACCTTTTATTTCTTCAAGCTTCGCTTCAATCCATCCTGTCCCCATATCAATAATTGCATGGTCAGGAGTTGACTGCTTGTCCACTACAATTAAATAAGGTTCTAAGTATGTGTCAGTATTTAAGTTCTGACGTAGTATTTCAGCGTATATTGCTATCTGAGTAAAATAATCATATTTTTCTATGAATGATTCTCTGCGTTTCTCACTAGCGTTGTAATAACTCTCTGATAAGTTCTTAGTTGTTTTAATATCTGCAAAATAACCTTTTTCAATATTTAAAATATCAACTTGAACTTTAAAAGGAACTCCTGCAATTTCACCAGTAAATATTTTTTCTTTCTCTGCACCTTCTCTAAACTGTTGTACCTTTTCATCATTTCTTAGCGTTTCAATCATCTTGTCACCCAATGCATACTTAGCAAGTAATTGTCCTTTAGTAGCTCCCCTGCTGCTAAACATTTCAGGATGTTCAGCTAAAAACTCTGGTATAGCTTCTTCATTCCATGAATGTACATAGCTACCAAGTAAAAATGCATCATTCTCTTCTCCCTGCCACTCATCATTACGTTTAGCCAGTTCTCTAGCTTCACAACCATCTGTATGTAAAATATCCCATGCCTTGAAGCTAGAACTACCCATATAGAGTAATTCAGCTTCTTTTGAAAAGTAATTTTTTCTATTTAGTTCCATCTTCTTCACCTTCTTTCATAGATTCATCAGATGTCATTTGTCCTGGTGCTGTTTTATCTTCGCTAAATTCAACATCAATTGCATTTTCTTTAACTGTTGCAAATGGATCATTAGCTTCTTGTTTAGGTTGTTCTTGCTTAAAATCCATATCTGAACTTTCATCATAAACCTTTGCTTGTTCAATGCTTGCAAAATCTTTCTCGATTTTTTTAGTAAGTCTTCTAAGTACTGTCTTCTTATATGCTTCTTCTGGTGTCTTTGTCCACATTAATCCGTTTTTCATCTTAGAGAAGTTTTCCCTAATTCCTTCTATCTGTTTTGTACTCATGGTTTCATATTCCATTCCACCATCTTGATAGAGTACTACCGCAAATGCTCCAATAATTTCAGCATCATTAAATGGAAGTGGTTTAAAATCTACAACTTGTTGACCTGCAACAATCTCCTCTTTAAATTCATCACCTTTTCTGACAACCTTTGCATAAATGTCTTTAATAGGTCTAATACTATACTTCTTAGCCATTTTGGTTTCGCCTTTATAGTCTGTTTGGAACTGCAAATCACCGCCATAAGGAATTGCGTAACATTCTTTTTGGAAGAAATCTAAGCCTAAAAATGCTCCTTTTAGAAGTGTCCTTGCAATGCTAACTGGCTTGCAATTTTCAATACCTTTTGTGTCTTGCAATACAGTCATACAGTTTTGTAAAAAGCGTGTTTGATTGAAGTCCTGTGGCATAGCATCCACCTTCGCTACTAATAGTTGATTTAACTTGCTATGTGTCTCCTTTAAAACCAATTCTTTTTTATCTGCCATGATTATTTAACCTCCAATTCTTTTTCACATGTAACTGTTACAAATGCCTGTACATCATTCTCTTCACAAATAGCTAACACCTTATCTTGCTCACTTGGATTAAGTTTCTCAAATCCATCTAGGCACATCACGCGAAGTTCTCCCATTCTTTTAAGCGCTACTTTAAATGCAACCTCTAGCTTTTCACCATCACTTAGTCCATCTAGTAATGTTCCATTGATACGAATTTGTCCTTTTTCATCTACTGAGATTCCATCAATAGGAAGTTCATGCGTTTTTAATAAGTCTCCTGGTTTAGAACGTGCTACTTTTATTTTTTCAGTAAGAGAATCACTATATTCAAGCTTATCTCTTAACTCTCCATCCATAATGCCTTTCATTCTATCCCACTCTCTAAGATAACTTTGCATATTAGCTACTTCATCTGCTGCTTTTTGTAATGGTTCAATATCTACTTGATTATGATTATTTATGTATTCAGCGGCTTTTCCAACTCTAGCCTTTTCAGTTTCAACCTTCTCTGCTGCCTGATCATCAATCGCCTTAAGTTCTATTTCTTTTTTATCTACTAACCCTACAATCTTAGAGTTATTAACATTAATTTTATTGTTTTGAAGTTCTATAATATCTTTAGCTTCTTGAACCTCTAAAGATATTAACTTTTCAAGCTCACACATTTTGTCATGATACTCTTTTTCAAGTTCTTGTATTCTTTGCTGCTTCTCTAATTCAAGCTCATGACTTTTCAATGACATTCTTTCACTAGCATTGTCTATTGTACTTTGTGCATCATCAATCTTCTTTTTAGATAAATCAATAATGTCTTTTAGATCCTGTTCTTCCTCTTTGTACTTAAGAACAACTTTGCTCTTTTCAGATTCAGCCTCACTCATAATAGCAGACACCTTATTTTCGATTCCTTCTTGTAATGCCCTAGCTTTATCAATAAGATTATTAATACTCTGTGCCTCTGCTATCTTGCTATAATACTCTTGAATATTCTTAGTACGCCATTCTTCACCATCATAGTTACCTGGAAGTTCCTTCTTAATTGCATCAACTTGTACCTTCAATACGTTCGATTGACGGTTAACCTCTTCACGTTCCTTGTAAAGCTTAATCTCTATATCTTTAAGCACTTGTAAAATGTGTTTGTCATAGTTGATTCCTGGTACTTCTTCACCAAACCACTTTTCTATATCTTCAATTGTCCAGTTAACATCTATCATGTTAAGAATGACCTGAGTTTGTTCTTTTATTGAAGCATTTACAAAGTCAAGTGGTCTAAACACATCACCAGATATAAGACTTCTAAGGAATGTCTCTGTACTTTTTGTACCTTCTCCTTTAACTTTTAAGTAGTCAGCTTTTTCTGTTCTGATACGTCTATCAATCTCCATTCCTGTATCAGTTTCAACATATAATGTTGCTTCATTTTCACCATGTCTTACAACTTCTGTTCTGCGTTTGGCATTTGTAAATGCTGTTTCAATAGCTTCTACAATAGAAGTTTTACCACTACCTTTAACACCTTCGATACGATTTACACCATTACTTGGTGACCACTCTAATTCTCTTACACCTAAAAAATTTGAAATACCAATTCTTTTAATTTTCATGTATTTTCCCTCCATTAATAATTGCATTTGCTACTATTACTTTTGCTTCCTCTACTTTCCTTCCTTTTGCTAACTCTTTAGTTAGCTTCATAATTACTATTCCTGAATCTACATTGCTTTTAGCGGCCACTTCATCTGCCCACTCTATATAGGATTCTGCCATTGCACTTCTCCTTTATTGTGCTATAATAAGTTTGTAAATTATTTACTTATGGCCCCTTTGTAGTTGCCGCTACTTATGGGCCTTTTTCTATCTATTGGAATGCCATTCTTATTGAAAATTTCAACTTTTTTTAAAGCCCTCTTTCTCTTTTTACAAATAATAAGGTCTTCATCATGGTCTTCCAAAAAATCAAGATACTTCTTCTTTTTTGTACAAAGACATGTACAACTTGCCTTGCATATCGGATTACATGGATTAAGCATCTTTAACCACTTCCTTTGGTTGTAACTGCTTTAAGGCCTTTATAGCAACTGCTTTAACTTGTACTGCTTCTCCTACTACAAATTCTGCATTTAAACTAATCGTTGCTAATCTAGCAAGTATTACTTCTTGATCTGAGTTATACCTTATGTTTTCAAAGAAATCTCTTATACTAGCATTAAGCTGTTTTAATGCTTCTTCAGTCTCTTCAAGTTCTTCAAAAATAACACCAACAACATCGCTTGGCTCTCTGAAGCTTAATTTGTGGTCAATGTTATAAGCAGCTTCATCATAAGCTAGATTCTTAATCATCATGTTTATGTATGCATCATGTTCTTCTTTTGTAAGACACATTTTATAACTCACCCCTTAAAGTTTTAATTCTATCTGTTATGTCAGCTACATCTTTTAGACCAGCTTGTCCATTTGCTAAAGCTTTTCTAAGTTGTAACTGTAGTACCTTTATTTGCTGTTTTACTTGTTCTCTTTTTTCTTGCTTCATCAATCTTCTTTCTGCTTTTCCCAACCTACACACCTCCACATTTCTTTTATTTGATTAACTAGAAATACTAGAAGTAATAGCGCAGGTATGATTAGCAATTCTCCTCCGTAAGCCCTGCATCCTCTTTCTATATACGCATTAAATATTGCTCCTGGTGTAACTAAGATGCCTATAGCTATTGCTATTAGATACTCTATCTTTAGTTTCAATATAATCATTTCCCCTCTAATACCATTTGAGAATTTGCACCAATAATCATTAAGTTCAGCTCTTCATCAGGGTCCCAATTCTTAATAATTAAAATAGCTTCTTCATAATTTTTTACTGCTATATTCCTGTAGCTGTTAACTTGAAATGCTCTTTTAAGTGACCTATACAGATAAGAGAATGCTTTCGCTCTTACTGTCTTATTTTTATAAGCTGGTGCATCTTTTCCACCTAAAATAGCTATTACACGCTTAGAAACATTCTGTTCAATTTCACATTGCTGGCTATAGTCAATAGTCATTTTGTTTTCTAGCTTGTCCACTCTGTTCTCAACTACTTGAAGTTTTTTGTCTTGCAATAAAATAGCTTGTAATTCTGGTGAAGCATCTTTATATGGATTTGATAATGCACTCTCCATTTTATTAAATGCTTCTATGTACTTAAGCTTCCATTCCAAAGCATCTTTTCCCGTGAATCCCATTGCTAAAAGTGTAAATCCGTCTCTAGTTAGCAAATACTCCGGATACCACTGCTTATTTTGTGGATGCTGATATTTATTTGATATAAATAGGTCTGCCCAATTTTGGACTACCCCACTTCCCTTAATATTTTCTACATCCCTAAGAATATGCTTATGTTCCTTTCCAAACTTTTCAGCTACGTTTCTAGTGCTAACTACTGCTTGTCCATTCACTTCAATAACATATACTTCATTTGAAACACCATTTAAAACAACTGGTGTATTATCACCTTGTGCTAATGCATTTGTCATTTGTTTATTCATTTACATCTTCCTTTCCTATGTATTCATCAAGCAACTTAGGGCTTATGTAATAATTCCAATTTTTCTTACCTGTTTTAGTTGCAATTCCTATAGGTAATAGTCCACGTTGTAAACATAATCTAACAAACTGTGGTGCTTTCCCCATTCTTCTTGCTGCTTCTGCAACTGTTACTTTTTTCATGCTAAATCCCCCTTCTAGTTAATCAGCTACTTGTAATAAATTTCTGGTATAAAGTCATTAGGTGTTATTTTAAAAATTCTACATAGCGTGCATACTATCGTTAATGTGGGAACCTTTTCCCCTCTCTCAATCTGAGTTAGATAAGTTCTGCTTATGCCAGTTTTTAAAGATAATTGCCTAATGCTTAACAAGTTAGCTTTTCTGTACTGTTCTAGCTTTACCATGTTATAACTCCTTGTAAAATCTACCTGGATCAACCCCAAAAATTTTAGCCATTGTCCCTATTTCTGTTGATGAAAAATCAACTTTACCATTCTCTTTTTTGCTATAAGCAACATAAGTGATGCCAAGTTCCTTGCTAATATCTGTTTGAGTAAATCCTCTAGCTTTTCTAAGACCTACAATAGTGCTTAGTACAACGCTCATTTTTACGCCCCCTTTTTCCCCAATTAAATTGGAAGTGGTGTTTAAAAAAATATTTAACCTATATTTATATTCCACTCTCGCTGGAGATATGCTTATATTATCCCAATTTAATTGGGTAGTCAATACTTTTTTTAAAGTTTTATTGATATTTTTTATTTTTTTATTATAATTATGTTATATAAAATGATTGATACGCATAGAATAGAGGGAATTATGAATACATTAGGCGATAGAATAAAGGACGAAAGAAAAAAGAAAAAGTTATCGCAAGCAAAACTAGGAGAAATATTAGGAGTAAACGATAGGCAAATAAGTAATTATGAGAAAAATATTAGTAATCCTCCTAGTAACACACTTTCTGCGATGGCGGACATATTTAATTGCACAACAGATTACTTGTTATGTCGTACTGATAATAGCTTAGCTTATGTAACTGAAATAAATATAGATGGAAATAACATTAAAATAACATCAGAAAAACCAATTACTGAAAAAGAAGCATATGAATTCTTTAAAAAGTTTATAGGTAAATAGCACTTAAATGAGTGCTATTTTTTTTATGCTTACATTTACATATGTCATGCAACTATAGTTGCAGACTTGATATATGCAAAATTTTATATAAAATTAAGTTAAGTTAGTAATATATAAATTATTATTGATATATTATTTTACATTTGTTACAATTATTTTAAATCTAATCAAACATATGTTCTATGTTACAAATTTTAAATGGGGATGATTTACAAATATGTTTAGCTCTATACTTACACTTGAAATTAACACAAAAAAAATTTACACACGAGGAGATGACTTGAATGAAACTACCAAACGGATACGGGACATGTTACAAACTCAAAGGGAAGAGGCGCAAACCATGGATTGCACGTGTGACAACTGGATGGACTGTTGATGATGAAAAAAGTACTTATAAGCCAATTATTTCAACACTTGGTTATTTTGAAAAGCGTGATATAGCTCTTCAGGCATTAGCAGATTATAATCAAAATCCTTATGATATAGATGCTGCTAATGTTACATTTTCTCAACTGTATGATAAATGGTCAATAGAACACTTTGAAAAAATAAGTGATTCTAGAATACGTGGAACTAGATCCGCATATTCTAAGTGTACATTGCTCTATAACATGAAATTTAAAGATATTAAAGCTGCACATTTAGAAGGTGTATTGAATAATTGTGATATTGGTCAAGCAACTAAACAGCATATCAAGAGTCTTTTTAATCAGCTTTACAAATATGCTATGAAAAACGATATTGTACGAAAAGATTACTCTTCTCTTATAAATCCAGTAGGTAAATATGAACGAGAAAAGAAAATATCTATATTCACAAAAGAAGAGATACAAAAATTATGGGATAATATAGATATAGAGAATGTAGATATAATTCTAATTGGAATATATAGCGGATGGCGACCAAGTGAATTAACAGAGCTTGAAACTAGCAATGTTAATTTAGAAGAAGGTACTATGATTGGAGGTATTAAAACTGATAATGGCATAAATCGAGTTGTGCCTATTCATAGTGCTATTATGCAGCTAATAAATAACAGGTTGAAAACAGCACGAACAACTCTATTTAATATTAATTATGAGCAATACAGATATTCATATAAAAAAATTATGAAACAATTAAACATGGACCATAAACCACACGAAACAAGACACACATTTATATCAAGAGCTAAAGAAGCTGTAGTTGATGAATATTGCTTGAAACTTATAGTAGGTCATGCAATAGACGATCTAACAGAAAGAGTCTACACGCATAGGCAACTAGAACAACTAAGAACAGAAATATCTAAAATAAAATATTAGGATATAGCTACTTTTTGTAGCTATATCCTTTTTATTTTAAATATTCCTTGTTAGAAATTTGTTAGTAACAGATATGATATTTCTATTATTTATTAACTTTTTTGATATTTCTCTAACTTTATAGTTAATTGATAGTCAATAAAAAACAATAAAAAAAGAAGGCCATTGGGGTTTGGCCTTCTTTTCGTTCCGTTCATATTTTATAAACAGGAAAATAGATATATTATGGGGAGATTTTGTAAGCAAGATTATCTCTTGCTCGATATATATAATACCCCATGTTTTTTAACAAAATATGAATCTGTGATGAAATTTATGTTGATTTTTATCCCTTAATTGTAAATAAATGTATCACCATTTACTTTTATTTTATCTTATATATAAATTAATTTATAAAATATGTATTAATATGTAATTTTATTTTTGCCTGTTTTCTTAGAGCAGTAAAGCTTTTTGTCAGCTTTCTCTAATATATCTCTTATCGTTTCCGTTGTTTCTGCAACACCTATACTTATAGTAATTTTATTTTCTTGTTCCCATTTATGATATGCTATAGCTTTTCTCATATCTTCTGCAATTTCAATTGCTTTTTCTATTGTTGCATTTTCCAAAACAACAACGAATTCCTCTCCACCATATCGATATAAATCACCTTTATCCTCTATTACCCCCTGACAAAGATTTACTACCGTCTTAATCACATGATCACCATATGTATGTCCGTAGTTATCATTAATACGTTTAAAGTTATCAATATCAAACATAATCATTTGAAAATCCTTCATCGATTCTACCAATAACTTATAACGCTCATTGAAGTAATATCTATTATAGGCCTTTGTCAGCGCATCTGTCTTATGTAACTTTTCAAGTGCTGTATACTTCATATATGCAATTACCCATATAATAGAGCTTACCAAAATAATTATAAACACTATAATATATCTTCGAATCTTTTCTGCTGTCATCCGCATTTGTTTTGTTTCAAATTCATATTTATATAGGGCATATTCCGAATAGTCTCTATTAACAAGTATTGCCTCCTCTGCAAGCAAGTTTAGACGTCTTTCTTCATATATATTTGCCCGCTCATATTGTTTTACTGCATTTAGTCCACTTATTAAAGATGTTAATGTATCTTTTGCTGTACTTGGATTTCCATTATTCTCACACATATCAAGTACCTTATCATAATTTTTAACGGCTTCTTCTATATTTCCACTCGCAAGCATAAAATCACCTATTGCCTTGTAATAAAATATATCAATATCTGAAAATGCTGGTTCCTCTATTTCCCCATAGATTTCTTTTAACTCTCTAAGCAATTCTTCTCCTTTAGAAATATCACCTTTCGCTGAGTAATGACCTACTAACATGGCATTATTAATGACTTGAATCGATTGCAATACCTCTGTACTTAATAAACTACTATACTCCTCAACCTTATTATCTATTTCCATAAGCTGTTCATAATTTTCTTCTATAGCTGCACTGGAATACAAATTAATGAGTGCATAGGATTTAATTAATGCATTTTCTTTGGCATCTTCAATCTCTATATTGAGTGCATTTTCTAGAGCTCCTTTAGAGGATTGTGTATCCCCTAAACTTCCATATAATATGCCTAAGTCCACATAGGCTTTCGCTACATAATACTGATTTGATATCTTTTCTTTCATTGTTATTACTTCTAAGCATTTTTCAAATCCTTTGGCATAGTTCCCATTATATAAGTACATTACTGCTAACTTATTTTTTATATCACAAATCTGCTCTATCGTTAATTTGCTAGCATCTTGCAGTACTTCTTCTAATTGTACTATACCAACTTCTCTTCCACCTGGAATATATAGGATCATGCCAATAATCTTAATAACTTCATCATATCTCTTTCCAAATTCTTGAGGGCTAATCTGCTCTAAAGTGTTTTGTGCACTTATAACCGCTTTCTCATATTGTCCCTGACCTAAAAAGAAATCACTTAATATTGTACCATTATAAATCTTAATAAAAGTATCTGTTTTTTCACTCATTAATTCACTAGATAACTGAAGGTTTTCTATGGCCAATGCCTTATTGTCCTCTTGATAATATTTATACCCTAATATAAAGTAGTCCTTTTCATCGAGTATAAAACTTTCCTCTTGCTTTTGATTAATATAGCTTAAAATACTCTCAAATAATTCATTATCTATTTTTTCTTCCTCGAGATAATTTTTTTCGATTGCACGTACCAACTTATTAGTCTTTAAAACTTTAGAATTATTAATAATCCATCCTAACCCAAGAATACCAATAGCTATGATTAAAATAAGTATTCTTATTATATTACTCTCGAGTACCTTTTCTGTCACTCTCCTCATCAAGCTAATCTCCTCCGGCTATATTTTCGCATCATATTATACCAGTTTTTTCCTGAAATTTATATTATATTTGTTTTAAATGCTAATTCTTTTGTATAAATGTAAAAAAGGATTACTACATAATTAAATGCAGTAATCCTTTTTGGTATTATTTTTTAATTTCGTTACCGTTTTCGTCTACTTCAACTTCTACTTCAACATATTCATATTCTGTATTTTCATCTTCAGCTTTTTTACCTACTGAAAGATTTGGTTCTTGAACTGCTGCTACAGCAACTTTTTTAACAGGAATACGTACACTTTTGTTAAGACCAAATTCAATAATGAATAAATCATTAATGATATCTACAACTTTACCATATTCACCTGAATTTAAAAGTACGTATTGACCTACTTTAATACTATCTTGCATGCTTGCAACTTCTTTTTCTCTTTTTCTTTGTGGTCTAATGATTAAGAACCACATAATTCCAAAGAATACTGCCATATACGCAATCGTTACACCAATACCCATCATACCGCCACCGGCTGTTGTTAATAAAACTGTGCTCATTTTTGATTCCTCCGTTTATTATTTGTTTTGTTTATATCCTTCTAGACGCATTTTCTTATATTTAGCAAATTCGCCTTTGTCTAGCGCTTCTCTAATTTCTGTCATAAGATTGTTGAAGTAATATAGGTTATGCATAACACATAAACGCATACCTAACATCTCTTTTGCTTTTAATAAATGTCTAATATAAGCTTTACTATACTTCTGACATGTTGGACATTGACAATCTTCTGCAATTGGTGTCATATCATTTTCATGTTTTTGGTTGAATAAATTAAGTTTCCCTTGGTTAGTGTAAACATGTCCATGACGACCATTTCTAGCTGGTAATACGCAGTCGAAGAAGTCTATTCCACGTTCTACTGCTTCTAAGATATTTTCTGGTGTCCCTACACCCATAAGGTAAGTCGGTTTATTTTGTGGAAGATATGGTACTACATGTTCAAGCACATTGTACATTTCTTCATGTGATTCACCTACTGCAAGTCCACCTACAGCATAGCCTGGAAGATCGAACTCACGAATCACTTTTGCATGCTCAATACGAATATCTGGAAGTACGCCCCCTTGGTTAATACCAAAAAGCATTTGCTGTTTATTGACTGTATCTTCAAGACTGTTTAGGCGGTCCATTTCTACCATACAACGTTTAAGCCATCTTGTCGTACGTTCTACAGATGGAATAATGTAGTTACGATCTGCAAGCGCTGGTGGGCATTCATCAAATGCCATAGCAATCGTTGAACCAATGTTAGATTGTATTTGCATACTTTCTTCTGGTCCCATGAAAATCTTTCTACCATCTATATGTGAAGAAAAGTATACACCTTCTTCTTTAATCTTACGCATTGCTGCAAGGGAAAATACTTGAAATCCGCCTGAATCTGTGAGGATTGGGCGATCGCATACCATGAACTTATGAAGTCCACCTAATTCTTTGATTAGTTTATCCCCTGGTCTTAAATGTAAATGATAAGTGTTTGATAAAACAACTTGTGTGCCAATTCTTTCTAAGTCTTCTGTAGAAAGTGCCCCTTTAATTGCTGCTACTGTAGCAACATTCATAAAAACAGGCGTTTCAATCACACCATGTGGTGTATGAAAGCGTCCTCTTTTTGCACGGCCTTCTACCTTTAGTAATTCATACATCTAGTATCTCCAATCTTTTTATACTCTAAAATATAGTGTACAAGAAATTACCTATTTTTTCAACAATTGCCCCTTTATTTTTAACATTTTTCTAATACCTACTAACAGTACTTACTAACATCTATGTTATTATAATACTTTTATTATGAACATTTATTATTATTATAAACACTTCTCATTGAAGATTTATAGGGGATTGTGTTAAAATTATCTTTATTTACTATTATTTTAAGAAAGGAGCATTTATATGTCTGGTTCAATTTTCGGTAAAATATTTCGAGTTTCTACCTTTGGTGAATCCCATGGCTCTGCCTTAGGAGTTACCATTGACGGTTGCCCCTCTAATATACCGATTTCATTAGAAGATATTATGAAGAATATGGATAGGAGAAAGCCTGGCAATGGGCAAATTGGGACAACGCGCAAAGAAGATGACCTTGTTGAAATACTCTCTGGCACTTTTGAAGGCGTTACGACTGGTACGCCTATTGCTCTCCTTATTCGCAATACCAATCAAAAATCTCATGATTATAGCAATATAAAAGATGTTTACCGTCCTTCCCATGCAGATTATACATTTGATCAAAAATATGGCATTAGAGATTATCGTGGAGGTGGCCGTTCTTCTGGCCGTGAGACAGCTGCTAGAGTAGCTGCTGGCGCTGTAGCTAAGCGCTTCCTTGCAGAACTTGGTATTTCTGTTACGGCTTACACCCGCTCTATAGGCCCTATTGAAGTAAGCGAGGATGATTTCAACCTTCTAGAGGCTAGAGAAAATCCTGTAAACATGCCAAGCAATAAAACAGCAGAAAAAGCTCTTGATTTCATTGCACAAATGCGTAGTCAAAAAGATTCCGTTGGTGGTAGTGTAGAATGTATCATTAGCGGCGTTCCTGCTGGCATCGGTGAAACAGTCTTTGACAAACTTGATGCCTCCCTAGCTTATGCAATCATGGGAATCGGTGGTGTCAAAGCTTTCGAAGTTGGTAGTGGCATAGAAGCCTCTAAGCTTTTAGGTTCACAGTATAACGATGCCTTTTGCATCAAAGATGGCAAAGTAAGTAAAACAACCAATCATTCTGGCGGCATCTTAGGCGGCATGTCCGATGGTAGTGACATTTTCTTTAAAGCGCACTTTAAACCAACGCCTTCTATTGCTCAAATGCAGCACACCATCACTAAAAATTTAGAAGAAACAACTATTGAAATCACAGGACGCCATGATCCTGTCATCGTGCCTCGTGCCGTAGTTGTCGTAGAATCTATGGCAGCTATTGCCCTTGCAGATCTTATTCTCTGCAACCTTGGGTCAAATATGAATAATATCTTAAAGTTAACTTAAACTTATTGATGCTAAAGGAGTGTTATGAAATATTCATCTTATTTCATAACACTCCTTTAAAATTAATCTGCATGAAAATGATTAAACAGCCAGCACTTATACCCTAAAAAAATTAATGGTGAAGAATATATGTTCCTTCAGTGGAAATCAGGACTATATATTCAGCATACTAGAAACACCTTATTATTATATACTCCAAAAAGTTTATGAATAATATGCAATAAATTCTGCCTTATTATCAATTAATTATTTTAAAATAAACAAAATTATTCATTTTTAATTAATTTTTATAATTTTATGGTTTATTTTAATCATTTATCTGCTATAATAAACTGGCATACGCAGAGTAGGTGAATTTACGTTAAGTGTCCATTAGACGGGGAGTTGCTAACGGAACGAAAAGTTTTTAAGCTTGCGATTTATTCACCGCATCCCGCTGTTACATCTTCAAGAATTGGTAGTAGTTACCTATAGATCTTGTACAGCAAATTTTAGACAAGGAGGTATCTGCTATGAACAATAAATTATTTTCAAATCTTAAAGATTCTTTTGTAGGCTCTTATAAAGAACTTACAAACACCCGCTCTTTAACGGGTCTTTCTATGCTCATCGCTTTAAGCGTTGTAGTTTCTTATGTCACTAGTTTTCAAATCACCCCAACACTTAAAATCGGTATTGGTTTCCTAGTCACAGCTCTTATGGGCATGTTCTATGGTCCAGTTGCTGCCGGTATTGGAAATGGTCTTGCCAACCTCATTAAATTCTTCTTGAAACCAACAGGTCCGTTTTTCCTAGGCTACACCGTCACAGCTATTTTAGGTGGTATAATTTATGGTCTCTTCTTCTACAAAGGCAAATGCAACATCTGGCGTACTATCTCTGCTAAAACCTGTATTAACATTTTCCTTAACGTTTGCCTAAATACTTACTGGGGCGCCCTTCTCTACGGTGATGCCATCAGTGCCATCATAGGACCACGTTTCATTAAGAATATTTCATTACTTCCATTTGAAATTATCTTACTCTACATCGTCCTCATGGCTACCAAAACACTTTTATCAAAAACAAAACTACGCATCGCACACTAATGGTACATGATCTTTACTGACCATTATCCTCATATAGATTTCACATTTATAAATTTTAGTCATTCATAGTTTTGAGCCATGTAAAATCATTGGGAGAAACCTATTTACCTACATGCATATTTCAAGGTTTTAGTTGGTTTCTCTATACTTGTAACTGTTATCTTAAATATTCTTGCATTAAAAAAGACGTACCAAAATTAGGAACGTCTTTTTTAATGTAATGAAACAACTACCAGCTCTAGTCTATTATTGACTCTAAATGGGAAAGTACTATTGCCAATGCCTCTACTTACTATCATAGCTGTTTCATTTTCTACAAACTTACCACTTGTATATTTAGGTAATAAGCCTTGATTTGGTGCAACAAGTCCTCCAATTAAAGGCAGCCTTATCTGCCCGCCATGTGCATGTCCCGTAAGCACTAAGTCCATCTCCTCTTTCACATAGGTTTCAAATAGTTCAGGTCGATGTGCTAATAATATATTAAAAGTACTTTTATCATATTCCAACGCACTCAATTCTGCCGTTCCTTTAATATTCAAGCTTAAACTATCACAAATTGCGGAGAGTGCAGCTAGTCACTAGTGGATGCCCCTGCGGACCTTTCCACCTATCTCACTATTATCTCTTTATCTTAATAATTTTATAACGATGCTCTTCTTCCACAACTTTAATTCTAAATGCTTTACGAATCCCTTCCATACTTCTTATTTGATTAATAAGTCTTACATTCTGAGTATCAACGATACGTTCAATCATAGGATAGATATCCTTTTTCTCACTATCTGTAAGTCTTGATTTGAAACAGTAAGTATTGATTGTTTTTAAAGTATCTAAAATCTGTTGTTCTCTAATTTTAGTTTGGTCTGCAAGTACCCATGTGTATTCTTTTGTTTTAACACTACTCTCATAAGTTTGTTTGAAGAAAGTGATAAAAGCATTATCTTTTGTAGCACTTACTTTTGCAAACTTACCAAGTTTAAGTTTGAGTTCATTTTTGAGGTAAACAATTGTATTAGCTTTAACTGTTTCACTCATTGCCATAATGTTATTTTCGATGAATTCATATACTTCTTTAATCTGCTCTTCATCTAATGCACCACTTTTACTAAGTTCACGCATTTTATCCATGTATTCTAAAATATTCTTTTTTGTATTAAGTGTTTTCCCTTCGCCTACTTTTTCAAAGATTTCTTCTGCTGTACAGCCTTGTAATTGTTGTTCCATATTAACTCCTTTTTAGCACTGCTTTAAATGTTAGTGCTTTGTATTTTTATCATTTACTGCTTAGATGCTTTTTCAAGCTTAAGTAACTTATACATATAAATTTCATTGTGGTCAAAAACTTTTGAAAACGCCTGAATAAATGCCACCACTTCATGTGCATCTATTTTTTCTTTGACATTTCCCATAGCAATTAAATGGGTAAAAATAAGATGCTTATAAATTTCAAGCTTTGTTAAGCTTTCTAATACATTTTCACCATCTAATGGTACTAGGCGCTCAAATATATAGTTTGCAAAATAATTTTCTAAAATATAGCCATGTGTCTTCATAAAAGGCTCCAAATAATTTTTTTCTCCTTTTTCAAGACACACTTTAGCAGCCCTTAAGTCATCTTTTTCTACTAAATTTAAACCTTCAAGCAAGTCATTATAGCTATTTTCATAAAAGGTTGAAGGCCATTTCTTCTCGCAACGTAAAACTTTTAGCTTCATGACAAGCGCTAGTGCTTTGTTTTTCCATTTATCTTTAAAAGGATGATTTAAAGAAGCTGGTAGCTTATCTAAGTCCTTATATGCTACTAAAAGGTTTTGTATTTCTTTTACACTTTGTTTACGGCTTACACTATCTAACTTAAGCAGAAAGTCTTCAACATCACTAAATCGCTCAAAGAAGCACTTATTTCTATTCTGAATAAGCCCCATTAATATACTACGAATCTCTAATAAATAGTCTTGCCATTTTTGAGGTTTCTTTTCGTTTATAGGCAGTTTTCCACTTACTTTATAATGATTGGGTGCTTCTACTCCTTCAAGCTTAAAGCCCGCTTCATTTAATAAAATCATTCTTGCTGCTTCTGGACAAGAAAGGGCAATAGAATATTCCACATGCTCGCCTACCTCATTAAAAGTACGCGGAAACAATGTACATGTTTCACTTAAGTAACTTTCACCTAGCTGGGTGAAAATATCACACCAGCCTTCTTTTGATAAAAAGGCACAACGATTGTTTTTGAGTTTAATCTTAGCTGCATGTTCCACAGATGCACCCTTTGCAACTAATTCTTTATCAAAGCGTTTTTTCATCACTGGATCTTTGACTTTTTTATACTTTTTAAAAGTTGCCTCATCAATGCCAATGTACCACCCTGCACAACACGTATCCTCACAAGCTGCACCTATACATTTAAAGTCCTTTATTTGGCCTGGCCCTATCACTTTACCTTTCATAAAACTTTCTCCTCCTAAGAAAAGGGGCTGTAATAGCCCCTTATATAAACCTAAATGCTTTTTATAAACCTTGGTAAGATTCTTTAGTTGCTTCTAATTCTTCATAGTCAAATTTCTTTGCAAGGTAACTTACTTGGTCGACACGTCTTAGAGATTTACTAAGCTGCTCTTCAAATCTCTCAATTTCCCTTGTTTCATCCGTCGGGATACGGCTTAATCTTCTACGGATACTTAAAATATCTTTAATTAATGTTTCTTTACTGCTCATTATTTATCTCCTTGTACTGTTGGTATTAAGATTTTATCATAAACCATCTATAATTTATACGCTAATGTGTTAAACTTTTGATATATTGTAACAATACTATTGATGATTATATTTCGTATCATAAGGGGGCTTTATCTTGTCCTTAAAAAAATATAGCTTATTAATCATTGTTTTTTGCCTTACAGCTTCTTTTTATATCACGGTGCATAATGCATTTTATACCCCTAGCGTGAATGCCATAGATCTTTCTCCTATTCTTACAAAGAGCACGCTTACAGATGAAGATTATGCCCTTATTTATACGCAAACTGGCATTGCAAAGCCCCTTACACAGGAACTTCAAACCATGCCTCATTTTACAGAAAAAATGCTAAAATTTCAAGCTAACTATCTCAAGAAGAAAAAAGTACGTTGGCTATATATATTTCCTGTCACCTTCGAAGAACGACTCATTGACCAAAATGGCTTAGATACAATCGGTTTTGAACTTGGTCCTTATCACAATGGCTATATTCTATTTACTAAGGCGGCTCATTCTGCCTTCTGGCATCATGGCCACTGTGGCCTTGTCGTTGATGAAGCCCATGGCAAAACATTAGAAGCTATTCATATGGGCTCTGGCTGTGCACTTCAAAACATTAGCAAATGGCAGTATTATCCTACATTTAAGATGATGCGTTTAAAAAATACCTCCTTAGAACAATTAAATCGCATCTCTCATACGGCCTATGCAAACCTTCAAAGTGCTACCTATCATTTATTAGCTCAAAAAGATTCAGATTCCTCACTGATTCCTACAAAAACACAATGTGCACTTTTAATATGGCAAGCTTTTTATCAGTTTGGCTATGATTTAGATGCACAAGATGGTCTTTTTGTCACCCCTAAAAGTTTGGCTAGTAGCCCTCTTTTAGAAGTACTACAAATTTATGGTTTTAATCCAGAAAAGGTTTGGTAATCTATGCAGTTATTACACACTAAAAAACATTTTCTTCTCTTTATTGGTATCCTATCCATACTTGTACTTACACGGGGATTTCTTTTTTGTAATCCCCATACGACGCCACTGCTTACGCCACTTATTAATCTACTTACACCTAAGCAAATGGAGCTTCTTGATATAAACCTCTACTATAGTGATCAAAATTATGTACGCTGCTATGCTTTAAAGAATGATCATCTTACCCTGGTTCCCACAAGATTCGCCAGTTATACAGAGGGTTTTATGCCACGCAAGCAACAACAGTCCATTTTACAAACAATTAATACCCAGATAACGCCTCATATCCCTTTAAATTATTTTTATAATTATTATAAGGATGCAGATTACGAGATTATAGCGCCTATAGGCAACTTATCTCAGATTTACTTTATTGATCAAGCTACGCATACAGTAAGATTTCCAAAGGACACTATTCTACCACTTGAAAAGTTTTATCTTAATCATGTTGTACGAAAAAACACTGTCTATTATTTATTAGGGGATATTGTAGGAGAATATATGGGGATATGCTATATAGTAGATGCTGCAAGTCTTCAGGTAATAGATTCTATTCAATTTCAGACATCTCCTCTTACCATTTATAAGGAACAGTCAAGTTTAAATGCTGAAGGGCACATCTTTTTTACGACTCAAGAAGGCGTCATACACATTGATATGACACATACTTCCAAAGAATTTATCAAACTTGATTTCACCCCTTCATTTCTTGTATCTCAAGGACTTCAAACAATAGCTTTACATTTAAATAACAGCAACTTAAAGTATGCGCAGTTAGATATGTCTCTTGACAGGCCTATCGCTTCTGGTCAGCTTCCTCTTCCTGAAGACAATCTGTTACTCATTAAGGCTACATTGCAAAATGAGTTTCTAACATTACTTACTTTTTCGCCAACCCATCCTTCTTATGCAAACTATCTGCTTATTTATGACCTTTCTTCTAACCAGCTCATCTACTGCTGCGCCCTACAAGATTCAAGTCCTTATATGGCCTTAGACTTTCAGTGTAGAAAAAAACAGCCGCATACTAACTATTAGTAGTGCGGCTATTTTTTTATTCCTCTCGTGCTTTAAGTGTCATATAGGCTGTGAAATAATTTGTCTTGCCATCTATGCTCATTCCTGCTACAAGATAGCCTTCATCTTCAGCATTTCCTATAACAACCTCAACCTCATCCTGATACATCACAGAAGTATTATAATTAATCTGCAAAGTTTCAACTGCTTTTTCTTTATGTGTTTCTAATGGCAGCATATCTAAAATCCATTTAATATATTGTGTATTATTCATATGCCCATTTACATCAATCTCTGAATAACGTGCTTTGCGTCTTTCTCTTGCAATAATATTTTCCGGTAGTGCCAGTTTATCTAGCTGCTCTCCTTCATATTTGAAATTAAGCACTTCAAAAACAGGTTCTTTTGCCGTAATACGTGTAGGGCGTTTTTTAGCTGTATCAATTAAAATATAATCACCAATAATATGGCCTATAGGCTGATTGTTTTCATCTCTAATATCAAAAAGCCTTACTGCAAATAACTTATCACAGCCTCCAGGATAAGTTGTTAAGCTAAACTTATCCTGCCATTTGATGCTTTTATGAAGTACATACTTTACTCTTGATAAAACCCAATAATACTTAGGTTCTGTTCCATTTTTGTAGTAATCAAATCCAAGCTCTGTTGCATGATGGGCAGCAATATTTTGCATATACTTTGCCATACCTATTAAGCTCATATGACTAGAAAAATCTATATCATCTATTTCTACTTCGTATGTTTCTTTTAATTGTACTTTCATCTTTCTCTCCCTAATTTCACTTCGATTTAATAAATATATCTATTTAATAAACATTGCATCTCCAAAACTAAAGAAACGATATCCCTCTTTTACTGCTTCATTATAAGCTGCAAGTACATGTTCTTTACCAGCTAGGGCACTTACAAGCATAATAAGTGTAGATTCTGGTAAGTGGAAATTTGTAATAAGGGCATCAATACATTTAAAGGTATAACCTGGATAAATAAAGATATTTGTCCAACCGCTACCAGCCTTAATCATACCGTTTGCATCTGCATTAGATTCTAATGTACGTGTACTTGTTGTACCTACTGGAATAATTCTGCCACCAGCTGCTTTTGTTTCATTAATAATTTTAGCATCATCTTCTTCAATGATATAAAACTCTGAGTGCATCTCATGCTCTAAGACATCTTCTACCTTAACAGGTCTGAATGTACCAAGCCCTACGTGAAGTGTAACATAAGCAATTTTTACACCCTTTGCTTCAATCTTAGCTAAAAGTTCCTTGGTAAAGTGAAGACCGGCTGTCGGTGCAGCTGCACTTCCTTCATTTTTAGAATAAACTGTCTGATAACGCTCTTTATCCTCTAACTTCTCATGAATGTAAGGTGGAAGTGGCATTTCCCCTAGTCTATCTAATACTTCTTCAAAGATTCCTTCATAATCAAAGCTTACAATACGTTTACCATCTTCAATGATTTCTTCTACAGTAGCCGTTAAAAGGCCTTCACCAAAGATAATCTGATCGCCAATCTTAGCCTTTTTACCTGGTTTTACAAGTACTTCCCAACGTTTCTCATCTTTACGTGTAAGAAGTAAGAATTCTACCTTACCGCCTGAAGGACGTGCACCAAATAAACGCGCCGGAATAACTCGTGTGTTATTAAGTACTAAGCAATCCCCTTCATTAAGATAATCGATAATATCATAAAAATGCTGGTGTTTTGTTTCACCTGTTACCTTATCTAGCACCATAAGTCTAGAAGTTGTACGATCTTTAAGTGGTACTTGTGCAATCTGTGATTCTGGTAAGTCAAAGTAAAAATCTGATGTTTTCATAACGCTCTCCTATATGTTTATATACCCTTTGTCCCTACAATAAGCTTTCATCATACTTATCGGATCATTTTGTGGTATTTATTTTCTAGTAAATATGACATTACGTCCCTGTCATTTGCTAAAATCTACTATAAATAATAGCATTTCCCCCTATAACTATCAAGCCATAAAAAAAGAGGGAATTAAATTACTAAATAAGGGAACCTGAAATAAATTGAAACATTTCAGATTCCCTCATTATTTAACTTATAAGTGCTTCTCGTGCCATAAAGGTAAATCTTCTTATATAATTAATATTACCTTTATAACTAATATCATTGCTCTGAAGTATATCCTCATACTCCTTATCTTCCCCTAGCAAAAATTTATAAAGTCCCTTTTCATCTTTAAATGCTACCTTAAAGTCAGGTTCTCCTTTTAGTTCTTTTTGAGAGAGCATTAATTTTCCTCTTTTAAAATACACCACATCATATTTTCCTTCCCCCTCAAAAACATAAGTCGCCGAAAAATTTTCTATGCTTTTTCTATAGGCCTCATCCTTAGAAGACTTTAAATACATCACCTCTAACAGATTCTTAAAAAAAGCTTCTTTACCTTTTTCATTTAATGCCGCTAAAAGCTTTTCTTGTTTTTTAGTTAATAATCTTCTTCCCATCAGTACTTCTAAAAATTTACTCATAGACTCTCCCCCCTAAGCCCTATTGCATATTCAAAAAGTACCTACCGCCTCGTGAATTACTGTAGCCCTTTAGTAAATCTTGTAAAAAAGCACTTAGCCATTTTTTATGTTTTAGCACTACTTCTGTACTTATATTAATATTAAGTACATCCATCTTATATACCTCGGCTTTTTTTAAACTTCTTATAGCAAGCCGTCTATTCTCCGCCTTATCTATATTCTGTGCAACATAAGCTAATAGCTTTACCACTTCTTCACACTCATTGTATCTTATAGCAATATCTGCATAAATACTTCCACCAGCTATAATATCTTCTCCTCTTTCCATACATCCTCTAAAGAATAATGATGCAAATGGCCATTGTAGCCTTTCTATTGCCACCTGATCTGCTGCTTCTAAACATGCTATACTTCTTTCAACTAACCACGCCCCTTGCTTCTTAAAGGCCTCTATAAAATCTAACATACACTCAAAATTCTCCGCTTCTCCAGTTAAAGGCCCCCATTGTCTCCCTCCTGTCATCTGTTGTCTCCCATTATTTATGGCTAAACTCAATATCTTTTTCAAATCAATACTTAACTTTTGACATCCTTCATAACTTAATCCAGGTATACCTAAGATTCCCCCTACTAGTCCAACATAGTTTCGGCTATTTTTTAAGCTTATTCCTTTTCCTACCAGCCATTTAATACACGCCATATCTTCTTGTAAGACCACTCTTTCTCCTACACATTCACTCACTCTACTCATATAGCTTGGTTCATTCTTTTCTCTATGTACTCTGGCTGTTATGATAGGGAATTCTCCTTTTAAACTACTTATAACCCTTAAAAACAAATAAGTCACTGCATTTATCCCATCTTCACCTAAGGCATTAATACCACCTATCGTTATACCTATACTGTTCTCCTTCTTATCTCTTTCGCTATAATATAGCTTCAGACATAACTCCTTAACCAGTATAAGTGCTTCCTCCTCTGTAATCCTTCCTTCTAGCAAATCTCTTTCATAGTAAGGCTGTAATATTTGGTCAAGTCGTCCTAAACTCATCCCTTTAAGATCACACTCTGCCCCCATAGCAATCACTGAAAACCATATACTCTGCACTGCCTGGTCAAAACTTTTAGCACCTTGAAAGGGGATCTCCTCACAATTTCTTGCCATCTTTAAATAAATTTGCTTTTGTAATTCATCAGTAGCTTTTTCACTTAGCCCCCTTGCATGTTCTCCTAAATGCTTTACATACTCTAAAAGTCCCTCTCCAATAGCCTTTACACTTTCATAAAACACTACTTGTGCCTTCGCCTCTGCCAGCAAATGTTCCTCCAAGGCTGGCATTTTCGTTCTAATTGCCACTGCCTTGTCATTAGCTTCCTTTAATAACTTGATAAGGCCCTCATCTAATAGTCTCTTAAAATCGGGCACAAAACCTCTATATACACTTATTTCACAAAACCCTTGATCTTTAAATGCCTTAAGCTGCTTTACTTCTTTGCATTTCTCATCATAATATGTTGTAAAATCTCGCTCCATCCAGTAAGGAAAAATCTGCTCATTTAGCAGCTGTACTTCTCCAGCTGTAAGCTCCTGCCTTCTCAAATTACGCCAAATAGACAAGTCACCTATTTCAGGATACAAGTGCGTTCCCCATTTTTTATACGTCATTGTCCCTGCCAATAAGTTATTTTCAAGCACTACCGGTGTCCTATGACTTAAATAATACCCTACAGCCTTTGCAAACTTTAATTTTTCACTTTCCTCACTTTCTTTATTTGTTTCTAAATACGTCGTTATATATTTAGCACGCTCAATACACCAATTACTCATCTTAATCCCCCCTAAAACGCAAAGCCGCCTTTACTTGAAATATCTTCCAATCTTATAATCATTTCTATTATAGAATAATCTATCAAAAAATTCTATTTAATATACCACATGCATCATTAATAAGAATAAATTAAACGGTTATTTATATAAAAAATCGGTATTACTGAATAACGCCGTAATACCGATTTTTATGTATTCAAACTTCTTCTTGGTCCTCTACTTTAATAATTCCCTTTTTCCACATAATACGTGATGAAATAATAGCGATTGGCAACATAAAGAGAATTAGAAAACCAATCATACCAAATAAAGATATTCCGGCAAAAAAGCGAGCAACTAATGCCAAAATCGTAACAATAATCAGTACGGGTACTACACCCATAACCCCATTTTTTACAACCTTTTTGCCTGATTTTGTACTTGCAAATAAGCCTAATGTCAACGAACCAAATAAGGCTGGAATTAAATAATTAGAAGCTGTTTTAACGGCTGGTAATTCAAAGATTGGACTAATCCATGTACTCATTAAAGCTGCTAATGCAATAATCAGTACTGTCATAATAGAACATACTGCAACGGCAACAGATGCAATTGCTTCACCCTCTGGTGAATTAGCTTCTTTATTTGCAAGTTTCATGGCATTTACTGCACATGGTAGTTTTAAATTCATAATATTCCCCGTAATAAAGGTCAAATACGAAGAAGACCCTAAAATTGGTGTATAGCTAATAGCTTCTGAAAAACCAACTGGAATATAAATCATTAAAATACTAATGGTGCTAAGATTAAACACTTCCTCAAATTTAGGCATACAATCATAATATCTAAGGACAATAAATGGTAAAGCAATCATATAAACTAAAGCAATTACAGTGCCTATTCGCCCCCATTTATGACACCAAATTTGAAAGGAGTCTGTGATTTGAATTTTACCTTTTTCTTGACGCATCATATTAACCTCCTAAAAAATCTTTGTCCATAAAAGAGAAGAAATCATTCCACCAATCATAGAAACCGCCATAATAAATTCCCCAAGCCACTTAAGCTTTGGCTTTTTAGAAAGCCCCCCAAGGATAAGGGCAATTACAAGGCCTGTCAGCATAACAGCTGCTTGAATGGTATCTCCAATTAATAACACTGGAATATATACTGCGAATAAACATAGCATAAACGTCCCACTTAATACATATTTCCAGCTACTTGCACTTTCTGACTTATTAACGCTCATAGCAAGCTTTTTACCAAAAGGAATGAGGATTAAGAAACCACTTAACATCCCAACACTCATTAAAATCATCACAATGCCAAACTGCTGCCCTGTAGCTTGTTCAAGCATTTGCGCACTTGTCTCAAAATGTAAAGCTGAAGCCACACTACTTGAAATCATCGTTTCATAAGATAATGACCCAATCACTGAAAGGCGCCACCAACTCCATACAGTTCCCAATACAGGTATAATGGCAAACAAACCAACTACTACTGACAAACTTGGTACAATAGAAAATACAAGGCTAGACTTAATTACCTTATGTACAGTCTCTTTTGAAATACCTAGTTCTAAACAATGTTTATAAGCCTTTCTTAAATAAGCAAGTGAAAACCCTATTATATAAAGAAGTCCAACAATAACTAAACCAACTAATAATGGGCTCGTAATCATTTCTTTCATTGATATCATATAAAATCTCCCCCAACTTACTATTGATGCTCTTCTAAGTAATATATTACTGCTATTTTAAAAGTTCACTTCCTCTCCTATAATTTTTCTTAGGAGCATTCTTTTGTTTTTGAAAAATAATATAATATATTTTATTTTATAAATTATATAATTTCAAGTTTTAAAATTAAATATATTTAATCTTTTTTTTGATTTCTAAAAGAAAAGGGAGCATCTGAATTAATACATCAGATACTCCTTTTTCTCTTATAAGGTTATTTATTTTTACGCTTAATTATAGAGAAACCAGCTAAAAATTTGAAATATACATGTAAGTAAATTAGCTTCTCCCAATGATTTCACATTACTAAAAACTATGAATAACTAAATTTTATAAATGTGAAATCTATACCACTCAACAAGTATGTGTTTAAATTAATCTACAGTAATACCCATATAGTAATATTCTAATATATCTGTATAAGAAAATCCTTCTTGTGCCATGCCTTTTGCACCGCTTTGTGACATACCTACACCATGTCCAAATCCTTGACCATAAATGGTGAAATCACCCCATACTGTTTCTAAATCATTATTTACAGTTTCAGTCACAGCATTATTTACTGTGGTAGTCATCTGTACTTTATCTGTAGCAGATTGTACAGTAAAGCTCTCTGCAATCGTGCCTAAATCCGTAGCTGACATTACCATCAAATTCTTACTTGGCATTGTATCTTTGCCATTAGCTGAAATAACGGTTACTTCATTATTGGTTGCTACTGTATTTGAACTGCCACTATTAATCGTTCCTGTAAAGCTAAAAAGTCTACTTTTTAAGGAGCCTTCATTGCTACTTCCAAAGAAGCTACGTATTGTTTCACCCTTTACAGTGTAATTGCCATTTGAACCTAATATATTCAGTTCCTGTACACGCCCCGAATTTGTACGACTTACAATTTGCACGCCTTTTGCGCTACCTATATTCGCACCATAGTTTGCAAGACATCTATCTAACTCACTAAGGGTAATCGTACGTGTCCAAGGTTTTTGTGAAGGTTCTGTCTCATAAGTATCTTTTACTGATTTTAAATAGGCTACATCACTGCCCCACACATTTTTAGCATCTTCTGTCGTCCCTCCACTAGTTGAGAAATATACAGCTTCTGCTACCGCACCGTTATAACGAATTACTTCTCCGCTTGTGGCATTAACGGCTTTATTTGTAGATGGCATTTCTGCAAGATAGCCACCATAAACTTGTGTTGTCGTCGTGTCTACTACATTATAACCACTACTTGCGTAACGATTGTACTGGAAGGTTGCAATAGACCTAGCAGCTACAGCTTGTGCCTTTAAGGCTTCCTCTGGCCATGAAGCTGGCATCTCCTTAGGCACCACCCCATATAAATACTCTTCTAAATCTAGAATATTATATGGTGTCAGCCCTGATGTACCACCCATTCCAATGGCACCACGATATTTCTTCGTACCACCTACTGTTGTTAATGATAAACCACTGGCTATATCATAACCTCTCATCACAAGTGGTTTAATATCCTCATTACTAATTAAAAGCAATGTTCCAGCATTATCATATACTGCAATACTGCGATTAAAGTTCTGCCCATTTTTTAGGCCACCTTCATTATTTGTAGTATATACACCATATACACCTTCATTGATATAAACTGGTACTGCGCCATTTCCATGTTCCTTCGCAAAACTCTTTGCCTCATCAAACTCACTAAATGTCACACCTAAATCATAATAGTTATTTTTATTTAAGCGAATGGTGACCTCACTTGCATTTAAAACG
Source organism: Clostridiales bacterium (assembly GCA_019418225.1). Taxonomy (GTDB): domain Bacteria; phylum Bacillota; class Clostridia; order Lachnospirales; family Cellulosilyticaceae; genus Cellulosilyticum. Next base: position 90,268 of record DYCF01000010.1, on the reverse strand, counting down.
CCTTCTACATCAAATCCTGTCTCATCATAATATCCAATCTGTATATTAGAATCACTTGACAAGCTCACGCTTGCTACGTTTTTATAAACTGATTCTAAGCCTACTTTAATCGTTGCAGGTGCCTTAGAATAGGCCAATGTATAAAAACAGCAAACAAACATCAAACCTACAAAACTTATTAGGCTTTTCTTTAGTGCCGTTCTCATGTTCTCTTACACTCCTCCTCTTTTGAATAAACTCGTTTACTGATTTTATTATATAGAAATGTTTACCAAAAATCTACAACTTATGATAATCTGTGCATATTTTTAAACTCTCTAGCCATTCATTTAAATTTTGTTCATCTACTATTATGCCATATTCTAATCTAAAATAATCCTCAACCTCGTTAAATACCTCTCTTCCATCCAGCTGACTTAATTCTTTAAATGCTCTTTCACCTATATTTCCCGTATGAATTGCCATTACAATCTGGGCATAGTACTGAACGAGTATACTTACATCTATCTTCTTTTTCTTATAGGCCCGCCAAAGCATATAAACTTGCTCAAATGCTTTTCTAGAACTTAGGTCTATCCAATAGCCACTTATCTCCTTTTGCCTTAAGCTACCGTATACACCCAATGATTCTAGGCCTTGAATAAATATCTCGATTGGAAAAAGGTCGTAAGTCTGTGGTCTTTTATAAATGAAAACACTTTTGAAAAATGGATACCTTAATAATAAAAGTGGCAACTGCATATAATGCCAGCATGCCATATCAATCACCAAATGAATTCTAGGCACTCTAGGGTACAGCACTTCTCCAATGCATTTAAAAATCTTTTCATATCCTAATACGCCAGGTGCCTCTAAGGCAAAATCCATAAACATCCCCTTCAGATTTCCTTGTCCCATCAATATTAAAACAATTTCTTCTGATTCTAGCCGCTCATTACCCATAGCTAAAAACGCTTCAAAGCTCTCATTGGTCACAGGCTGTATTTTCATTTCACACATCTTAATTGTTTGATTTCCATTATAAAAATATTCATAGATTCCTCCTTGTCCACTATTATTACCAAGGCCTATGTATTTTTTAATTTCCTCAAAACGTCCATATATATTAAGACAGCTCTTATTAAACACATGAGCTCTTCCAAACACCCTAACATTCTTACCATCTGCAATGTAATCTATCTTCTCAAATGCTTCACCTAGCTGCCCACCTATTTCACAATTTCCTCCTCCGTACATAAGAATATTTATGTTCCCCATATCTCATTCCCCTTCTTCTCCTAGCCACAACTTACCAAAAATCTCCTCTCTATCTCTACTATATGCCCATTCTCCCAAACTATGCCTCCACCTCATCCCCGCAAGTCTCAAGCAGAAAACATTCTCTTTCTCTGCTCTTCTCCACTTTATTTAAAATAGGATGATAGTAGAAAAGCCGGTAATGCGGCCGCTACCACACTATATTTTCTTCTCAAGCAGAAGACATTCTCTTTCTCTGCCCTCCTCCGCTCTATTTAAAATAGGATGATAGTAGAAAAGCCGGTAATGCGGTCACTGCTAGTCTGCCTTCGGAAGAATTTGATGAGCATCTTAGCTAAAAATTCAAAGAGGTTTTAGGTGTGCTGTTCGAGCGTAAGCGAGTTCACACCGTTTCTTTGAATTTTTAGCTTTAGATGCTCACAAATTCTGTAGAGTGCAGCTAGTAGTGACCGCATTACCGGCGGTCCTCTTCTACTACCATGTATTTAAAATTATCTTTTATCTTTTATTCAACTTCGTGTGTAGTTAAGAATTTAATTAAAGCTTCAACAGCTTCTTTCTCATCTTCACCTTCAGCTCTGATTTCAATTTCTTGACCTTTAATAGCACCAAGTGACATCATACCCATAATACTTTTTGCGTTAACTTGTTTTTCATTAACGATTACTGCAATATGACTTTCGTATTTACTTGCAATTTGAACAAATAATGCGGCAGGTCTAGCCTCTAACCCATTCTTTAATTCTAATTTAAGTACTTCTTTAATCATTTTACATTTCCTCCTCTGGTTTCCCTTAATTGTTCCGCGATTTCACTTATTTTTTTAAGTCTATGATTAACGCCTGATTTTCCTACAGGTGGGTTAAGCAGTTCACCTAACTCCTTTAATGTACTACTTGGGTATTCTAATCTATAAGTAGCTACTTGCTGTAAGTTCTCAGGTAATGCTGAGATGCCTATTGTATTTTGTACATATTCTATATCTTGCATTTGCCTTACAGCAGCTGATACAGTTTTTTTTAGATTTGCCGTCTCGCAGTTTACAATGCGATTGACATTATTTCTTACTTCTTTTACAATGCGCACATTCTCAAGCTCCATAAGGGCTATATGTGCACCCATAATGTTGAGTAAGTCAACAATTTGTGTTCCCTCTTTTAAGTACAATACATAGTTGTTTTTACGAGGGACAACTTTAGGTTCCATTTCTAAAAGCGTCATTACTTCTTGTAAAAATTCTGCGTGCCTAAGGGAAGGATTTACAAATTCCAAATGATAACCTTTTTCCGGATCACTTACTGAACCTGCTCCTAAGAAGGCACCTCTAAGATAAGCTCTTTTGCAACACGTACTTTGAATCACATTTAAATCCACATAATCTCTTAATGTGTCTCTTCCATGCTCCTCTTTAAGTAATGTGGTTGCACGTAATATTTTTTCTGCTGCTTTTGTATCATTAAGCCTCAGTACATATATTTGTTTTTTGTGAAACTTTTTATTCGTCTTAAGAACTACCTCAGTATTTATATTAAAAGTTTTTTTAACCATTGTAAAGTATTTTCTTGCAATGGCTGCGTTTTCAGTTTGAAATTTTATAGAAAACTGCTGACTTTCATACTTAATTTCTCCCGCCATAATGAGCATTGCTGCTATTTCCGCAATCATACAATGTCTAGCACCTAATGGTACACATGTGAGCTCTTTCTTTACATTGGAGGAAAAAGACATATTGTTCACCTCATCTTATGTAATTTTAGTGAGTGCTGATTCAAATATACATTGGGCTAGCTTTGTAGAGTCATGCCTAACAAGCCCTTTTTCTTCATTAATCGATACAAGGGGTGCTTCAACTTTTAAGATACGCGTCCATATTTCATGCTTTTCATTTACTTTTAAAACCTTCGCACCATCTTCATTATACTGCTTCAAATATTTTTCTGGTATAGTGGCATTATTCGCAATAACGAGATTAATAATACCTTTTCCCATATAATTTTCTAAAACAGTAATATGATCTTCCAAACTTAAGTTTGTTGTCTCACCTGGTTGTGTCATGACATTTGCCACATAAATTTTATCAGCCTTAGACTTTGCAATTTGTGCTGTCACCTTTTCTACCAATAGGTTTGAGATAATACTTGTATAAAGACTTCCAGGTCCAAACACAATAAGGTCAGCCTCTTCAATTGCTGTCATTACTTCCTTTGCAGGTTGTGGAGATTTAGGCTGAAGAGAAATCTCCTTTATATCAACAAGATTCTCTTTGCCATAATCAACAATTTGTGTTTCTCCAATCACCTTTTTATCATTTTCAAAAACTGCTTGTAAATGTACATCTTCATAAGTAACAGGAAGCACTTTACCTGTAATGGCTAAAACATTACTTGTAACCTTCACAGCTTCTTCAAAGCTTCCAGTGATTTCTGTAAGTGCTGCTAAAAACAGATTACCAAAGCTTTGCCCACATAAACCACCTTCTTTGAAGCGATGCTGTAATAACTTTTCCATAATAGGTTCGGTATTTGCTAGAGCTACCAAGCAATTACGAATATCACCTGGTGGTATCATACCCATTTCAGCTCTTAATCTTCCTGAACCGCCACCATTATCAGATACTGTTACAACTGCTGTAATATGAGAAGTATACTTTTTTAGTCCCTTAAGCATAGTTGATAATCCAGTGCCACCACCTATTACAACAACTTTTAGGTCTTGCTGCCTTATTTTCATTGTTTATTTTCCTCTTTTACTATCTTTCTCTATATCTCTATGCTGTTTAAGTACTGTATGCCCCTCTTTTTGTAAAAATTCGTATAATGCATTGGCAACTGTGACAGAGCGATGTTTACCACCTGTACATCCAATAGCAATCACAACTTGATTCTTACCTTCTTGTTTATAGTTTGGTATTAAAAAGTCAATCATATCCTCTAATTTAGCAAGAAATTTTTGTGTCACATCAAAACTTAGCACATAATCTCTTACAATCGCATCATTGCCTGTAAAGGGACGCATTTCAGGATTATAATATGGGTTTGGTGCAAATCTTACGTCAAACACAAGATCTGCATCAATTGGAATACCATATTTAAAGCCAAAGGATACAATCGTTACCATTAAGCTATTGAAATCTTTTTTCTCGCTATAAATTTTAAAGAGTACTTCTTTTGTATCCTTAGGTAACATATAAGATGTATCAATAATATGATTTGCTTTTTCTTTGATTTCTTTTAAAATCTTTCTTTCTTTTTCAATGCCCTCTTCAATTCGTTCACTTCGAGCAAGTGGATGAAGTCTCCTTGTTTCTTTGAAACGTTTAATAAGTTCTGCATCACTACAATCAAAGAATAAGATTTCATAAGTATGACCGAGAACTGCTAATTCATTCAGGCTACTAAAAAGGTCTGCAAATAAACTACCACCTCGTATATCAATCCCTAATACCACTTTGTCTAATTTCTCTTGTTGGGCTACAATCAACTGTGCAAAATTTTTAATTAATGTAGGCGGAAGGTTATCCACACAGTAATAACCCATGTCTTCGAAAAAGTTTATGGCACTACTTTTGCCAGCACCTGACATTCCAGTTACAATAATAAAATTCATAGTAGCCTCCTTAATATTTATCTGTCTTGGTTTTTAATAATTTTAACTTCTGTCTCTAAGTATACACCAAATTTAGTGTTTACTGTACTTTGTACATGTTTAATCAGCTTAGTAAGGTCTTCAAATGTGGCTCCGCCTTCATTCACAACAAAGCCACAATGTTTATCGGATACAGCAGCACCACCTATACGGAAGCCTCTAAGTCCTGCATCTTCAATGAGCTTGCCAGCATAAAGCTGTCCTTCGCCTTCTTTAGGGATAGGTCTTTTAAACGTACTTCCTGCACTTGGTTTATCAAGTGGCTGTTTATCCCTTCTGCGGCCATTAAAGTCTTTCATTGCTGCTAAAATTTCTTCTTTATTGCCTTTTTGTAAATTAAGCGTAGCTTCTAAAACTATAAGACCTTTAGCTTCAATAATGCTTTTACGATATCCTAACTCTAGCTGCTGGCGATTTAGTTCAAATACATTGCCATCTTGGTCCATAACTTTGCTGCTTACGATGACATCTTTAATTTCACCGCCATATGCACCTGCATTCATCGTCACAGCGCCCCCTAGTGTTCCAGGAATGCCATGAGCAAATTCAAAGCCTGTAAGTTCTTCCGCCGCTGCCTTAGTTGCAATTTTTGAAAGTAGTGCGCCAGCCTGAGCTGTTACTACGTTTCCTGATACTGTTACATCCGCTAAGTTTTTGTAAATCTGAATGATTACACCACGAAAACCTAAATCATCTACAAGTAGATTACTGCCATTTCCTATTACATAAAACGGTACATTATTTTCTTTACATGTTGTTACAACAAATTGTACTTCTTCAATTGTACTAGGCTTTACAATAAGATCTGCAGGGCCTCCCACTCTAAATGTTGTATAATCCTTCATTAGTTGCTTTTGTAATATATTTTCTTTCGATATCTTATTCGATAAAATCTCTGTTATTAAATTTATGTCCATCATTTCAACTCCTTGCGTGAATCCCACCTCGATTCTACGCCTTATTATAATTAATAATATACAATATTTTCGTTTATAATGATAGTATTTTTAGCCCTTGATTTTTAAAGGCGAAAAACTGCCTTACTTCCTGTTGGTCCTGTACTTACTTCAAGGCCTACAGGAATTTGTTCACGTAGCTCTCTTACATGGGAAATAATACCAATGAGTCGCCCAGTATCTTGAATACTCAGTAGCGTCTTAATAGCCATTTCTAACGCTTCTTCATCTAAACTGCCAAATCCTTCATCGATAAACAATGTATCCAGCGGCGTAGCACCTGCAAGTCTTTGAATCACTTCTGAAAGTCCTAGGGCTAAAGCAAGTGCTGCCATGAAACTTTCTCCCCCTGAAAGGGTATTTACAGGCCTTGTCTCATTGCTGTAATAATCTCTAATGCCAATATCAAGCCCTACCTGTGCATTTGCTCTAGAGAGGTCATCTGTACGATAAAGCTCATAACGATTCAATGTCATTGGTTTAAGTTTTTTATTAGCACTTGCTAGCACTTCTTCAAAAATACTACTTTGAATATAACGTTCAAATGAAAGCCCCTTGCTATTTTTCCCTTTTGCAAAGCTGCTAATCTTATCAAGAACACGTTGACGTTTTAAAAGCGCTGTCGCTTCCTCATAAATAGCTTTTAAACCAACAATAATCTTTTCATGCGTTTGAAGATACTGGGTAAGCTTTGTTTTTTCTACGCTTAAATCTGTATTTTGCTTGAAGATTTCATCGTATGTCTCTTGTGCTTTTTCTAAGTCTTCTTTTTTAAAGTCCTTAGTCTTTTCTTCAAGCTCCTTACATTTATTAGTCAAAACTATCTTTTTATTCCCATAGTTTTCCACAGATTCTTTAGCAGACTTTATTTCTTCTGCCCCCATCTTACTTGCCTTATAATCTGCCATATCCACAAAACCAGCTTCTTTAATTGCCACATTTAAAACTTGCTTTTGCTCTGCTCCTTGTTTTATAAGCTCCGCCATATGTTTTTCAGTTTCTTGCAGCCTAGTTGCTGATTCCCTCTGTTCTTGTTTTAACTTCTCTACTTCTGCTATTAAGTCTTTATAATACTTTTCTTTACTTTCATAACTTGCTTTAAGCGTACTTAGTTTTTCTTCTAAGGCTTCTTTTTGGCGCAGTGCTTCTGGTACATCGCTTTCGATACTCTTAATATAAGCTGTATTTTCACTTATCTCTATCTTTGTATCATCAATGAATTTCTTGCCTTTTGTTTTTCGTTCCTCATAATCCTTTAATAGCTTCTGTTCTTCTTCTAACGTCTGTTGTAAAGTTTCTAGCTGCTCTAGCTTTGCTTCTTTAAGCTTAAGTGCTTCATCTAGCTTAAGTTTAGCCTCTGCTGTAATCTCTTCTTTACCAGTTAATTGTTTTTCATCTTCGGCAATAAGGTCTTTTAGTAATTTACATTGCTGCTCCTTTGCACTGCACTCTTGTTTTAATTTATTAAGTGCTTCCTCTGCATTCTTTTTAGCAACTTCCATGCTTTCTAGTTCTTCTTTTGTAACATGATTTTTAGTCAGTACAGCTTTTTGAGGGTGATGCAATGCACCACATACTGGACAAGGACTATCTTCTTTTAGATTTTGTGCCAGTTCTGCGGCTTGCCCATTAAACCATATAGCAAAAGCATTTTTATAAGCTACCTCTTTTTCACCATAAACTTTATTTTGTGCCTCAATTTGACTATATAATGTTTCTAAAGAAGTAAATAATGTCTGTGCTTCTTTTTCTTTTCTTTCCTTTTCTGCTTTAAGTTTTAAAACTGTTTCCATTTCTTTTTGCACAATATAATCATTGGTTAAAGCTTTTTGTAAAGGTGTTTTTTCTTTTAAAGCCTCTTCTTTAGCTGTAAATCCTTTTTGAATACTTTCTAAGGCCTCCTCAATTTGAGCATACCTTGTTTCACCTTTTTGAAGCAGTTCTTCTAGCCTTGTTTTTTCTTTGTAAGCTGTATTTAAAGTACTTACCTTAGGCACATAAGTTTCTAAAATACTATATTCCTTCTTAAGACTGTCCACTTCATCTACTAACTTTTCTTCACGCTTTAGAAGCTTATCTTTTTCTTCTAAGTTGGCTGTTGTCACTTCTAATGCATTTTTATAGTCTTCTTTTTGCTTTTGTTTGTCTTTAACACTGCTACTTAACTTTTGTACAATCTGTTCTGTGCGCTCAATACCCATTGCCTTTTCTGCACGTTCAATACGGCCTCTTAAGGCTGTATACTGCTCACTTTGTGCTTCTAAGATTTCTAACTCTTTCTGCATCTTAACTTTCTCTGCTGCATCTTCACTCATTTGTGTCAGCTTTCCAAGCTTCTCACGTGCTACAGTAATTGCATTATTAATTTCTAAAAGCTGCGCTTCTAACTTTTCGTTTTCATTATGCTTTTCTTTACAACTTATCTCTAAGATTTCACATACCTCAGGTGCATTATAAATAACCTTAGTCTGCATATAAGTTAGCAGCATCTCATTTCCTAAAGGATCAATGGTATTTAAAATAGCCTTATAGTCTGCTTCTTTATCATGTAATTTTTCCTTTGCACTCCCAGATAAAACATCTAGTGCCTTCTCTACATTTTGATAAACACCTGTCTCAAATATATCTTGCAAGATTTGCTGTCTTTCTTTACTACTTACAGTAAGAAGCTCTCTAAACTTATTTTGAGCAATCATAATAACTTGTCTAAATTGCCCAATATTAAAGTGAAGAAGCTCATTAATCTTTTCAGCTGCTTCATTATATTTAGAGGTTATAATTTTATATTCGTCCTCTTCTTTCTTATAAAGCTCTACTTCTGGTGCTACCTTTACCAGCTTATCACTTTTCCCTTTTTTAGGCGCGCGTTCATACTGTGGGCGTCTTACAATTCGATAATCTTGTCCACGTAATTCAAAGAAAAGCTCTACCTCTGTAATAGTCCCTTCTTTTGCAAACTTACTACGCATATTTTCCCCACTACGTTCTCCCCCATTAGTTTCTCCGTAAAGGGCATAGCATATGGCATCTAAAATAGTCGTTTTTCCGCCACCTGTGGGACCATAGATTAAAAACATATTTGCATCTTCTAGCTGCGTAAAATCTATTACCTGCTCTCCGCCATAAGGACCAAAGGCTGTCATCTTTAATAATTTAGGCCTCATTTTTACCCTCCTCTATTTCTTTCACGATTTCTTCAATCATTTCAATTTCATCTGCTTCAAAATCCGTTTCACCAATAAACTCTAGAAATTCCATAAACACTTCTGTAATGGTACGCTCTTTCGTCTTTAGGAAATCTGCACTTTGCTTTGGTGCTACTTCTTCTCCATTATTATTGCTACCTTCTTCAATAACCCATTCGCTGCCTAGGATATTAGGATAAATATGACGCAACCTTGCTGTTACATCTTGCACATAGTTTCCTGTCAGTTTGGCATATACATAATCTTCTTTATGCGTATCATTTTCAGAAGCTGCAATAATTTCTTCTACGTTACCTTTTAAAATACGCACATCTCGCAGTACCTTAAAACTTCTCTCCTCAATTTCTACGCCGCCATCTTGTGCAAGATTTACTAAAACATAACCCTTAGCTTGTGTTGCTTCTGAAATAGAATATTTAAGAAGCGAACCGCTATATCGAATATAATTTCTTCCCATAGCCTGTCTCTTGTGTAAATGACCTAATGCTGTATAATTAAAATCTTTGAAGTGCTCTGCATTTACGAGCTCTGCCCCACCTACAACGCTAAGTCTTCTTTCTGAATCAGAAACCTCGCCCCCTGTTACAAAAGCATGGGCTACTAATATGCTTGGGTGCTGTGACTTTTCCTTCTCCATCTCTTCTACCAAATAAGCCATTGCTTCATCATGTCTTTTGATTGCTTCATTGCCAGCTATTTCTCTTACTTTAGAAGGCTCAATATAAGGTACAAGGAAGACATCTGCTGTTTCTTCACCTACCTTCACCTCTATTTTTTCATAGCCTTTAGGACTTTTCCCCACGATATAAAGATTTTGGCTTTCAAATAACTTACTACCAAAATCAATACGTTCTTCACTATCATGATTTCCTGCTATGGCAATCGTATAAATCTTATGCTCTAATACAACTTTGCTTAAAAATTCATTAAATAGTTCTACCGCACCTTCACTTGGAATACTCTTATCATAAATATCCCCTGCAATAATCAGAATATCAATTTTTTCATTTTCTATAGTCTCTAATATCTGCTCAAGTATATATTTCTGGTCTTCTAGTAATGAAAAACCACCTAAACTTCTACCTAAATGCCAATCAGAAGTATGCAAAATCCTCATTTTCTTACCTCTCCTATTGTTATTTTCTTATTTACATACTATACTATTTTCCCTTTATATGCTAGACTTAAGCTTTTTGTACAAAATTTTTATTAGACTGTTGGTAATTTTTTTGTTTAACCCGTTGGGCATATGTCACGAATGTGATATAATGTGCTTAAACAAACTATCAAGGAGTAGATTAGGAGATTACGCCATGATTAGACGTAAAAAAATGGTTGTAAAAAAGTATAGCCGCAGACACGAAAAAATCAGAAAACGTTTAGTCTACATTATCATAGCATCACTGCTTTTAGTAGGCATCATTTATCAAAACCTAGGCATTTATAATAATGCCGATAAGCTTGGGAGAGTAGGCTCGCTTATCGAGGTAAATGGTGTTAACATGCACCTTTATACGGCTGGTAATGGAGACTTACCCATTGTCTTTACTTCTGATATTGGGCAGACAATGCCTTATATAGACACTTATAATCTTCATAGTTCACTTGCTAACGAAACTAGCGTTGCTGTATATGACAAACCAGGCTATGGTTGGAGTGATTACACTTCCGCCCCTCGAGATATTGACACCATTGTAGATGAAATCCACACCCTCTTTGAGGAATCTGAACTTTCTAAACCATTTATTTATGTGGCACATGGTATGGGGTCATTTGAAGCCATAAGATACGCCCAACTTTATCCGGATGATGTAGCTGGTATTGTTCTTATAGACGGGGCTTCTCCTAGCTTTGGTGCTGAATTCAATAACATTATGATTGTAGAATCTTTTATGATTAATGGCGCACGTAACGTAGGACTTCTACGACTAGGCCAAAATACAGACTATGTGAGTAGACTACTTTGTATGAACAATGAACTCCCTGAGCATCTCAAGTTACTTAGCAGAGGTATTAACTTAGAAAAACTCTGGAATCGCAATATTATTTCAGAAAAACTTAAAGTACCTGAAAATGCACAAACTATTTTAGATGATGGGGACTTAGGAGATATTCCACTTCGTATTATCACCTCTGAAGCTAGTCCATACAGTAACTGGGGCAAATCTCAAAACTCTATGCGTTCTTTAACTACAGACTTTGCCCAGTATTATATGACTGGTTCAGTAGATTACATTGAAAATCAAGATGTTCCACAAATACTATCCGTTATCAATGAACTTTTAGCTTCTATTCGCGAAGCTAGAGAAAATTATTAAAAAATGGCTACAGCACATCTCGTGCAAGTAGCCATTTTTTTCAAGAGCTTCTTAATTTCTTTACTAACTTAAATCAAATAAATTTAGCCATAAGTTCATTTAGTTTAAGTTTGTTATAGGGTAACGACTTTTTGCGCCTTTAAAACAATGTCTGCTATTTCTTCCATGTCTGTAATACGTCCTACTGCTAGGGAACGTTTGCCACACACACTATAAACACAGGTACCGCATGCTAAAAGTTCTACGCCACCTGATTCAAGAGCCTCTAGTATATCTCTAAAATGAGAGTCTCTTGTCACAAGTTTAACGCCTGAATTATAAAAAATAATTGCATCTGGTTTATCTAAACTAGCTAACACTTTTCTTAAAAAGGTTCCTAGTAAGGTCCTACCAACCTCTTCATCACCGCGCCCAAGTGTATCACTATTAATAATAACAACCTCATTATACACCTTGTCTCCTCCTTCAAATAGTCGCTCTTTAATACTAGTGTATGCTAGTTGCAAAATTTAGGTGATAATAATGTCACAATATAAAAAAAGTTGCCTAAGGCAACTTTTTTTATATGATTATTTTATTTTTAACGACGTCTTTTGCAATAAAGCACTACATCTACAATCCCTTTGGCAATAGCAGCTGTTAAAAATACAGTATTTACTACAAAACCAGCTATAGACACGCCTCTATATTCTCTCTTTTTGCCCATTCCCATGGCACCAAGTACTGTTCCAACCACAGTAATAGGTAATCCAATAATAGGCACAATCCACCCTACAGAGCCTAAAATCCCTAAAATTAAAGAAGGCCACGCACCCGGATTCTTTTTCTTTCTAATATAAATTTGCCCCTCTGTGGCAATCTCTTCTTCCTCTAATAAGTCATCATCTAAACATGCTGCCAATGTACTTTTATCTAGTAGTTCCTCACCTAAAAGAACTTCATCTTTTTCTTTATTTTTCATCCAACTCGCCTCCACCTTACTTTAATTAACTTCATCAAAGTGTAATCTTTACCTTTACTACATATTATATCCCATTTCTATCCATATATCTATCACAAAAACAATCTAAATCAAAACGCCATCTTACCAACATTCTTCCCACAATCCATCTCATCTATTCTCACCACCACTTCTCCGTCCACGCAGGAAGGGCACTCATTCACAGCTCTAACTAACATTTACCATCTCATCTCTACTCCCCTCTGTTTCCCCGTCCACACAGTGAAGGCCATTATTTACAGCCACCAACTAATATTCGCCTCCTCATCTATACTCCTCTCTGTTTCCCCGTCCACGCAGTGAGGGCTATTATTCACAGCTCCCAACTAATATTCACCACCTTAGTCGGGGTAGATATCTCTGGCATGAAGGTTGCTAGAGCCCTTTACGTCAACCTATTCGGGCGTGGGTAACATTGCGTATTTATTTTTATCTCACCTTCAAACGCAGTGAGGGTGAAGGAAAAATAAATACGCAATGTTATCCACACCCACCACAACATTCAAAAAAGGACTCTAGCACCACCTTAGTGCCAGAGCCCTATATCTATCCTTAATTATTAGATGCCTTTACCTGTGTCCAAATACTACTGTATTCCCCAATAATATCTGATGGATCGTTAAACATCTCCATGTTGTCAGCGCCAGTTACTTCTTCTGATGGATAAGCAACTTCACTGTTTTTAATTTCATCTGGTAAAAGTTCTCTTGCTGCGCTAATTGGTGTAGAGTAACCAATGTACTCTGCATTCATTGCTGCAATATCTGGTCTGCATAAAAAGTTCATATATGCATAAGCTTGTTCTTTATTGCTCGCATTCTTTGGCATAACCATTGCATCTACGAAGTAATTAGAACCTTCTTTTGGAATAACGAATTCAAGGTCTGGATTTTCTTGTAACATAACCATTGCATCGCCAGCCCAAGCAACCATAAGTGCTGCTTCTTCATTTACCATTTTATTTTTACCTTCATCACCTACATAAGAAAGTACGAGTGGTGCTTGCTCAATAAGAAGATTTTTTGCTTCTTCAAGCTGAGCTTTATCTCTTGTATTCATAGAGTAACCAAGTTTCTTAAGGGCTACCATGATAGAATCTCTTTCACTATCATACATAAAGATTTGATCTTTATATTTTTCGTTCCATAAGATATCCCAGCTATCTACTGGCTCATCAACCATTGTTTTATTGTAAACAATACCTACTGTTCCCCACATATAAGGAATTGAGTATTCATTATTTGCATCATATGGTAAATCTTTAAATCTTGCATCAATATTTTCATAGTTTGGAATTTGTGCTAAATCAAGTTTCTCTAAAAGATCATTATTAATCATTTTTTCTACCATATAATCAGATGGGAAAATCACATCATATGATACATTTCCTTGTTCTACTTTAGCATACATTTCTTCATTGTTGGCATATTCAGAGTAAACAACTTTAATCCCTGTTTCTTGTGTAAACATTTTATTTACTTGTGGGTCGATATATTCACCCCAGTTATAAACAACAACTTGCCCATTTGTTGCTGTATTACCACATCCAGCCATAGATAATGCTAACATACCTACAAGGCCGGCACTTAAAAATTTCTTAAATGTCTTTTTCATGAACATTTCCTTTCTAGCTAAATTAAATTTGCCTGCGTTAAGTTTGTTATATAGTTTATATACTTTGTTCTTTTTCTTTACGATTTGCTTTTATATTACTTACAAGTAATATAATGATAATTGTTGCAAACATAATAGTTGAAATGGCATTAATTGTTGGATTAACTCCTTTTCGTGCCATTGCATAAATTTTAATAGGCAGTGTATCTACACCTGCTCCTGTATTAAAGAAGCTCACTACGAAATCATCAATAGACAATGTAAATGCAATGAAACCACCTGCTACTACACCTGACATAATTTCAGGTAAAATAACACGTCTAAACGCATACCAAGGTGTTGCCCCTAAATCTAGGGCTGCCTCATAAATATTAAAGTTCATTTGTTTAAGCTTTGGCATAACCGATAAAATCACATATGGGATGCTAAATGTAATATGCGAAATAATAAGCGTTGGTAACCCAAACGGTATATGCAGTACATTAAATAGCATCATTAATGAAATACCAATTACGATATCTGGACTCAAAAGTGGAATATACGTAATATTCATCATGAGATTACGTTTATACCCTTTCATTTGATGAATCCCCATAGCAGCTAATGTTCCAATAATTGTAGCAATAATAGAAGATACAAGTGCAATAATAATTGTATACATAAAACTTTGCTGAATGCTTGTATCACTTGCTAAGTTTTCATACCATCTAACTGTAAACCCTTTCCAAATAGGAAGCTTTGAATCATTAAATGAAAACACCATAAGTACAGCAACTGGTGCATACATTACCAGTAAAATAATTGCGATGTAGAAGCGCTTAAAAAATTTCTTCATTAGAATAAGCCTCCTTCTTCATCAAGTGCACCTTTACGTGACATAAAGGCTAATGTAATAAGTACAATAATCATAAGAATCATAGAAACTGCTGAACCAAATCCGAAGTCTCCTGTTCTTGTAAATTGCTCTTCAATAATATTCCCCACAAGCATAATCTTTCCACCACCTAATAAACGTGTAATAAGGAAAGTTGTAAGTGCTGGCATAAATACCATAATAATACCCGTTACAACACCTGGCATACTAAGTGGTAAAATAACTTTTCTAAATGTTGTTACATTGTTTGCTCCTAAGTCATGAGCTGCTTCAATTAAGCCCTTATCAATCTTTGCAAGTGAGTTATAGATTGGCAGTACCATAAATGGGAAGAAATTATATACCATTCCAAAGATTACACCACCACTTCCATATAAAAACTTCACTGTTGGCAAGTTAAGTGCTGAAAGAATATTATTAATTACACCATTATTTTCAAGTAAATTTGCCCATGCATAAGTTCTAAGTAAAGAATTCATCCACATTGGCAAAATAATAAGTAATAAAATCACATTACGGTTTTTTAAGTCTTTACCATTTAAAACCATTGCCAATGGATAAGCAAGTAATAAGCAAATTACTGTACTTACAAAGGCAAAGTTTACTGATTTAACCATTGCTTTAATATAATAGTCTTCCATAAACTTTGTATAGTTTTGGAATGTAAATTGTCCGTCTACAAAGAAACTAAAGTATACAATAAGTAACAAAGGCACGATGATAAAAATCCCTGCCCATATTACATATGGATACGCTAATGACTTCTTATTCATCGTTTATCTCCTTCTCATGATATGAATATCTTCTGGTGTAATAACCATGCCTACTGTTTCGCCAACTGGTGACATTGCTGTAGAATGTACAAGCCATTTAAAATCGCTACTTGCAATTACCATTTCGTAATGTACACCTTTAAATGTAACAGATTCTACTACACCTTTTATCATACCCTTTTCTGCTTCAATAATGCGGATATCTTCTGGTCTTACAACCACATCTACTGGCGTATTTGTCCCAAATCCAGCATCTACACATTTGAATTCTGTATTGTGGAAGTTTACACGGAAATCATCAATCATTGTGCCATGTAAAATATTACTTTCACCAATGAAATCTGCTACAAAAGCATTTTTGGGTTCATTATAAATATCTACTGGCGAACCGATTTGCTGTACTTTTCCTGCATTCATAATAGCAATTGTATCTGACATACTTAAAGCTTCTTCTTGATCGTGTGTTACATAAATAAATGTAATACCTACCTTTTGCTGAATACGTTTAAGCTCTGTTTGCATGCCTTTTCGAAGTTTTAGGTCAAGTGCTCCAAGCGGTTCATCAAGAAGTAATACTTCTGGTTCATTAACAAGGGCTCTCGCAATAGCGATACGTTGTTGCTGTCCACCACTTAAAGAATCGATTTTTCTTTTTTCAAAGCCCTTAAGTCCCACAAGTTCAAGCATTTCCTTCACTTTTTCCTCGATAAGCTTCTTGTCCATCTTTTTTATATTAAGCCCAAAAGCAATATTTTCACCTACATTCATATGTGGAAACAATGCATACTTTTGGAAAACTGTATTAATCTTTCTTTTATAAGGTGGTAATTTAGCAATATTTTGTCCTTCGAAAAGTACTTCACCTTCTGTACTTTCCTCAAAACCACCAATAATACGAAGTAATGTCGTTTTGCCACAACCACTAGGCCCTAGTAATGTCAAAAACTCATTACGTCTAATATACATATTAATTTTATCAAGTACAATTGTATCTCCAAAGGATTTGCTTATATTTTTTAAATCAATAATATAGTCATTTTCTAATTTATGTTCTGCCATTTTCCGTCTACTCCTTTAAAAACTTGGTGGGGTAGCAACCCAAAGCACTGTTGCCCTCGTCTTACCTGTATTTTGTAAATAATGATCACCCGTTGGTCTAAAGTAAAAGCTATCACCTTTTTTAGCTTTAAACTTCTTATTTCCTAAGTGCACATAAATATTTCCAGCAAGTACATACCCAAATTCTTCACCTTCATGAGGAGCCTGCAAGCTAGATTTTCCTCCAGGTTCTATATTAATAAGTATCGGCTCCATATCATTCTTCTGTGCATTGGGAATGAGCCATGTAATCATATTTCCTGTTTCTTTATCTTCTTTTTCAAAAACATCTTGTTTTGTAAACACAATCTTCTCTTGACTGGATTCATTGAAGAAGTCTTTAAGATTTGTGCCTAAACATTCAAGAATGTCAATAAGCGTTGCAATTGAGGGAGATGTCAGTCCACGTTCAACTTGTGAAATAAATCCTTTTGAAAGCTCACAACGGTCTGCAAGCTCCTCTTGAGTCAACGCATTCTTTTTGCGTAATTGGTTAATTTTCGCACCAATATCCATCTTTTTGCCTCCTTCTTTAACTTTTATCTCATATGTAAAATATATTAAGTATGTTTATATCTTATTTTTAGCGTTTACACTGTATATAAATAAACTTTTTGTTTACAGACATTAAACACATACTTAAAGATTATACATATTTATGCAGAAAAGGTCAATATAAAATGCGGTAAAATTTATGGATACCAAACATTTTGTTTAGTAATAAGTTGCATTGTTTTTATTGATTTTCTAGCTTTCTTATCTAGTAGCATATGTATTTATGTAGAATTAATGCACTTAAATTTATCTCCTTTGTGTAAATGAAAAGTTTAGTTATACCTCTTTTATAAATAAACAGCTAAAACAGACTTTCTTATCTCCAAAATAAGGTAAAGATTCATATCCAATATCAAAAAAAAGATATAACACTTTATATGTTATATCTTTTCAGATTGTTGACAAATGAATTTTCCCAAAATAAACTCACAAATTAAGTGAGGATTATTCAAGAAAATCTATTAAAATAGGGGTAAAAAGAGCAGTTTAGGTCCATTTTTACCTCTGTTTTCTATTTCTAGACTAGTAAAATACTATGGAAAAGTTAATTGTCTACAGCCTGAAAAGATATAACACTTTATATGTTATATCTTTTCTGTTCTATAAAATAATTTCATTTATTAGGACTTATTTAAAAACTATATTCACTCATTGTCCAAGGTTTTTCAATTTGTCCTTTTAAACTATTATAACCAAAAACTTCTTTTAAATAATCAACTTCTAAAGCATCTAACTGTGTTTTTTGTGTCTCATAATCAATAGCACTCACATAGCCTGCTTTATATTTAATTTCTAATACACGCATATCTTTTAATGCAGTATTATAAGCATTCATCTTAGTTTTTACAGTATCAAGCTGTGCATTTAGAGCTGTGTATTTTGTTTGAATAAGTAATTTATAAGTATCATAAGCTGACTTTGCATTATCTTTAGCATTTTGCATGCTTACTTTTTGTTCTAAATATGTTGCATATGTAGGGCCGCCCCCTTCTGGACCTGATTGATAAATAGTATCCCAGAAGTTTTCTTCATTTAATTCTACTTTTTGATTCATATATTTCACTAATTGATTGGCCATCCCTGTAGCATAAGCTGTAATGTCTTTATCAAGCACAAGTGGTTCATAGGTAGCATCTAGTTCTAAAGTATAATTATCAACATTTAGATTAGTAAGTTGTAAGAAACTTTTTTTAGCATCCTCTAAATTTTTCTCTACCTGTTCAAGAGATACCTTAGTGTTTTCTAAATTTTGAACTGCTTTTTCATAAGTTAATTCATCACTATAGCCTTTTTCTTTCTTAATTTGTATTTGCTTAACTTGTTTTTCACCTAGATTAATTTGTTCTTCTAATAAATCCATGTTTTTTTGTAATAACACCATGTTTTGATAAGCATCTGTTACTTCTTTTGTAAGAACATCTTTTCTATAAACTTTCTTCTGCTCTGTCTCTTCGATTTCAATTTTTTTCGTATTATAGTTTAATGATGAAATATCACTTGTTCCTGTTTGTTGTTCTTTATAAACCTCAATATTTCTTGAATACTGCCCAATTGTATCATCTTTGCCAATTGCCATATCGATAGCCTTCTGAATTTCTAAAACTGGCTTTGTTGTCTCTGTCGCACATACTGGCGTTATGGCTAAACTTACGCCTAACATAAGTGCCATAGCTTTGCCTATAGCTTTAAATTTCATAAAATCTCCTCCTTTAATCTTTATTCATCCCTAAGTGCTTCAATAGGATCAAGCTTCGCTGCTTTATATGCTGGATATACCCCAAAGATAATTCCTACTACACTTGATGTCCCTACCGAGAACACCACCATGCCAACTGTCATTTTAGCTGTAATCGTTATAGCGGCACCAATCAAAAATCCACCTATATATCCTAAAAGTAAACCGCCAATACCACCTAATAAAGTTAAAATAATGGCTTCTACTAAAAATTGTGTAAGGATTTGTTTATCAGTAGCCCCTAAAGCTTTTCGAATACCAATTTCCCTCGTACGTTCTTTAACAGTTACAAGCATGATATTCATAATACCAATGCCACCTACTAGCAAGGAAATAGCTGCTACAACGCTAGTGAATAAATTAACTTTACCCAAAATATCATTATAAGTATCGCTTACTTCTGCAACAGAACTGGCATAATACAAACCATCTTGACCATGTCTTTTATCTAAGAGTTTGCCAATTGCTTTACTATAATCAGATGCTTCATATTCATCTTTTACAACGACCATAGCATTATAAGTTTTTCCCTCACCATCCATAACGTATTGGTCTAATGTCGCAAATGGCATATAAATAATTGGCATAATCATGCTTTCAGGTGCTGCAGATGGATATTGACTCTTTACAATACCTACGATTTCAAAGCTATGTACCTCACCACCTACATTTACATCTAATTCCTTTCCTAGTACAGCCTTCGGATTAGTTGTATTATACATTATTTTTGCAAAATTGTCTTCAACTATCATTACATTTAACTTTAATGTCTCATCTTGCTCCGTAAATGTACGACCAAAACGCAAATTTAAACTCTGAATCTCTTCATAATTGGATGTAATACCAAATAGCAGAAGTGACTTATCTTCATTTTTATAGTCTGAAGCATAACCTAAATACTGCTCATGTATCGGCATAACCGTCTTGACTTGTGGTATTTCTGCTAAAGCTTCTAAGTCTTCTGGTGTGATTAAACAATCTTCACCATATCCATTTACCATAATTTGTATGGAACCCTTACCTACTGTGGAGAACTGATCATCTATAAATCCCTTTACCCCTTCTCCTAAGCTTAATATGATAATAACAGCACCTATCCCAATAAGCATGCCTAGCATGGTTAGGAAAGTTCGAAGCTTGTTACCTTTAAGCTGAGCAAAGGCACTTTTTAGTGTTTCATTCATACTTCCTTCCTCCCTTATTCTGCTCTTAATGCTTCTATTGGATCTAGCCTAGCTGCTTGATAAGCTGGATACACCCCAAAGATTAGACCTATACTTACAGATGTTATGGTTGCAAACATAATCATCCCTACCGTAAATTTAGCCTGTATATTAAAGTTTGCGCCTATTACAACAGCACCAACATATCCTATAAGCATTCCTATAAGTCCTGCGATTACTGTAAGCAGCAATGCTTCTATAATAAACTGTCGTAAAATAACTTTGTTAGACGCTCCCAGTGCCTTTCTAATCCCTATTTCTCTTGTACGTTCCTTAACGGTTACAAGCATAATATTCATAATACCTACCCCGCCTACTACAAGTGAAATACTCGCTAGTGCACTAATAAACATCGTAATAACACTCATCATTGTATCTACCATTTCTACTATCTGTGCCACACTTTGTACCTGATAACCATCTTTTAAATGATGTTTGCGATTTAAAATTTGTCCTATTTTAGTTACAACTGCGGTTTGATCATAACCATCTTTTACAAGACCAGCTATTAGAGATACTTCTTCGCCTGAACCCATTAAATTTTTAAGTGTATTAAAGGGCACATCAAATTCCCTACGGCTATAATAAGCTTCTTTCTCTTTTTGCGTTAAATTTTCCTTAGTTTCTGTTTTATATATACCTATAACCTGAAAACTTGTAGGTTGACTATTGACAGTGATGTCCATTGTCTCACCTATCATTTCATCATAAGAAATATTTCCAAAGTATGCTTTGCCGACTACGTCTGCAATCAAAACAACTGCTGTTCCTGCTTCTTGATCTCTCACGCTTATATTTCTACCTGCTCTTAATGTAATAGGTTCCACGACGCTTGTATAACCATCTTCCGCACCTATTACTGTCATCTTAAATTCTTCACCTTTTACATTCGTAAGAATAGCATCGGCATCAATACCTCTTACAACACATTCTACTTCTTCTAGTTGTCTAACTACTTCTACGTCATCTAAATTAATAAGATATTCACTTTTATCCTCTTTAGCACTTACTGTAAAAACACCGAGTCCTAAATCTACAAACTGATCTTTGATAAACTCCTGAAAACCACTACCTAATGCAAAAATCATAATAACTGAACCAACACCTATGAACATTCCTAACATCGTCAAAAAAGTTCGTCCTTTATTCCCCAAGAGCTGTTTTAAAGCCATTTTAATCGTTTCCATTATATCCATACCTATATACCTCGCCTATTCAGTATGGGGGCATCATCAATAATGATACCATCTCTAAAAACAACCTTTCTTTTTGTAAACTCTGCAATATCAGGTTCATGAGTAACCATAACAATCGTAACACCTTCATTATTAAGCCCTTGGAAAATATTCATAATTTCAACACTAGACTTACTGTCTAGATTACCAGTAGGTTCATCCGCTAATATAATAGCTGGGTTATTCACAAGTGCTCTTGCTATTGCTACCCTTTGTCTTTGTCCACCAGAAATTTCATTAGGTGTATGTTTAATACGATTTCCAAGTCCTACTTTAATCAGTGCATCTACAGCTCTTTCTCGTCTTTCTTTAGGCTTAATTCCTGCATACATCATAGGCAATTCTACATTTTCTGTAATTGTAAGCTTAGGAAGTAAATTAAAGGCTTGAAATACGAAACCTATTTTTTGATTACGAATCTTTGAAAAGTCTTTATCACTTGCTTCCGAAATATTAATACCATCTAGTATATATGTACCACTTGTCGCATGATCAAGGCACCCTAATATTTGTAGGAATGTAGATTTTCCAGAACCAGAAGCTCCCATGATAGAAACAAATTCTTCTTTTTCTACTTTAAAGTTAATATTAAACAAAGCTTGTAATTCTAATCGCCCATTACGATAAACCTTATTAACATTTCTTATATCTATCACTACATATCACCTTTTTCATAAGAAACTTTTGTATCTTCTGTTAAAGTATCAGATGGGTTACTTATAACCATTTCACCTTCAGCTACACCCTCTACTTCTATATAAAGCCCATTACTAAGCCCTTGTGTAACACTTCTCTTTTCCAATGACCCATCTTCTTTTACAACATAAACATAGTATTCATTGTCATCTTCTTCTAAAACAGCTAATAGAGGCACTACGCATACATTTTCTCTAGTATTTGTAATAATTTTAACGTCTACAGAAAAACCTGGTTTGATAATATCTCCTGGCTCTTTAATTTCTACATCTACTGGTAAAGAAGTTGTTTCTCCACTACTTGTTGTTTTAACCGTTGCAACTGTAGCTATCTTTGAAACTGTTCCATCAACTTCAATTGTTTTTGAGCCTGTATATTTAACAATAGCATCTAAACCTACTTTTAAGTCTGGTGCATAATATGGTGAAATATCACATTGTACCTTTAATTTACTTGGATCTACAATAGTAAATAAAGCCGTTCCTGCTGCAACGCTCATGCCTTCTTCCATAGGTAAAGAAGTAATGACACCACTAATAGGTGCTACAACGGTTGTTGTTGCTTTGTTTAAACTGGTTTTTGTATCATAAATCTGCTTTTCATAACCTTTAATTTCTGCCTGCTTAGCAGCAATTGCTTCTTTTTTAGCTGTACTTTCTTCTTTATTTAAAAGTACATCTAAATCATACTGTGAAGATGTGATTTGTAAGTCAATTGTCTTTATTTCTCCTTGAGATAAGGTAATTGAATCTTTACTTTGTGCAATTTGTTGTTTCATATCTTCAATACTATTTTTTTCTTTATCTACTACATCCTGTGAAATAAGTCCTTCTGATAACAGTTCTTCATCCACTTTAAGTTGTTTTTCTGAAGTCGCTAACTCTCTTTCAAGTGTTTCTATATTTGCCTTAGTTGTTTCAATGCTATTTTGTAATTTTTTCTTGCTATCTTCTAATGCTGCAATACCTTGTTGGGCTTTTAATATATCTCCCTTTGAGCCTTCCCCTAATAAGTCATTTAAAGCCTGATTCGCTGCTGCAAGTTGACTTTCTAACACTTCTAATCCCTTTTGATTTGAAAGATAAGCTTCCTTATCTAAAGTTAAGATTGTTTCTCCCTTTTTAACTGTATCACCAGCTTCTTTAACAACAGTTACGATTTTATTATTAGTATCTAAATAAACTGTTTGCGTATCTACTGCTTCAAGCTTACCACTAGATGAAATCTTAGTTTGAATGTTATCTGTTTTTACCTTTTCAACTTGTACACGCATACCTGTCTTATCTCCGCCTATTGTATCTTCTGTCTGTGGTTTATTTTTGATGGCTGCAACTACTAAAATCCCCATAACAACCACTACTGCTACAATGATTAATATCTTTTTTCCTTTCATAATGCCCTCCATTATTACTCCTAAGAATTTTTCTTAATCCTATTTATACATTCCATATTTTAATAAATAAATATACTTATCTAATTCTTTTTCTACTACTTCCTTCGTTCCCGCTGTTTGATCAAAGCTAGCTAGTTCATCTTGTCTTTTTAATACCGCTTGAAGAAGCGTATTAGTTACAAAAAGCACATCTTCGACTGTTAATCCTGGCCTTATTTCTTCTATATTTAAATATGTAATCAAATGTCTTTGAAGCAGTGCTTGTTCTATCTCTCTATACTTCCTTACAATCGCATTATCTCTTGTACTATTTGCATTAATATAATCCTTTAAAACCTTGGCTTCTAAAGGATATCTCATCGTATAATCATGCTTAATCACCAAGAGTCGCTTCAGCCTACCATAGAAATCTTCTTCTTTAATCTTTGTAAATTCCTCTACAACCTCCTTTTGCGCTTTAGCAATTATATAATTTACAATATCTTCGTAAAGCCCTTGCTTATTTATAAAATAATTAAATAAGCTCCCCTTAGAAATTTTAGCTTTAACGACAATATTATCTGTGGAAGCCCTATCATAGCCTTCCTGTGCAAACTCACTAATAGCCGCTTGTAAAATACTTTCTTTTTTTTCTTCCCTTAGATTTAGAAATTTTTCATTCATAACATCCTATCCTTTATGACTTATTAGTCATTTTCATTATATTATTGCACTTTTAAATAGTCAATAAATTAGGATGTTATAAAGAATTTTTATCATTATTAACATATATTTCCTACTTTTTTCCTTAAACTTATTACTTTTTTGACTATAGCAAAAAAAATACTAGCACCAAGTCATTATAACTTGATGGTAGCACTACTGTTTGAGCTTTATTTTGTTTTAAATTCTTCTAATACATCTTTCAAAACAGTTACCATTTTCCCTAGATTATCTGTAATCTTTAACACATCTCGCATATGTTCTTCTTGAATCATTGCACCCTTTTCAATATTTTCTATATTATGTACAAGCTTACTTGTAATTTTCATAGTATTACTTAAATCTTCTAACATATGTTGTGAACCTGCATTAACTTCTTCTGTTGCACTAGAAATCTCTTGCATTTCTTCTGAAATTCTACTAATGTCAGCTAAAATACTCTCAAAACTTACACCTGCTTTATGTGCTGCATCTGTACTATTTTTTACATATTCTGTACTCACACCAATTTGCACAACAGCTTTTTTAATTTCATTTTGAATTTCTGAAATAATAGCTTCTATCTTCTGTGCTGCTTCGCTGCTTTGTTCTGCTAATACTTTAACCTCATCAGCTACAACCGAGAATCCTTTACCATACTCTCCTGAACGTGCTGCTTCTATAGCTGCATTAAGCGCTAATAAGTTAGTCTGTCTCGCAAGCCCTGTAATCATTGCCGTAATATCTTGCACTTGTTCTGAATGCTTATCTAATACATTCATTTGCTTTGTTACAACTTCTAGGGTCTCATTAGCTACTTGAATCTCTTTAATTGTATCTCCTAATACTTTGTATCCTTCTTGTGCTTTAGCCACTGTATCTCCTGTCGTACTCGTCACACTTTCTATACTTTGATTAATTTGTTCAATACCCAAACAAATCTCCTTCGTAATGGCTGCACCAGTTGCGACATAACTAGATTGCTCCTCACTTCCTTTAACGACATCTTGAATTTCTGCTTCCATTTTCACAGAAGATGTCATTGCTATTTCCGTTCCACCTTGTAGCTGATATGTCACATGCTCTATTTCTTCCACTTCTATTCCAATAGCATGCATAATTTCTGCAATTTTATTTTTAAGTGCCTCTAGCGCCCTGCCAATAGCACCAATTTCATCCTCACGTCTTACTAACTCATCTACCAATGTAATACTTAAGTCACCATTTTGTATTTTTTCACAAATATCACGTACAACACCTAATGGTGTAAAGAGCTTTTTACAAACCAACGCCACTACAGCAGATAATACAATAATAAATACAAGTAGCTGTCCCCTTTGTAATCGCTTTATCGAATTTAAGATAGATGTAACCTCTTCTATATATACACCTATATCATATGCACCAATCACTTTTCCCTTAACGCTAACTGGTACCATAATATCATAAGTCCATTTATCTTGTACTTCTGCAAAGAATTTAGATGTTTGAACTTTTTCTTCGGTAACACCACTAATGGTATACTCATCTTGGTAAACGGTTCCGATTTTTTCTACATCACTATGTGCTATTGCTTCTACATTTTTATCAATAAATACACTATACGCTACGTGATTATTTGTACTAACAGTTTCTTCAGTGAACTTCTGAATTTCTGCTGTACTAGCCTCTTTTTCTAACAAGGTCCCTAAATGCCTTGCCATCTGCACTGCCTCATCAATTGACTTATTTACAACTACCTTTTCAACCTCTGTTGATAAGATCATATTACTACTTACCATCACCATCAGCAATCCAATAATGACAATTGCATTCACAATTACATTAAACCTTATCCTCATTGAAATCTTATAGTACATATCTATCATTCTTTTTCCTCTCATTATCTTTTTTTCTATTTATTGTAAACCAAAGCCCATTATAGAACATTGTTAAAAATACTTCAATCTATTTTCTACATTTTCTTATTTTATTTAATTATAATATTTAACTTAATTAATTTATTAATTTTTTAATTATTATTTGTTATACTCATAAAAAAACTTCATACGATGTAGTATGAAGTTTTTTATATTTTATTACTTAGGAGGACTTTATATGATACACAATAAAAAAAGTAACGTTACCAACTATACTCGAATCTATGGCATTCTTTTACTTGCTATTACCTTATTTTTACTGTATATAACACTTAATTTTTTACTTCCTGTTGCTAATTTTATTTCTCTCTTCTTTTTATCTCTTAGTATCTTTATACTTATTCTCTATTGTTTTACTAGAAAACTTACTCAACTTGTTATTGCACTGAGCTGTTGTAGCTTTTCTATTATGTTAAGCTTACTCTTTACATATGTTATAAAATAATAAATCTTTCAATTTTATAACTACTTTGCTATATCAACACCATAACAAAAAAGGTGCCCCTAAGGGCACCTCAGATTGTTGACAAATGAATTTTCCCAAAATAAACTCACAAATTAAGTGAGGATTATTCAAGAAAATCTATTAAAATAGGGGTAAAAAGAGCAGTTTAGGTCCATTTTTACCTCTGTTTTCTATTTCTAGACTAGTAAAATACTATGGAAAAGTTAATTGTCTACAGCCTGAAAGGTGCCCCTAAGGGCACCTTTTCTATAATAATTACATTAATTATTTTAAGTTAGCTTTAGCTGTTTCAACTAATTGTGTGAAAGCAGCTGGGTTTGTGATTGCTAATTCTGATAACATTTTTCTGTTGATGTTAACGTTAGCATTTTTTAATCCGTTCATGAAACGGCTGTATGATAAACCGTTTAAACGAGCTGCAGCATTGATACGAGCGATCCATAAAGTTCTGAATTCTCTTTTTCTTAATTTACGACCTACGTATGCGTAGCTTAATGATTTCATTACAGCTTGTTTAGCTGTTCTGAATTGTTTAGATTTAGCTCCTCTATAACCTTTAGCTAATTTTAATACTCTATTACGTCTTTTTTTAGTAGACATTCCGCCTTTAACTCTTGCCATTTGCTTGACCTCCTATCGTCTATTTCTTATAAATATGGTAAAATTCTCTTCATTTGTTTTTCATTTGATGAGTCAACTAATGTAGCTTTTCTTAAGTTACGTTTTGTTTTAGTTGATTTTTTTGTTAAGATATGTCTTTTGTAAGCTTTGTTTCTTTTTAACTTTCCTGTTCCTGTTACTTTGAAACGTTTTGCTGCTGCTCTATTAGTTTTTAATTTTAATTTAGCCATTTTGAGAAGTCCTCCTTTTATACTTTATATTTATTTTATCAAAGGTAACTATTTTGGTGCTACCACGATAACCATTGCTCTGCCTTCTAATTTAGGTTTTTGTTCTGCTACTCCAACTTCTTCTACTAAGACTAAAGCTTGTTCAAGAAGTTCGTTTCCTCTATGAGTATGCATCATTTCACGCCCACGGAACACAACAGAAATTTTAACTTTATCCCCTGCTTTAAGGAATTTTGCTGCATTTCTCATCTTCGTTTCAAAGTCATGTTTTTCAATACTAGCTGAGAGTCTAACTTCTTTAACGCTAACAGTCTTTTGTTTTTTACGCGCTTCTTTTTCTTTCTTAGCCGCATCAAATTTGTACTTACCATAGTCCATAATTTTACATACTGGTGGTTTTCCTTGTGGAGCAATCTTAACTAAATCAAGATTTTTTTCTGAAGCCATACGTTGTGCTTCCTTAACTGAAACAATACCGATTTGTTCGCCATCTGCTCCTATAAGTCTTACTTCTTTGTCACGAATTTGTTCGTTGATCATTAAATCGTTAATAATGGGCACCTCCTAAATTTGTTTGCCTAAATATAAATATTGTGTTGCTTTTCCACATAATTAATAAGGTGGATAGCCGAAACTACCCACCTCTCTATATCATACTAAACTAGTTATTTAAGTTCAAATTAGTATGACCTTACGAACTTAAGCGTTGTAAGGTGAGAAGTAATAGCTTCTACTTGTTAGGCACTGTTGCCTTCAACATCTAGTATGATATCATGTTCCCTTCCTCTTGTCAACATTATATTTGTTTTTCATTTTTTTCCATTTTAAAAATACAATGCTTTGTTATATTTTATTAATCACCTCTTTTTTATTTGGCCTTCTTCATCATAGCTAATATTATCACTTTTAGCTGCTCACTATCCCTCTACTTAGTGAGTCTAATCTATAGCAATCCTTCAAGGCGCCTTTTTAGAGTTGCCTTTCATTTTGAAAGGCTATATTTAGTATAATCAGTTTGTATTCTTTCTATGACTATCTTTTTACCTTGCCACAATGTGGATGAGAAATAATAAAAATAATATTTACTCTTTTGGACAACTTTATATCCAAGAAAAAAGGCTGCTAACACTTTCGTGCAGCAGCCTTATATCTTATTTACTTTCTTCTTGTGGTTCCATATGAAGTAAGTAATTATATTTTGTTTTGATTTCTTCGTCTACGCGGTTTACGAAATCAGCAAGTGGCATAGCGCCTTCATCGCCTTTTTGACGGCTTCTAACTGAAACAGTTTTGTTTGCCATTTCATCAGCACCTACTACTACGATGTAAGGTACTCTTTCCATACGTGCTTCACGGATTTTGTATCCGATTTTTTCTGTACGATAGTCTGCTTCTACTTTTAAGATGCCACGGTTTTTGAATTCTTTAACAACTTCTTCTGCGTAGTCAGCATATTTATCAGAGATTGGAAGTACTTTAACTGCTGTTGGTGCAAGCCATACTGGGAATTGACCAGCATATTTTTCAATAAGCATAGCAAGTGTTCTTTCGTAGCAACCGATAGATGTACGGTGAATGATAAGTGGATGTTTTTTCTCACCATCTGCATCAATGTATGTCATACCAAGTCTTTCACCTAATGCAAAGTCAATTTGTACTGTGATAATTGTATCTTCTTTACCATGTACGTTTTTGAACTGAATATCAAGTTTTGGACCATAGAATGCAGCTTCACCTACAGCTTCTTCGTAGTTAATTTGAAGGTGATCTAAGATATTTCTCATGAGACCTTCTGTTCTTTCCCAAGCTTCTGGATCATCAATGTATTTTTCTGTGTTATTTGGATCCCATTTAGAGAATCTGTAACTAATATCATCTTGAATTCCAAATGTAGTCATCATGTAGTTAATAAGTTCAATTACACCTCTGAATTCATCTTCAAGTTGTTCTGGTGTACATACAAGGTGTCCTTCAGAAATTGTGAACTGACGCACACGGATAAGACCATGCATTTCACCTGATGATTCATTTCTAAATAATGTAGATGTTTCACCATAACGAATTGGTAAATCTCTATAGCTGTGTTGTTCAGCATTATATACTGTAAATTGGAATGGACATGTCATAGGGCGAAGTGCAAATACTTCTTTATCTGTTTCTTCATCACCAAGTACGAACATACCATCTTTGTAGTGATCCCAGTGACCTGACATTTTGTAAAGGTCGCTCTTAGCCATAAGAGGAGTTTTTGTGAGTACATAGCCTCTTCTTTCTTCTTCATCTTCTACAAAACGTTGAAGTGTTTGAACGATACGCGCTCCTTTTGGCATAAGAAGTGGAAGTCCTTGTCCTACTTTATCATCTGTTGTGAAAAGTTTAAGTTCACGCCCAAGTTTGTTGTGGTCACGTTTTTTAGCTTCTTCTAAAGCTTCTAAATGTGCAGCAAGTTCTGCTTTTTTAGGGAATGCTGTAGCGTAGATACGTGCAAGCATTTTGTTCTTTTCATTACCTTTCCAGTAAGCACCCGCAGCATTTAAGATTTTGAATGCTTCTACTGGTTTTGTGCTCATAAGGTGTGGACCTGCACAAAGATCTGTGAAATCACCTTGTTTGTAGAATGAAATAACTTCACCTTCTGGTAAGTCTTTGATAAGTTCTACTTTGTATGGTTCGTCTAATTCTTCCATAAGCTTAATAGCTTCTTCTCTTGGAAGTTCAAAACGCTCGATAGGTAATTTTTCTTTAATGATTTTTTTCATTTCAGCTTCGATTTTTTCAAAGTCAGCTTCTACGAAATGTCTCTCTGTATCGAAGTCATAGTAGAAACCATCTTCGATAGCTGGCCCAATAGCAAGTTTTACTCCTGGGAATACGCGTTTTACAGCTTGTGCTAAAATATGTGCTGCTGTATGACGGAATGCCCATTTACCTTCTTTATCATTGAATGTTAAGATTTCAAGGTCACAGTCTTCATTAAGCTCTGTTCTAAGGTCTACCATTTCTCCATTTACTTTACCAGCGCAAGCTGCTCTCGCAAGTCCACTGCTTAATTCTTCTGCAACGCCAAGTACTGTAATGCCTTTTTGACATTCTCTAATGCTGCCATCTTTTAATGTAACTTTAATCATTATAATGCTCCTTTCAAATTTTAAATTATTACTTTTTAATCATTATGATTGTCTTTTATGATGATTATTATTTTAGAACGCAAAAAATCCCGTCCCTTTTAAATAATCATCTTATTTAAAAGGGACGGGACATATTTATTCCCGCGGTTCCACCCTTGTTACTTTTATTTTTAATTCGAAACCATTCCCTTATTGTATAGAAGAAACTCATTTCTAAATTAAACAGTTAAAAGTCACTCGCTTATTTGACGATAACGGGGTCACCGAATTGTTTTGCAATCACTCCGAGGTAGTCTTCACTTACAAGCTTTAAAAATGCTCCCACCAATGCATCTTCTCTCTGAAAAAGTTCTTTATAAGTTACTCGTCTCATCATTGTTTTAGTATTTTCTTAATGTATTTATTCTAATCAATCTATTTGCTTATGTCAATATATCTCATTTGCTATTTCTAGGAAATTTGACTTAAAACTCCTTTATTTTATTTCAAACCAAAAACTCACGCCATCGTCTATATTAGAAACGCCATAATGCCCCGTATCTTCTCTCTGTTTAATCTTATAGCGTTCTATTTTACTCGATTAAACTTCTTTATCTACTTTCGCTGTTAGAAATATATTTAACTCACTTTTAAAAGAGCTACTAAGGATTTCTATCGAGAAATCCTTAGTAGCTCTTCTTATATCTCATAGATGACTATTTATTTTCATCTAATAGATAATTATATCTTGTTGTAATCTCGTCTTTCACACGACTTACAAGGTCTTCTAATTTCATTGCGCCCTCTTCGCCTCTGCGGCTACGTACACTTACAGTACCATTAGCTTCTTCATTGGCACCTACTACTAAGATGAATGGCACACGCATATTTCTTGCTTCTCTGATTTTGTAACCAATCTTTTCACTACGTTCATCAGTTTCCACTCGAATACCAGCTTCATCTAAAGTCTCTGCCACCTTTTTAGCATAGTCGCCATGTTTGTCTGAGATTGGTAATACTTTTACTTGAACTGGTGCAAGCCATGTTGGGAAAGCTCCTGCAAAGTGTTCTGTGATGACACCAATGAAACGTTCAATGCTGCCAAAGACTACACGGTGAATCATAACTGGGCGATGTTTTTCACCATCTGCACCAATGTATTCTAATTCAAAGCGCTCTGGAAGCTGGAAGTCAAGTTGAATTGTCCCACATTGCCATGTTCTGCCTAAACTATCTTCTAGTTTAAAGTCTAATTTAGGACCATAAAAAGCACCATCCCCTACATTGACTTCGTAATCATAACCCATTTCTTCAATAGCTTCACGGAGACCATTTGTAGCTATTTCCCAATCTTCAATTTTACCTACATGATCTTCTGGCATTGTAGAAAGCTCAATACTATATTTAAAACCAAATGTTTTATAAACTTCATCAATAAGTCTTACGACACCTTTAATTTCATCTTTAATTTGTTCAGGGAGCATAAAGATATGGGCATCATCTTGTGTGAAGTTACGCACACGCATTAATCCATGGAGCGCACCTGAAAGTTCATGACGATGAACAAGTCCTAATTCTCCCATTCTAAGAGGTAAATCCTTATAAGAACGCATCTTAGTCTTATAAACAAGCATACCTCCTGGACAGTTCATTGGTTTGATGGCATAATCTTCATCATCAATAACTGTAGTATACATATTTTCACGGTAATGATCCCAGTGACCACTTCTTAACCATAACTCTTTATTTAAAATAATAGGAGTAGAAATTTCCTGATAACCAGCCTTTTTATGAATTTCTCTCCAGTAATCAATGAGTGTATTTTTAAGAATCATACCCTTTGGCAAGAAAAATGGGAATCCTGGCCCCTCATCAAGTAAGGCAAAAAGTTCTAATTCCTTACCAAGTTTACGGTGGTCTCTTTTCTTAGCTTCTTCTATTTTATCAAGATGTTCTTGAAGCTCAGCTTTTTTGGGAAATGCTGTAGCATATAAACGTTGTAACATCTTATTTTTTTCACTGCCACGCCAGTAAGCACCTGCTACAGACATAATCTTAAAGGCTTCAACCGGTTTAGTAGTCATAAGGTGTGGACCTGCACAAAGATCCACAAATTCTCCTTGTTTATAGAAAGAAATTGTTTCTCCCTCTGGTAAATCCTCAATAAGTTCTACCTTATAAGGTTCCCCAGCAGCCTTCATCTTAGCAATAGCTTCTTCCCTTGGTAATTCAAAACGTTCAATAGGTAACTTTTCTTTAACGATTTTTTTCATCTCAGCTTCAATTTTTTCAAAATCTGCTTCTGTAAAAGAACGTTCAAAATCAAAGTCATAATAAAACCCATCATCAATAGCTGGTCCTATAGCAAGCTTCACGCTAGGATAAAGTCTCTTAACAGCTTGTGCTAGAATATGAGAAGCAGTATGTCTAAATGCCCATCTACCATCTTTATCTGCAAAAGTTAAAATTTCTAAGTGACAGTCCTTATCTAGCTCATGGCGAAGGTCCATCATTTCACCATCTACAAGTCCTGCGCAAGCATTTCTTGCAAGACCGCTACTAATTTTTTCTGCCACTTCTAATATACTACTACCTGCTTCACATTCTAAGACGCTACCATCTTTTAAACTTACCTTAATCATTATTCCTACTCCCTTCAAATACTTAATTTACTTAGAACAATTCTATGATTATAAAATAATCCTGCTGATTATAAAATAATCCTGCTGATTATAAAATAATCCTGCTGATTATTTGAAAGAAAGTTGTTTTTATATAAACGCATATAAAAAGCTCCCATCCCTCTAAATAATCACTTATTTAAAAGGGACGGGAGCTATACCCGCGGTTCCACCCTTGTTGCAAAGAAATTGATTAGCATCAATTTCTCTTGGAACAATGAAATATAAAACCATATTTCATTCTTTGTAAAGAAATTAGCTATTCTTAATTTCCTGCCACTTATTAATTATGATAACGGTCTAATACCGGATTGGTTTGCAATCACTCCGAGGTGGTTTTCATTTATAAAGCTTTAAAAATGCTCCCACCAATGCATCTTCTCTCTGAAAAAACTTTTACAAACTACTGTCCTCATCATTGTTTTCTAAAAAATATAGAATTTATTGTTATTATATAACTCTCCTCATTTCCTGTCAACGTCTCCAGGCTCTTAATTCTTTAATTACTCATTTTTCTTACTTCATTCTTCACATCTACAATACTTGCAGCCTTTGCAATATTCTATGCTTTCATCAAAAATAATTTCTAAAGTCTTTAAGAATTTTTTTTGCTTCGCCCGCTCCTTATGATGCACAACTATTTTTTTTGGGACAACAGTAATGAGGATATGGAGCATCCAGTCCTCTTCATGTAATGTACTATCTAATATAAGGTCTTTACAATACTTTTTAATATAATAACCTGTTACATTTTTCATATCTTTATTATATAATTGGGGACTTCCTTCATTGTTATACACTAGATGAAGTATTTCTTCTAACGGCACACTTAACATGCTCACATCTCGCATCAATCTAATAAAGTTTACCACATCCTTTTTCATTTCAAAGTCTGCTATAAACTGCTCTAATAAATCATTTAAGAGAACCTTGTACTTTTGAATTCGAAACTGTAACCAGCCATCTACATTAAAAGAGGCTTCTTTCCTAACTTCTACAAGTATTGGCACATATATGAGATAATAGGTAATAGAGGAAAAGCCCTCTTGCCTAGACAAGTAATTTTCTGTTACAAATGCTTCTGTAATTTCTTCCTTATCTATAGGCTCCAAGTCTTCTCTTTTCTTAAGGGCTTTGTGGCACACTTTATAAATCGCCTGCTTTTGAGTTACATCACTTATAACATGTGCCACAACTTCATCGCAATATTCCTTGCTCTCCTCTATCTCATAATAAATTTCCCATATTGCTCCAATCCGCTTCACCTCAAGCCTACCTTCTAATTCTTCCTGGAGCTCAGTTTCTTTAATCTTAGCCAGTATTTCATCCTTATAACGCGTGGTGTAGAGAATATAACGGCACATGTTGTTACCTCAATTGTAGTTCTCTACTATTAGTATATAACACTTAGCTTGCCACCTTGCATCATACTAGCAACTTTTCATACGTTTTTAAACAAAAAAGGTTGTCTAACTGAATTTTGAAGACTTCCCAAAAAAGTTAATACATTACATTTAACAAAAGCAAAAGATTAAATTCTTTCAATAAGCCCTTCAAGCTCGTCTTTTGTAAATAAATATTTGCTGCTGCAGAATGGACATTCAATTTCAGCTTGACCATCTTCTTCTGCCATTTCTTTAAGGTCTTTTTTACCTACTGTAATAAGGGCACGTTCCATACGCTCTTTTGAACAGTCACATTTGAATGTAACAGATGTACGATCCATGATTTCAATCTCACCAAGAAGTTGTTCTAATACATACTCAATAGATTGACCTTTTTCAAGGCGCTCTGTTAATGATTTGAAATCCTTAATTTTATTTTCAAGGGCTGTAATAGCTTCATCTTTTGCATTAGGAAGTACTTGAATCATAAGACCTCCAGCTTGTTTGATACTGTAATCTTTATCTACAAGTACACCAAGCATAACAACTGAATTTGTTTGCTCAGATACTGCAAAGTAGAAACTAAGGTCTTCTGCAATTTCACCTGAAAGCATTGGCACTTGTCCTGAATATGGTTCTTTAAGTCCAAGATCCTTAATAACTGTCATACCTGCATTACCAACAGCTTTTGCTACATCAAGTTTACCAAATTCGTTAAGTGGAAGGTCTACATGTGGATTATAAGCATAACCTTTTACTTCTCCAGCTCCGTTAGCTTCTACAACGATTCCACCAATAGGTCCATCCCCTTTAATAATAATGCAAACTCTATCACGGTCATTTTTTAACATATGTCCCATCATAGCTGCACCTGTTAAGGTTCTACCAAGAGCTGCTGATACAACTGGCGATGTTTGGTGTTTTTCACAAGCTGTATCGACAAGTGTTTTTGTATTGGCACCGAAGAATCTAAAATTCCCAGCCTTATCAATACCTCTAATCATATAATCTTTATTTTGTGTCATTATTTTATTTCCTTTCTCTTACCTTTTTCTCTCGCAACAAAGGTTGCTCTTTGACTGTCTTCTCTTACTGGTTCAAAGCTATATTCATCATATACACCAATAAGCTCGAGTCCTGCTTCACTAATAAGCTCTTTCATACGTTCTATGCTATAAGCTCTTTGATAATGATTTTCTACGGCACGGTCATATCTACCATCTTCTTCATCTTGAATAAAGAAGCTTACCTCATATTCATTGATGCCTTCTTCTTCATCATAGTAATTTTCCCAAATATAGGCTGATGATGCTTCTTGCTGAGCGAACACACGATTTCCAAGTACTTCTTTATATTTATAAGGTGTATTAATATCAAAAATAAAAAGTCCTTCTGGCTCTAAATAATTGTTTACCCATTTTAAAGTACTAAGTACGTCTTTTTCTTCTACAAGATAATTCATGCAATCACAGGCACTATAAATAAGGTCTACTGTCCCATAAAGTTCAAACTGAGACATATCTTGCATGAGATAAAGAATATTTAATTCATCCTCATAAGCATTTTCTCTTGCTACCATTAGCATTTCTTCTGAGTTATCAATTCCAATCATCTCAATGCCACGACGTGCAAAGATGCTTGTCATTTTCCCAGTACCACAACCTAAATCACATACAATATTAGGTGTGACATTATATTTCTTCATACATTCATCAATGAAATTCACCCATTTATCATAAGGTGTATCTTCCATGAATGTGTCATATACTCTTGCAAATTCATTATAAGCTTCCACTTTACGCACCTCGCTAGCTATTTATGTCTAACAATTTATTATACATGTTTTATCTTATTTTATCTAGTATGGACAGTAAAGATATAAAATTAACATTTTAAATTTTTATTGTTTTTTTATCATATTATGATACTATATAATATCATGATGTGATGTAAACGTAAAAATGTAATATCTAACATTTATGGAGAAATGCGCTTATAAACTTAAATGTTCATATACAAATAATTTTTCTTGATGATTTCACATTACGCATACATCATGCCTAACTGACATTTATAAATGTGAAATCTATATTATTTTATATGTAAAAAGACCATACTATATATAAGGATTTTTTCTTAGAAAGTATTTCTATTTGTTCATAGGCTTTATTCATATGTTTTACACACGTTCATGTTAATTTTATTTTTATTATATTATTTAAATTTTTAGGAGAGTGATTATAAGTTGGACCCTTCGTTATCGGTACAATCGGTACAAATAGTTGTTTTAATCATTTTACTTTTGGCATCAGGCTTCTTCTCAGCTTCTGAGACAGCCCTTATGGCTATTAGTAAAATTGAAGTTCGTCATATGGTAGCACAAAATATGAAAGGTGCTACAAGACTTGAGAAATTGTTAGAAGATCAAAATAAGCTACTTGGTTCTATCTTAGTAGGTAATAACCTTGTAAATATTGGTGCATCTTCTTTAGCTACAGTTATTGCTACAAAACTCTTTGATAACAGTGGTGTTGGTATTGCCACTGGCGTTATGACGATTTTAGTACTTATTTTTGGGGAGATTACGCCAAAATCTTTATCTACACAAAACACAGAAAAAATGGCACTTTTAGTATCTGGCCCTATTTCCATCGTTGTTGCAGTTTTTAGCCCTGTCGTAAAAGTATTAATGTTTATTACAAATGGTATCCTCCGCCTCTTCGGTGTAGATCCTAATGCGACTAAACCTTTCATTACAGCAGGAGAGCTTAAAACTATTGTAAATGTCAGCCATGAAGAAGGCGTTCTTATGGATGAAGAAAAAGAAATGATTTGCAATGTATTTGACTTCGGAAGCAGTGCCGCCAAAGATATTATGGTACCACGTACAGATATGATTGCCATTGGACGTGATGCGACTTATGAAGAAATCCTCTCTTTATATAAAGAGGACCCATGTTCTAGAATGCCAGTCTATGAAGAATCAGTGGATAATATCGTTGGTATTTTACATATCAAAGATTTATTACTTCATGACTTTAAACAAAATGAATTTCATATTGATGATTTTTTAAGAGAACCTTACTTTGTTCATGAGTTTAAAAGAAACGATGAACTTTTCAAAGAAATGCGTGCACATAAAGTAGGTATGTGTATCGTTCTTGATGAATACGGCGGTACAGCAGGTCTTGTCACTATGGAAGACCTTATCGAAGAAATTGTTGGTGACATTGATGATGAATATGATGAAACTGAAAATGAAATCCAAAAAGTCAGTGACCATGAATATCTTATTGAAGGTTCTGCCCGTCTTACAGACGTCAATGAACTTTTAAATCTAGATATCACTTCTGAAGACTTTGATTCAATTGGTGGATTCGTGATCGGACTCTTCGACCGCTTCCCTACAGAAGGCGAAGAAATCACTTACAATGATATTAAATTCATTGTAGATGCCACATCTAACAATCGTATTAATACTTTAAAAATCTTATTACAATAATAACTACAAAAGTGGCTACCCAAATTGATTTATCATTTTGGGTAGCCACTTTTATAATCTCAGCAAATCACTCCACTTGATATAACTATACTTTTATATAAGTTTTTATTCTAAAGTCTATGCATAGGACCTTTTCCACTAGAATATATTGTATAAATATTACACCCATGCTTCTCTTAAATTTTTCAAAGCTAAGAAAGCCATCTTGCACTACACAGCACAAAACCTCTTTCTTATCTATTTTTCCTCTTGTTTTGCTTTATTCATTTCTCTTTTTTTCTTAGTCATAAGTCCACCAATACGTCCTGTTTCCTTAGCAGATAATGCTTTCCATCCACCTTCTTGCACCTTTTCCAAAAGACCTAGTTCTTCTGCAATCTCTAACTTCATCTTTTCTGCTGGTGATAAGGCATCAAATAACTTTTCCTTATTTTTTGCTTCATTTGCTTTCATAACTCTTCCTCATTTCTTAGATGATAGATTTTACATCTATAAGTTTTAGCTTATATATTTTAGACTTCTTTACTTTTTAGTGATGTAAAATCATTAGACCTTATTAAAGTATGTAGCAATACCCCCTATTTTATACACAAGGCCTACATTTTTATATAAAAAATCTATATTGCTACTTTTAATCACCTATTTTTCTTTCCTTAATAATACTTTATTAACCATAAATCCCTTTTTTGAATATGATAATGTATAAAATTCTAATACCTTTATTAAGGAGCTGAAATCCTGAAATGATTTACTTTAACCTACCCACAAGTACAGGTGAAGAACTTTCGAATCTTAAGGCAGTCATTAATTCAAATAAAATATGCGGTGATGGTGCTTTCACAAAAGCCTGTACAAATTGGCTTGAAAACAATTTGAAATTAGGGAAGGTTTTACTTACAACCTCATGCACTCACGCCCTTGAAATGTGTGCACTCCTTGCTAATATTAAACCTAATGATGAAGTCATTATGCCTTCCTTTACCTTTTCTTCTACTGCCAACGCCTTCGTCCTAAGGGGTGCAAAAATTATCTTTGTAGATATTCGTCCCGATACATTAAATATAGATGAAAAACTTATCGAAGCAGCTATCACGCCACGTACTAAAGCTATTGTTCCTGTTCATTATGCTGGTGTTGCTGCCCAAATGGATTATATTTTAGAACTTGCAAGGCATTATAATCTCCTTGTTATAGAGGATGCTGCTCAAGGCATCATGTCTACTTATAAAGGGCAACCTTTAGGTAGCATCGGTGACTTTGGCTGTTATAGCTTTCATGAAACAAGTAACTTTACAATGGGGGAAGGCGGCGCACTCCTCATTAATCCACTTCATTCCAAAGAGCAATATAAACTTACATTTGAAATGGCAGAGTTAATATTAGAAAAAGGCACCGCACCTAGAGGTACCTTACGTAGTCCTATGAACAAGTATAATTGGCTCTGCTGTGGCTCTTCTTATGTTCCTAGTGAGTTAAATGCTGCTTACTTACATGCCCAACTCATCCACTCTGACACGATTAATAGTAAGCGTATTAAATTGTGGGAACTTTATCACAGCCAGCTATCAGATTTAGAAAAACGTGGTTGTTTAATAAGGCCTACAATCCCTGAAACTTGTACACATAATGCTTATATGTACTACATTAAATTAAAAGATCTTCATGAACGTAACCAATTTATTCAATATTTAAATGCCCATGAAATCAATCCTGCACCTCATTTTGTCCCCCTTCATCATAGTCCTGCGGGTGAAAAGTATGGTACTTTTTCTGGAAATGATATTTATACGACTAAAGAAAGTGAACGACTTGTTCGTCTACCACTTTACTATAATCTAAGCGAAAAAGATGTCCTTTATATCATTCATACCATCTATGACTTTTTCAAAAAATAAATAACCTGTAACTTCTTCCATTAAAGAGGTATACAAAAATCTTGGTTTATAATACAATAAAATAATTACAAAATTAAATTTTATATATGACAAAAATTTATGAAGGTAAAAGTGACCCTTTTATCTTTCATGAAGTGATGCTTGAAAGGATTAATGACATGACAAAAGTATTAATGCATGGCTGTAATGGAAAAATTGGCCAAACAATCTCACGTATTATTAAAGATCACCCTGGGTTAGAACTTGCCACTGGTGTTGACCCTTATTTAGGTATTTCTAATCCCTTCCCTGTTTACAAAAACATTGAAGACTGTACAACCAAAGTAGACGTCATCATTGACTTTTCTACTGCTTTAGCTGTTAGACCCATGTTGAATTTTGCTTTACAAAATAAAATTCCTGTTGTAATCTGCACAACAGGCTTATGTGACGAAGATATTCAGTTCATTCATGAAATCAGCAAAGAGCTTCCTATTTTCTTCTCTGCTAATATGTCTTTAGGCGTTAATCTTTTAATTGCACTTGCTAAACGTGCTACCGAAGTACTTAGTGATAGTGGTTTTGACATCGAAATTATCGAAAAACATCATAATCAAAAAATTGATGCCCCAAGTGGTACTGCACTTGCTATTGCCGATGCAATTAATGAAACGCTAGACGAAAAATATGCTTATCGCTATGATCGTTCACAAACACGTGAAAAACGTCCACAAAAAGAAATTGGCATTCATGCCGTACGTGGCGGTACAATCGTTGGTGAACATGAAATCTTATTTGCTGGAAATGATGAATTTATCTCTTTAACACACCAGGCTACTTCTAAGGAAGTATTCGCTGTAGGCGCACTTAAAGCAGCTAAATTCTTAGCTACTATGGGAAATGGCTTATATGATATGTCTGATTTACTAAACGCATAATCTAAGCGCTAACTTTCAGTTTTCTTCCACGTAGTGTTCACATACTCATCACATAAGGCCATTAATATAATACTATCAAATGGTTTAGGAAATATTTATTGGACGGCTAGAATAAATACTTCCTCAGCCATAGGATATTATCTTAAGACTTGACTTTGAACCTCCCCTATTATCAAATGTTAAGTCTTGCGATGACACTTAGTATAACTTTATTCGTGTAATACTCCTCCTATCCATTGCAAATACAGTGGATAAGAAAAAAAGCCTTAGTAAAACAGGTTCCCCTGCCCATTTTACTAAGGCTTTTTATTTAATATTCGATTCCGACTCTAGCTGGTATTCCTTTTTCCATAGGATGCTTAATAGCTTCAATATTACTAATATAATCTGCACGTTTAGCAATCTCTTCTGATAAAGTGCGTCCCGTTAATACCAATTCTACTTCTTCTGGCTTATTATCAATAATTTCGCAAAGTGCTTCTTCTCCAATAAGTCCTAAACCTACTGTGTTTAAAATCTCATCTAGTATGAGCACATCACACTCACCTGTATCCATTACTTTACTTGCAAATTTTAAAGCATTTTGTGTTTCACTTGTTATTTCTGCCTTCTCTTCTTCTGTGAGTTCCCAAGTAAAACCACGCTTCTTCTCAAAATTAAATACTTTAAATTGTGGTTCTAAGTTTTTTAACATCTTACATTCACTTGTATCATTATTTTTTAAAAACTGAACCATAATTACTTTATAGTTATTTCCTAGCGCCCTAATACCTAACCCAATAGCTGCAGTAGTTTTGCCTTTTCCTGTGCCATAATAGACCTCTACAAGTCCCTTCTCCATGATTTTGCCTCCTCTTACGACATGTTATATGATGAAATTTTGTCCAAACTGTTTAAAATAATTCATACGTTTTTTATAGTCTGGCATTAACTCTTCAATATCTTTCCAAAATGCTACACTATGATTAAAATGTCTTAAATGCATTACCTCATGTAAAATAACATATTCTATCATCTCTTTAGGTGCACACATAAGCTTTACATTATAAGATAGATTGCCATTCTGTGAACAACTTCCCCATCTTGTTTCTTGTTTGCGAATTGTAATCTTATTATACTGTACACCTACAATACTAGCATACTTCTGTGTAAGTTCTGTGAACAATTTTTTCCCGCGTTCTCTAAAGAAATGCTCCATAGCTTTACGCATAGCAATCTCATCTCCAGAAGTAATCACTTTAATCCCTTTCTCATTTAAAATAACTACTTCTTTTGCATAAGGTCTAACTTGAATATCCACTAGCTGCTCTTGACCCAAATACATAATCTTCTTATTACGAATCCAGTCATTATCTTCTTGTACCGATTTTTTTCTAATTAAGGTCTCATTAATCCATCCTTCATATTTATGAATAAATTCCTTCACTTCATTTTCTTTCATAAATAGAGGTACCTTAACAACAACCTTTAGATTTTTATCAATTCGAATAGCTGCTGTCTTTCTGTTCTCCTTAACGATTACACAGCTAACGGCGTCTCCTACTACAATATTCTCTTTAGTAATATCACCCATATTCATAATCCTTTATTTAACATTTTTATATTTTTTTGTATAGTTATTTCATCCCACTTATTATAGCACAACTGATTTAAACTTACATTAATTTTCAAAATATTAAAAGACCGTAGCTTATGCTAACGGTCCTTTTTGGCAATATGTAATTTATTTATCTGTTTCTCTTTCTTCCTCTAAGTCTTCTCCTTGTTCTGCTGTCTCATCTATTTGCTCCATCTTACCAATAGATACCTCATAGGCTGTTTTAATCTCTACTT
This sequence comes from Clostridiales bacterium, assembly GCA_019418225.1. Lineage (GTDB taxonomy): Bacteria > Bacillota > Clostridia > Lachnospirales > Cellulosilyticaceae > Cellulosilyticum. The sequence goes on along the minus strand of DYCF01000010.1, from coordinate 47,453 downwards.
CACCTGTCTCCAACTTCTTTTGATAGGTTCTGCTTTGAATACGACCACTAATTTGAATATGGTCCCCTGTGCTTAAATTCTGTGCAAACCTTGCATTTCTACCCCAAGTAATACAAGGAATATAATCTGACTTATGATACGATCTATTAACCGCAAGAAGTAAATCCGTAATTTCTCTACCAAAAGGTGTTGTCCGATAAATAGGTGCCTTGCATACAAATCCATTTAAATAAATTTCATTTTTATTCCTACTTAACTCACTTGGATTTACCTCTTTAACTTCGAAAATAAAAACAGTTAAAATCAATCTATTTTTGCCTTCTTCATACTGATTATACGATCTAAACTGTCCTTCAATTTCCAGCACTTTCCCTTGAATATTACCTCCAATGGATGGTAAAAGTCTCTCTGAAATAGTAACCGGCAACACATCTGCTGATTCACTTAATCTAGGAACTTCAAGATCGAAAGTATAAAACCCTTCGCCGTATACTTTATGACTAAATTTAGTGTCACTAACTACTTTTCCTATAAGTAGTACTTTATTATTTTCTAACATGTGCTCTATCATTCCTACCCTCTCCTTATCCTGGCCTTGTTTCTTTACTTTATTCATCTGCCTTTAACATCTTATTCAATGCTCATTCAATTTATTCCAAATTGTATCTTGTTTTATTCAAATTAAAGCTATATAAAACAAGAACGGCCACAGCTGCTAAAAGTTGTTCCGGATATCTTGCCTTCCCACTTACACCAAATTCTCTTGGTGTACTAAAAGCACCTTCTATAGGCCTAGTTGGATGTTGCAATATGCATTGCACATAAAGCACGCCCCCAATTCCTTCTTCACTACTAGTCAAAGAAATATGCGCAGCCTGACTCCAACCATAACTAATATCCTTATTCAGCCTAAACCTTGTTGTATCAGGTAAAATAAATGTCTTGCAAGATGCAATGCTTTGTATCTTATTCTTTATAAAATATATATGATGATTAGTATAAGTTTTATAACCAATTTTTTCATCAAAAAATATAATGCCATCAAAAGGAATCTTTTTTAAGCACACTAAACTCCTATTATTAAATTCCACAATGCATAACTTAATCACTTTACTTTTCATAACAGAAGCCATTAATGTCTCAAATCTTATTCGTTCTCCTCTATTTTTAGATGCTTTTAGGTGCACATAGCAAATCTGAGCTTCATCTGCCATGGATTTTAAGAAAGATATTGTTTCTCTTCCCAAATGAAATGTATCATCTACGCCTATAATAATCATTTAATATGCTCCTTTAGCTAGGATTTCGTTGTATTAGTGTTGCCATTTTATTTTGTTTTATGTTTCTTTAAGTGAAAGTCACATCTTTTTTATTTCCACATATTATGATATTAGTAAGGTGCTTACATCATAGTCACATTTTTTCTAAAGAGAGGCAAACCAAATGAACATTCCTACCCAAAATGAAATTATTCATTTAAAAAAAATTCTAAGTCTTACAATTAAGAAAAATGAGTATAACTTACTCTCCCCAGAAGTACTACAACTCAGTCAACAACTTGACTTATTATTAAACCCTTTATTTGAAAAACAGTTAGAACGCACCTACAAAGTTTCATGATTTTTATATTAACTAAAATTATAGATATGAAATCTATATTAAAAAAACTGTTACATTAATCTTTTAGTTAATGTAACAGTTTTTTATAATTTATTTAAGGCGCAAGTTGTCTACCTTCATGGTCTATTTTACAGTTAGTATCTTTATAAATCAGTTCTGACACAGGTACGAAAGTATATCCTTTCTCAATAATGCCTTTAATAATAGGCTCAAGTGCCTTGGCTGTATACTTTGTATCATTATGCATTAGTATAATCGTTCCTGGTCTTAAATTTTTATGATTTAAAACCTTATCAATAAGTGGTTGTAAACCATACTCCTTCCAATCCAAAGAATCTACATCCCATTGTATTGTATAGTAGCCGCATTCCTTAGCAGCCTCTAATACTGTATTATTATATTCACCATAAGGTGGTCTATATAAATCACACTCTAAACCTGTAATTTCTTTAAGTGTTTCGTGTGCCTCTAACAAGTCCTTTTTGATAGCCTCCTTATTCATCTGACACACATGAGGATGCTTATTAGAATGATTTGCTATATCGTGTCCTGCTTCTTGGAACTTTTTCACTGCATCAGGGTACTTTCTTGCCCAATCCCCTACCATGAAAAATGTTGCCTTAACATTATATTTTCCTAGTGTCTCAATGATTTGGTCTGTATCACTAGCTCCCCATGCTGCATCAAAAGTCAAGGCTACCTTCTTTTCTCCCTTTGTGTCCACACAGTAAATAGGTAATAATTTTTTATTTTCTCCCTCTGCTTGTATGAACGTACTACTTACCACGCAGCAACTAAATACAAGCGCCAAACTTATCTTCTTAAATATTTGCTTTAATTTTATCATTCATTTGTCTCCTATTCTTTTAGTCGCCAATATCCGTCCTCTAAAGGTTCTAAAATTTCATGAATGGCTAAATTCTTTTTTTTAGCTTCAAATACTACATCTGCTTCTTGTATCTCGCAGCTTTCTAGGAATTTCACAAATAGTACATAATCTTCCCTGCTAATATAATCTGCATGAGGTCTTGAATTAATTTGAGGTGTTCCTGTAGATAAATGATATTTATCTGGCGGATAAGCTTTAATAAGCTGTCTCACCCCTTCTTCACCTTCCATAGTAGGATGACATCTATCATGATGAAAATCATAGACCCACTTTAATTTATTTTTTTCACATAATGTCACCACATCTTCTGTATGATATGATTTATCATCATTTTCTATAGAAAGTAAATCACATGCTACATACTTTAAGTTTTCCTCTAATCTTTTAATGGCGGCTATCTTATCCCCATAGATTCCACCCATATGTAGCACAACATTTTGTCCCCCTACCCGCTTTATCCAACTCGACTGCGTATTTACTTCTTCAATAGAACGTTTTACTACATCTTCTTTAGGGCTAGATAAGACATTGAACTGGCTCGGATGAATACTAATACGCAGTTTATACTTTTTTCTTAGTGTACTGATCAAATCATAAATCGACTGCATCTCATCATTTTGTTCAATCTTTTCTTTATACAGTGCCTTCATATAAGGATGGGCACAAAAAGGTATAAGATCAGAAGACAATCTATAAACATAAATATTATTTTGTATATTATTTAATATAATCTCCTTAAATAGACGCATATTGTGCCAAATTACATCTGTAATCTTATCTTCATCCTTATCTTCTACTGCTTTTAAGCGAAATGTCCTAAAACTATCTTCTAACGATAGATTAAGGCATGCATAGCCAGCTCGGATTTTGGTCATCTTTCACACTCCTTATACGCAATATCTAACAAAGGTATTATATGTAAACTATCTTATTTCTATCCGCACCCAATATAGAGAAACAAATTAAAAGCTTGAAATATACATCTAGGTAAGTTAGCTTCTCCCAATGATTTCACATTCATCTTATAGTTTTTCTCTACAAAAAAGAACTACCAATAATTAATATTAATTATTGGTAGTTCTTTCCTTATGTATATTATACTTCTAAATTACACGTTTATATCCCATAATTGGTGCATCTCCACGCTGCCATAATGGTGCTACAGATACACTCTTTCCTGGAACTGGTGCATGAATGATTTGCTCATTACCAATATAAATGGCTACGTGTGTTACACTGCTATAACCATAAAAAACTAAATCCCCTGGTTTTAAATCTGATTTTTTAACAGATACGCCATTATTAGCAAATTGGTCTCTAGAACGTCTATCTAATTTCACATTGAAGTTAAGAAAAACTTGTTGTGTAAAGCCTGAACAATCTACACCCTTTGTTAAGCTATTTCCACCGCTTACATAAGGTGTTCCAATAAATTTCTTTGCATAAGCCACAACTTCTTCGCCTTTTGACTTCTGCACTTTAACAGTTTCTTGTTTAACTGGTGTTTCAGCTTTTATTACTTCTGTTTTCTCTTCTTGAACAGCTTCTACAATCTCTTCTTGTTTTTCTTCTTCAACTTGTAAACTATCTTTTGCTATGTATATTACTTCATCTTTATTTAATAAAACGCCATAATAGTCATCTAAAGTTTCTACTATCTCAAATGTTTCGCCTTCGTATATATAACATGTTACTTCTTCGGTTTCTGGTGAGCTATAGGCTTGGCTATTTGCAGTAACAATGCCCTCTTTTGGTATTTCTGCTGCAAATACAGAAACAGATGACATAAGTAGTGTTGCAAGTAAAGTACTGATTAATTTTATTTTTTTCACTTGTTTTCCTCCTTATAGATAGCTATTTGGCTTTTAACTTTTGCACAAATTTAAATTAATTATTACAAATTTATTATAATATATGTTTAAACATGTGTCAACTATTAACTGACTGTGTTTAATTTATTACTCGTTTTACACCAATAATCGGTTTGCCATAGTATAAATTGCTCATTTTTATACCTGATTTAGCATCACTAGCATGAATGATTTGTCCATTACCTGCATAAATGGCTACATGGTCTATATTCACACCATCCTTCCCATAAAATACAAGATCTCCTGGTGCAACATCTGATACGCTTACTTTTTTACCATTTGCAGCATATTGGCTACGTGAAGTTCTTTCTATAGTAATACCTACTTTTTTCATAATTTGCTGTGTGAATCCTGAGCAGTCTACACCTGTTTCTAAATTGTTACCACCATATACATACTTACCGCCTAAATACTTTCTAGCAATAGCTACAACTTCTTCTCCCTTAGAACTAACACTTGTTTCTTTTTCAACTGCTGGTGTTGTATCTTCGATGTTCTCTAAATCTGTTGTATCAATTTGTGTTTTATATATGTATCCTTGTAAATCATTAACTTCTACTTTATAAAAGTCACCGTATTTTTCTAAAACTTTAACTGTTACTTCTTCATCTAAATATTGAATAATATCTCCTGTAGGGCTTGGCGTTTCTCGAAGTTTTGTTTCTGAAACTGTTGTTTTAGAAGTTATACCTTCTTGTTCTTCTACTATTGTTTGATCTTCTACACTTACTTCTATATCTTGCTTAATTTCACTTACAATTTCTGCCTGTACATTACTTGCCATAGCTGTTAGTAGCATTCCCATAATAAATAGCTTATTTAATTTCATAATCATCCTCCAAAGCTTTACTTTTATGTCATTGATTTAATATTTTCTTAATATATGTTCGTTTTTATTACGTAATTGCGTTAATTTGTTACTAAGTTATTTTATATTGTTAACTAATTGTTACAAAATCATTATAAATATTTTCCAGTTCACTGTCAAGATTTAGAAATAAAAAACGCACAAAAAAAGCTAAAAGTGGGACAACTTTTAGCTTTTTTACCGATATATATTTTTATACTTTTAACTATAATATGCCAAATTTAAAAGTTGTAATTTGGCTATATACTTCACCTTTCTTAAGTAAGACAAGGTCTTTAAATACTTCGTTATGACCGATAGCGGGTCTTTGTGTTTCAAAACAAACTGCATAATTAGGTTTAGCACTTTCACCATTTGAAAGAATTAAAGAGCTATCTGCACCATTCATCGTATACATTACAACACAAGGTGCATCTGTTGTTACGCTCATAAAACGTCTAGAGGTTGGGTCAAAGAGTTTTACAGCCTCTTTACCTGACTTTAACTTAAAGACATGATCATAACCATTGCCATATCTTAAAACTTTATTATCAGATTTAATATCTTGTCCAATTGTTTTAGGCACTCTAAAATCAAAAACAGGCATTTCATCTACACTAATCATTGTGCCATCTGGGATAAGATTTGCATCTGTGCTATAGAATTCATCACTATTTAGATAAACTTCTTCATCAAGTACTGAGCGTTTTGCATTACCTGATAAATTAAAGTAGGCATGATTTGTCAAATTAACAATTGTCTCTTGATCTGTCTCACCTTTATAGTCGATTGTAAGCGTATTATCATCTTTAAGAATATATGTAATTTTAACTTGTAAGTTACCTGGATAACCTTCTTCGCCATCCACACTCAAATAAGTAAGAATTACTTTAGCACCTTCTTCATCAATAACTGCCTTACCTTCGAAATTTTTATGATCAAAACCTAACTTCCCACCATGCAATGTATTTCCATTATTATTTTTATAAAAATGATATTCTTGACCATCAATTGTTACCTTGCCATCACCGATACGACCCGCTGTTCTCCCTACAATGGCGCCAAAGCTTCCTGGATGTTGTTCATAAAGTTCGATATCTTGCCATTCAAGAAGTACATTTTCAAAACGTCCTTCTGCATCTGGTACCATAATTTTAGTAAGGGTTCCGCCAAGACTAATAAGCTCGACACTCATGCCATTATTATTAGTTAATACATACTTCGTCACAATTTTACCAGACTTAAAAGTTACTTTATTTTCTCTAATTTCCATGACCCAATCCCCTTTTTGATTTTTTATAATTTTCCTATAATTACACTATATCAAAGCTCACTTTATTTGGCTACAACTTTCTCTTACTACAAACTGAGTTGGAATAAGAATTTTCTTAGGAATCTTTCGTCCAGTATGAAGGTGCTCCTTGATCGTTTCAAATGCAGTTTCTCCCATAAATTCTGTATAAACCTTAACTGTTGTAAGTGCTGGCGTTAGAAACTGAGCTGTATAAATATCATCAAAGCCAATAATGCTTATATCCTTCCCTACTACTAGCCCTTTTTCACTTACTGCTTTGTACGCACCTATAGCCATAGGATCACTTGCCACAAAGAATGCCGTTGGATAGTTTTCCTTTTCTAACGCTTCTTTCATCAGCCTATACCCTACTTCAGGTTTAAATTCTCCCTTTAATAAGAAAAGTCTATCCTCTAGTTCCTTCTCTTTCATAAATTCTAAGTAGGTATGCTCGCGTTCATCATCAATACTTTTTTCTCTACCATCTATATATTCTTCTCCGCCAATGTATCCTATTTGTCTATGGCCTAATTCATACAAGTAATTAAGCGCCTTTAACGTCCCTCGTTTATAATCTGTTAAAACGCTATCATACACTTCCTCTTCTGGTGAAAAATCTACAAATATAATCTCTTTACACAAACTACTTAAATAAGTTACTTCTTCTTTTCCAAACTTACCAATTGCAATCACACCATCAAAGAGTTTACCTTGTGTTTTTTCATGTGTTGGCGTAATACGTTTAAACTCAATATTTTCTTTATCACATAATTTCTCTACCGCAATACGTATTGCCAGATAATAAGGGTCTCTTAGCTCTTCTTCTTCTGTGTACCACTGAGCAATCCCAATTGTAATAGGTTTTTCTTTCACCTTTCGTTTGCTATTTGGCACATAATCTAAAGCTTCGGCGGTTTCAAAAATACGTTTTTTCGTTGCTTCTGATACATTTAAACTCTCATCAAAGTTAAGTACTCTAGAAACCGTCGCAATGGATACACCAGCTTTGGCTGCCACTTCTTTAATGGTTGCCATCTCCTCACTCCTTTTAGTAAAAACTTCATAACTGACTTATGTATTCACTTATTATAATATACTAATTATCGCCTCGCAACTTTTACATTTTATTTTAGTAAAAATACTTGATTTATTTTACTAAAATTTTATAATAAAACTATAAACAGTTTTACCTATCGCATTTATTCTTATTCAATTTACTTTTTTAGGAGGATTTTATGAATTTATTAGAACTTCAAAATCAATTTAAAGTATTATTTAACGAAGAAGCTTCACATAAATTTTTTGCCCCTGGACGCGTTAATCTTATAGGGGAACATATTGACTATAATGGGGGGCTTGTATTTCCTTGTGCCATTACTTTAGGTACATATGCACTTGTTAGTGTTCGCGAAGATAAAAACTTTGCTGTTTACTCTGAGAATTTTAAAGAACTTGGCACTATGAACTTATCATTACATAATCTAGACTTTAAAAAAGAAGATAATTGGACAAATTACTTAAAAGGTGTTTTAAAATATCTTTTAGAAGCTGACTATGAAATCACACATGGTCTTAATATCCTTGTTTATGGTAATATTCCAAATGGTTCAGGTCTTTCTTCTTCTGCTTCTTTAGAAATCTTACTTAGCAAAGTATTTAGCACACTTTATGATTTAGAACTTAAACCTACTGAAATGGCACTTTTAGGAAAAAAAGTAGAAAATGAATATATGGGCGTAAGTAGTGGGATTATGGACCAATTCGCTATTGCTCTTGGTCAAGAAAATAGTGCCCTTCTCTTAAACTGTGGTACACAAGATTTCGAACATATTCCATTTAAATTAGATGACTACCAAATTGTAATTATGAATACAAATAAACGTCGTGAACTTGCTGACTCTAAATATAATGAACGTTTTAACGAATGTACACAGGCGCTTAAAATACTTCAAGATACTTATCCACATATTAAGGCAATCTGTGATTTAGGTGAAAAAGAGCTTGCTACTTTAGATAGCATTCTTACTAACCCTATTCTTTATAAACGTGCTAAACATGCAATCTCAGAAAATCTACGTGTTATAAGTGCTACAAAAGCCTTAGCTAGTAATGACCTCGTTACATTTGGTAAACTTTTAAACGCTTCTCACACTTCGCTTAAAGAAGATTATGAAGTAACTGGTAAAGAACTTGATACTTTAGTATCTGCTGCGCTTGAAGAAGAAGGTACTCTAGGGGCACGTATGACTGGTGCTGGCTTTGGCGGCTGTGCTATTGCGATTGTTCAAAATGATAAGGTCTCTGACTTTATGAAGCATGTAGGCGATAAATATGAAGCAGCTATTGGTTACCCAGCTACTTTTTATATTGCCTCTATTGGTAATGGTCCTTCTGAACTATAAGAAACCTATACCAACTTAACAAATTTATTGTACGTAAACTATCTTAAAGGAGATAACCATTATGAAAATTTTAGTCGTAGGTGGAGCCGGTTATATTGGTTCTCATGCAGTTAAACAACTTCTTGAAAAAGGTATAGAGGTTGTCGTTATTGATAATCTCGAAACTGGACATATTGAAAGTATTCCTGCTGGTGCTGCTTTTTACCTAGTAGATATTCGTCATAAAGATGAACTTAAAGCCGTTTTTGAAAAAGAAAAAGTAGATGGTGTTATTCACTTTGCTGCCAACTCTTTAGTTGGTGAGTCTATGAGTAAACCCCTTAAATATTACAACAATAACGTAGGCGGCAGCGAAACACTTTTAGAAGTTCTTGTAGAAGTAGGTGTTAAATATATTGTTTTCTCTTCTACTGCTGCTACTTATGGAGATATCAAAACAATGCCTATTACGGAAGATATGCCAACTTGTCCTACAAACACTTATGGTGAAACAAAACTTGCTATTGAAAAAATGCTTAAATGGACAAATACTGCCCATGATCTTCACTATGTATGCCTTAGATACTTTAATGTAGCAGGTGCAGATAAGAGTGGTACAATTGGTGAAGCTCATACAACAGAAACTCACCTTATCCCACTTATTCTTCAAGTACCTCTTGGGCAAAGAGAATTTATCACTGTATTCGGCAATGACTATCCTACAGAAGATGGGACTTGTATCAGAGACTATATTCATGTAACAGACTTAGTCGATGCCCACCTTCTTGCTTTAGATTATTTAATGAAAGGTGGCGAAAGCAATATTTTCAACTTAGGCAGCAATACTGGCTACTCTGTTCTTGAAATGATTGAAGCTGCTAGAGCAGTTACTGGCCACCCAATCCCACTCAAAATGGGAGAACGTCGCAGTGGTGACCCTGCCCTTCTTGTTGCTTCTTCTACAAAGGCTAAAGAAATCCTTGGCTGGCAACCTCACTACACAGATATTAAAGAAATTATTGCCTCTGCTTGGAAATGGCATGCTTCACATCCTACTGGTTACAAAGGAGTTTAATTATGAACCATTTATATGCACTAATTGATACCCTTATTGCCCATGGCATCCAAAATGAACTTATTAGCAAACGTGACGAAATTTATGTACGCAATCGTCTGCTTGCTGCTTTTAATACCTCTGAATATGAGGCTTCTTCTGAAGTTTTAGATTTTGATTTATATGAAACACTTGATGCTTTAGCAGCATTTGCTGTAAAAGAAGGACTCATTGAAGATAGTATTGCCGAAAAAGATATCTTTACAAGTAATCTTATGAATATCTTCTTACCTGCTCCTTCTATGGTGGAAAATAAATTTTGGACACTTTATGAAAAAAGTCCTATAAAAGCAACAAATTACTTTTATCATTTAAGCCAAAATGTAAACTATATTAAAATGAGCCGTATTGCTAAAAATGTACAGTTTAAAGCCAATTCTCCTTATGGGGATATTGATATTACAATCAATCTCTCAAAACCAGAAAAAGACCCTAAAGAAATTGCACGTCTTAAGACTGCACCACCTAACAAATACCCTTCATGCTTACTTTGCATTGAAAATGAAGGATATAATGGTACATTAAGCTTACCTGATCGTGCTAATCATCGTACCATTGCCGTAGAACTTAATCATCGTCTTTGGAGACTGCAATATTCTCCATATCTCTACTACAATGAACACTGCATCTTCTTATCTGAAAAACATGAGCCAATGCATATTAGTAAAGATAGTTTTTATACCTTATTATCTTTCACCAAAATGTTTCCTCACTATTTCATTGGTTCTAATGCAGACTTACCTATTGTTGGCGGTTCTATTTTATCTCACGAACATTATCAAGGGGGTTGCTATGAATTCCCTATTCATCGTGCGGGTACATTATGGGACTTTACTATCAGTAAATATCCAAATGTAAAATGTTCTGTCTTAAATTGGCCAATGTCTACTATTGAGCTTACTGCTGACAGCTTAGAAGATGTCGCTGAATGTACGAATTACATCTTTGAAACTTGGAAAAATTATTCCGATGCAGCAGTAGATATTATAGCTTACACAGATGACACACCACATAATACAGTTACACCTGTTGCTAAAAGAAAAGATGGTAAGTATTCTATGCTAGTAGTGCTTCGTAATAATCGAACAACAACTGAACATCCGCTTGGTATCTTCCATCCACATGCAGATGTACAACATGTGAAGAAAGAAAATATTGGACTTATCGAAGTAATGGGCCTTGCTATTTTACCAGGACGCCTCCTTCAAGAACTAGAAGACATCAAAACCTATATTATAGGCAAGCGTACGGATGTTGCACCTTATCATATGACTTGGGCAAATGATTTAAAGGAAAACTATGATGGCAGCGACTTAACAGCTTATGTCCAAGCTGCTCTCGGCAAGAAATTTACACGCGTCTTAGAAGATGCAGGTGTCTTCAAACTTACAGATGAAGGCATTGCTCACTTCAAGGCTTTTACAGAAAACCTCTAATATTCTCTTCTAAAAAAGCCTACTAAGATCTATCATGCTACATATCACAGTGTTGCCAAATCGGTCTGTTAGAACTAAAAAGAGGTGCTGCGAAACTATAAATAGTTTCGCAGCACCTCTTTTGATTACTACATATCTTTATTTATTAACTAAATATTCCAATACCTACTGTTACTATACCTACTATTAAAGTATAGATTGCAAAAATCTTATATTTATCTGTCTTCACAAGATAATCAATCATTTTAATAGAAAGAAATCCTACTACTGCCGCTACTACAAATCCTATAAACATTGGCACAACTTCTACAGTTGCCCCAACTTCTAAGGCATCTTTGATTTCCACTAAGCTTCCTGCAAAAATAGCTGGAATACCTAAAATAAATGAAAACTGCACAGCAAATTCTTTTGAGAAACCTGAAATTAGTGCGCTCCCAATCGTAGATCCTGATCTTGATACCCCTGGAAGCAGGGCAAATCCTTGAAATAATCCAATGAATAAGGCATTGCCATAAGTCATCTCTTTAACATCTTTTGTCCCATTATCCTTGCGATCTGAAATAAATAAGATAGCTGATGTAAATAAGAAACAAATTCCTAAAAAGATTAAACTTCCTGCTTGAACAATACTATCATAAATTGATTTAAATGGATAAATAATAGCTAGCGGAATGCTGGCTACAATAAACATGATAATCATCTTACGCTCATCATTCATATTTTTTAAACTAAACTTTAATGTAAATAAATCGCCTAACATACGAAAGGCTTCTTTTATAAGCTTCCAAATAGTTTCATGGAAAGCAATAAAAACAGCTACTAATGTTCCTAAATGTAATAGTGCCATTACAAATGTAGCACTTGAACCTTCCATATTCGGTGAAAAGTGTTGAAACAAGGCAATATGCCCTGAACTAGAAACAGGTAAAAATTCAGTAATTCCCTGGATAATTCCTTGTACAATGGCTTCAAAAACTGACATATGTACACTCCTATCTTTATCGTTTTATTTGATTTTGACCAAATCCTTCCCTATTATACAACTTTCACTATGGTAAAACTATAAAGATAGGCGTTTTTTAATCTAATTTTCATTTTTCTTATAATTCCACAGGTGCAAAACGTACACGAATTTGTGGCAACTTCTCTACTTTTGTATAGTAATTTTCCATCCAATCTTCGCCTTGACTTGGGTCATTTTCTCCAGTTGCTGGGGGTGCAAATATTTTAAGTGTTAAATCTATCTCTTCTGTTAATGGCTTTTCAAAGAAAGCTGACATTAAATCGATTGTTTTTGCCTGAGGTGATTTATAGAACCATTTTCCATTTAACTCCATCATATAATTTTCATCCCCCTCAAAAGTCACTTCACAGAAGGTAGGATTTTTTTCAAAATGAAGTGGAATTGCTAAACCTGTTGCATCCTCTGCTCCGCCCCATCTAAGTGTCACGGGAAGATTTATCTCTTCTCCAATCGTCATTTGTGGCATGAAGTAGTCTTCATGAATCATTTCCTTATACACCTTAAAAATAGGCTGTTCAATACCCACTTCACTATTATTAGGATCTTCTATCTCTAGACCTAATCTTCCTCTATCTCTAAATTGATACATTGTAAATCCCGTAAACCATGTGGCATTGTCTTCACGAATAAGGTCCAAGAAGTTTCTGACCATAGCCGCCTGTTCATAAGGCCCCGTTACATCTCCATCTGCATTTAGTTCTGCCATTACCATAGGTTTAGCAATGCCGCCATTAAGCTCTTTATAACGCTCAAATGTAGCTTTTGTAAGGGCATATGTATTTTGATTTTCATAGCGTTTATGTGTCTGCCCTCCTGTTTCTGCTACATCATAAGGCCATCCCCAATGTAGCGCTAAATATTTATCAACAGCCCATACATCTGCGGCTAAAATAGTTTGTTTAAATTCAGCTTCTTTTTCTAACTCTTTTTTATCTAAGTTTTGAATATCTGCAGCACAGATAACTGTTTTTACATTTGGGGCATATTCTTTAATAATATTATGAAATCTTACAAAGAAATCTGCTACTTCCTGATAACTATAACGTTTATTATGCGTGAACCAGTCTCCTGTTGCCTCGTGATTAATACGTAAGAACATACGGCCAAATGTTCTAAGTTCTTTTGCAACAGCAATAAGATATTCATCACTAAGACCACAATCAATTGTTAATGTCAGATTTACATCTTGTCCATGGCGTCTGATATCCCTCATATATGTAAATGGTTCATCTTCCATAGTGCCATTAAGTCCACCTTTATAAGTAAAATAATCATCATAAGGATAATCCCAAGCAAATTTGACATCAGGACTCGCATGTACCACACTGGCACGTCCTGGCCATCCTGCATCTTTTGGATAATAACAATACATTAAGCTAATCGCGCGGTGTGGACGCCCCATCTTATGTAAAATATAATCTTGATTAACATATTCTCCTCTTTCACTACCATCACCTAAATCTACTGCACATTTTGCACTACCCATGTGTAAATTATAAATTTTATTCATAGTCTCCTCCATAAACACTTTTTCTAAACTTTGTTCTAAATAGTATTTATTTTTATTATAATTCACTAAATCATTCTTGTTAATCTAATAATATAGACATGATTTCCCCCAATTTTTATACATTAATAAAACTGGCTATCCCCTTTAGGTTCTAGCCAGTTTTTATTCGTCTTCTAATTATCTTCCTTTTTTGTCTTATGAATGAATATTTACTAAGACATCATAATATTCCAAGAAATATGGTTCATCTTTATAATACTGTACAAAGTATTTTATCGTATCACTAAGGTCTATATTCCATCTCGGATCTTGTAATTTTTTATACCAGGGTACAATAGCCCCATCTAATAATTTCTTCTTCTCTTCTTTGATAAACTTTGAATTCAACCCATATTGATTAAAATAATATAATATATCCAAATAATCCTTAATGATAAATTTTCCCCAATTATATGAAGTAGATTTTGCCCCCATAAGGCGTATATATTTTCTATTAATCATCACAAATAAAGGATTTTTTTCAAGTATACTATAAATTAAATACATATGATTTATGCTAGTTTTTATAAATTTTTGTGGTTCTCTTATTTGGCTAAATGCCTTTTTTTCTAAAATGATGCTAGATATTCCTGTTGCACCATAGGAAGTCTGCCTTAAAAACTCACTCATGCCACTATATAATGTTGCTTCTGCCTCTTGATAAATTTGCCGTATAAATAAAACTGCGCACTGTCTATACTGATTAATAATAGCTTTAATGCGTGGTAACGCATCAGGATAAAAATAATCATCATCACTATGCCATAAGCAATATATACCTCTTGCCTCATCAATTACTTTAAAAATATTTCGATCCGCACCAATATTACTATCATTCTTTATATAGGTTAAGTTATTATACTGCTTTTTAAAATGTAAAATGATTTCCTCCGTATCGTCATCTGATGCATTATTAATAACTAATATCTCAAAATCTGGATCATTACCTATTTGTTCATATATCGTTTTTAAATTTTCTTTTAAATAAGCACTTCGATTATAGGTGGGGATGCCTATTGTTATTAAAGGTTGCACCGTCATACAAATTGCTCCTTTTAATCATTAACTTTTTGTTTTCTCATAAAATCTTGAATCTGTTCTTCACAAAACATATAGACATTACAATTTGTATACGCCTTATACCAATCTACTGTGTACTGTATCATTTCTCTCCAGTTTAAAGTAGGATGCCATTTTAAATACCAAAATGCTTTAGTAATATCTAATGTGAGGAGCTCCGCCTCATGCTCAGTAGCCTCGACTACTTGCAAACTGCCTTTTCCATAGGCATCAATAAGCGCTTGTGCCACTTGCTGAACGGTTAAAATCTGATGACTATACGGACCAAAATTCCATCCCTCACAAAAAGCCGTAGGATTTGCCCACATTTTTTCTCCTAACATTAAATAGCCACTTAAGGGTTCTAGTACATGTTGCCACGGCCTAATAGCATGTGGACTTCTAATTTCAATAGGTTCTCCTTTTTCTATACTCCGAATACAATCTGGAATTATACGATTTTTAGCCCAATCTCCTCCCCCTATTACATTACCCGCACGTACAGAAGCTATAGATTTATGATGCGAAGTGTAATCCTTTGGATTCATAAAGGCGCTTCGCCACGAATTAATGGCGATTTCAGCTGCCCCCTTAGAAGAACTATAAGGATCATAACCACCTAATGCATCTTCTTCTCTATACCCCCATATTTGTTCTTTATTTTCATAACATTTATCAGTTGTAATAAAAATACCCACTTGTTTCTTCTGACTACTTCGCATACATTCCAGCACATTAATAGTCCCCATTACATTTGTTTCATAAGTATACACTGGCTCTTTATAAGACCATTTCACAAGCGGTTGTGCTGCTAGGTGAAATACAAAATCAGGTGCATACTGATCAAAGACTTTTTGCAACTGCTTTCTATCTCTTATGTCCCCTCGAATATCTTCCATCTTATGCGTTAAATCGGTTAATACAAAGTTATCCTTACTGGTTATAGGTTCTAATGCATAACCAACTACATTTGCACCTAATAACCTGAGCCATATTGTAAGCCATGAGCCCTTAAAACCCGTGTGCCCTGTAACTAATACCGTTTTGCCTTTGTAACATGCTCCAAACTCACTCATGATACTCCTCCTTACAAAGTGCCTTAACGGTCTCACTAATACCTTCTTTAAAAGCGATTTGAGGCAAAAAACCTGTATCCTCTGTAAGCTTTGTTATATCTGCACATAAATACATTTTTGCATCCGCCTTGTAAGGTATTTCGCCAAACTTAGCCGTATGACCTTTTCCTAATACTTCTATCATTTCTTCTATATATTGCTTTAGTGAATAGGCTTTGCCACTTCCTAACACATAGATGCTACCAGGCTTCCCTCTACTTCCAATTAAGGCCATTGCCCTTGCTGCGTCATCTTCATATAAATAATCCCAGATTTGTTCACCCTTTGTAAAAGCTGCCTGCCCTGTAGCAAGAAGCTGTTTTAATGTGGACATAATCATCGTATCTTTTCTGTCATGCGGTCCATAAATACTTACAACCCTTACCCACATATGCTGCATGCCTATTTCCTTTGCAAAAAATTGACTCAACCTACCAGCCATATATTTTGCAAAACCATAGGCATCTTGAGGACAAGTAGGTGTTTCTTCACTTAATGGCTTCTCCCATATACCATACTCTGCCTGAGACCCAGCACCTACAAAAGTCTTACAGCCTAATTCCTTTGCTAACCTTAGTGCATCTAATGTGTAACCTATATTCTTCATTTGTACTTTTATATTATTTCTTGTCTTAGCCTGTGTACCTATCCATGCAAAATGATAAAAGATTTCATATTCAGACCTGATAACTTGTTTTATATCTTCTAAATAAGCTAAATCACCTTGTATAATCTGAATGCAAGAATGCTTTGGGATGTTTTTTATTCTGGTTGAACCTGGTGAACATATGGCTAATATTTTTTCTACTCCCTGTGATAACAAATAATTCATTAAACTTATCCCCAGCATACTTGTTGCACCTGTTATAACAACTCGCCTCAGCATCATTACCAGACCTTCCAAAAAGCTTTATTCTCTTCCCAAAGTTTATTGAGCATCTGCATCTCTCTCTCATTATCCATACATGCCCATTGTCCAGGATGCTTATAAACACCTATTTCTCCTTTTGCTGCTAGCATCTCAAAAGTCCCATATTCTAAATCACATTGAGGGTCTAAAGATAAATAATCTAACAAGCCTTTATTAAATACCATATATCCACCATTGATTGTCTCTTGTGAAGAAAAGGCCTTTTCTTTAAACTCTACTACTTCATTTTCCTGTATTTTTAACTCTCCAAATCTTGCTGGAGGATGAACGCCTGATATTGTCACTAACTTGTTATTGGCATTATGAAATTTAATAAGCTCTTGTATATTAATATTAGCTAACCCATCTCCATAAGTTAATAAATTTACCTCATCCGTTAAATACCCTTCTATCATTTTTAGCCTTGCACCTTTTAAAGTATTAAGTCCTGTATCTATTAATGTTACCTTCCAATTTGTTTCTTCATGCTGGTTGTGGAAAATAAACGACTTTGTACTCAAATCTACGGTGAAATCCGTATTTTTAATACAGTAGCTGGCAAAGTAATCTTTTATAACTTGAGCCTTGTATCCTAAACATATTACAAATTCATTAATACCATAGTAAGAATATATCTTCATAATATGCCATAGGATAGGCTTGCCACCTATCTCTACCATGGGTTTAGGTATAGAATCTGCAATTGTCCCTAGCCTAGTGCCACGGCCACCTGCTAATATAACTAATTTCATCTGTATCCCCCATTTTAACCTATTTAAAAACAAATGCTTACTTTTATAGGTTCAGTGAATTTCTCTCTATTATATTATATGTAGCCCCTCAAAAATGGACACATTTTTTTATTTTCCGTCCTTTTACCACGTATATCCTCTTTCAATATATTTCATAATACGTAGTCTTTTTTCAAAATATGGTTCATCCTTATAGTACTGTTCATAATACTTCATTACCTCAGACATTGTTATTGTTATAGGGCTTTTGCGCCATTTACGATAACAAGGAATCACCTGTTCTTCTAGCATACGCTTCTTCCCTGCTTTTATATCTTCATCACTTAACCCTTTTCCTTTAAAATAGTTTAATATATCTATATAGTTCTTGATATAAACTTCCCCAAAACTGTAATTGCCTATAGACCATGTATAACTCATAAGCTTTGCTCCTATGATTAGGAAACGCCTATTTTTTGCTAATAAGCTATATAAGATATAAATTTGATTTAAATGCGAATAAAGGAACTTATCCCTCTCCTTCAGTGTATTATAAACCGCTTTATCAATAATGGCCGAACTAATAGAGGCTGCTGTAAAGGACACCTTATCTAAAAACTGTGACATTCCTTCACATAGTTCATTGGGACGTACGTCTTTATGTCCTCTACTTATAAAGTAAATAGAACATTGCGGGTTTTGTTTTATAATATCTACAATATATTTGATTGCACCAGGCACAAAATAATCATCATCTCCATGTAGTAGACAATACCTTCCATTTGATTCTTCTACTAATTTAAATATATTACCATCAGCTCCTATATTTTTAAGTCTTTTAATATATATAATATTTTTATAGCGCTGCATAAACTTTCGAATCACCAACTCTGTTTGGTCCGTAGAAGCATTATTGCCAATAAGTACCTCTATCTCCTCTTCATTTGCTGCCTCTGGAAAAATAGTATTAAGACATTTCTCCAATTCTTCTGCCCGATTAAATGTAGGTACTGCAATTGTTAACAATGGCTTACTCATCTTATTTCGCCCTTCTATTCATTATAATAAATTCATGAATAATATCTGACATATACTGAAGCTTTTCTTTGTTCATTCCAGGATAGACGCCTACCCAAAATGTATTCATCATTACTGTATCTGTATCCGTAAGTTCTCCTACAATGCGATAATCCGTTATTTCATTAAAGCAAGGTTGTTTAACCATATTTCCAGCAAAAAGCATCCTTGTCTGGATATGCTTTTCTTCTAAATAGCGCACCATCTCATCTCTAGTAAATCCTGCATTTTCTTTAATAGTTATTAAAAATCCAAACCAGCTTGCCTCACCATTTAAAACTTCCTCAGGTAAAATAATGACATCCTTTAAATCATCCAGTGCATCTCTTAAATAGCGCCAATTTGCTCTTCTCTTCTGAATAAAATCTGGTAACTTTTCTAGCTGTGCGAGTCCAATAGAGGCTTGCATCTCTGTGACCTTCAAGTTATAACCCAAGTGAGAATATACATACTTATGATCATATCCGAAGGGCAGTTTACCATGTTGACCTAAAAATCTTCTCTTGCAGAAATTATCTACCCCTGAAGGGCAACAGCAATCTCTTCCCCAATCTCTAAAAGAATCTACAATACGTTTTAACAACAGGTTATTGGTATAAACAGCACCACCTTCTCCCATGGTAATATGATGTGGTGGATAAAAACTAGAGGTACCAATATCACCGATTGTCCCTGTATATTGCCACCTTCCTTCATAAAAGTATTTAGAACCTAATGCATCGCAATTATCTTCTACAAGCCATAAGTCATACTTACTGCAAAACTCTTTTACAGCCTTTAAATCAAAGGGATTTCCTAATGTATGTGCAATCATTACAGCTTTTGTTTTTTCACTTCTTGCCTTTTCTAACGCCGTAACATCGATATTATACTGAGGTAATTTAATATCTACAAAAACGGGTATTGCACCATATTGCACAATAGGTGCAATTGTGGTTGGAAAGCCTGCAGCTACTGTAATAACTTCATCACCTTTTTTAATTCTTTTTTCTTCTAATTTAGGTGATGTCAATGCCATAAAGGCGAGTAGATTTGCTGAAGAACCTGAATTGGTTAGACTACAGTACTTAACACCTAGAAATTCGCTAAACTTCTTTTCAAACTCACTCACATATTTGCCGGATGTGAGCCAAAAGTCTAGGCTACTCTCTACTAAATTCATCATTTCATTTTCATCGTATATTCTGCCACCATAGTTAATCCAATCACCCTTTTTAAAATCTTCTTTTTTATGTGTAAGTGTATAATACTCCTTTACTTTTTCCAAAATCTCTTTTCTTAAGGTTTCCTCCCTTTTCATCTTATTCACCCCTTTCATCCCATAGCGGAATTAACATCGCTTCTTGAAGTTCCTCTCTTGTTAATAAAGGCTCCTGATCTTCAATTGGTCTTCCCATTCCCAATTTAGGTGTTACATATGTTACCTCTGGTAATACGACTTCAAATATATATGGCTTATTATCCTTTAAATAAGGTGCAATATTTAATAACTCTTTCTGACTTTTTATTTTCATGGATGTAATCCCATAAGCATTACCTAATGCTACAAAATCTGGTGTGCTATATCCTTTCATGGTTCCCTCATATCTAGACTCAAAGTACATTTCTTGAAATTGTCTAATCATACCTAGGCATCTATTATTTAAAACAAATATTTTGAGCGGAATCTGCTCTCTTATAACTGCCTGCAACTCTTGAATATTCATCTGCATACCGCCGTCTCCAGCAATTACACATACCTGACGTTCTGATGCCCCTGTCCATGCGCCAATGGCACTTGGCAAAGCAAAGCCCATAGCCCCCATTCCTCCTGATGTAAGCAATCGCCTTTTCTCATTAATTGTCATACTCTGCGCTGTCCATATCTGATTTTGACCTACATCTGTACATATAATGGCATCTTCTTGCAGCATACTGCCTATACTTTGAATCACTTTATTAACAAACTGATTTTGAACATATTTTTGTTTATAGCTTTCAATTTTCATTTGCCAAGCTGTTAAATCTAACGCTACATGTTCTACCTTAATTTGCTTATTAAGCTTTTCCAAAAAATCTTTTAAATCACCATGAATCTGTATAGATTTTTCTATTGCTCTTCCAAGTTCATTTTCATCAATATCTACATGTATAATCGTAGCAGCTCTTGCAAAGGATTCTGGCTTTGTACTTATTTGCCTTCCTGTTAATCTAGCCCCTAATACTAATATAAAATCTGCATTAGCCACAGTTAAATTTGCATATCTTACACCATATGCGCCCATAAACCCTACATATTCCTTTTGCTCATGACTCAAGCTATCTAGCCCCATAAGCGTAGATACAACTGGAATATGTGTTCTCTCTACAAACTCCTGCAGCTGCCCTATAGCCTTTGCCTGCCTTATTCCTCCCCCCACTAATATCACCGGTCTTTTAGCCATCTGTAACCTTCTTGCGACTTCTTCTACACATTTCTTATCTATTACTGGCTTGTTATTTATTAGTTTTTCTTTGTACTCCTTACTCTCATAGTAACTTTCTAATAAGCTAGGATTAACTTCTGCATTTTGAACATCCATTGGAATATCTAATAAAACAGGCCCTGGTCTCCCTTCTTTTGCTAAGTACATTGCCTTTTGCAGATAATATAAGATTTTTTCTTTTTGCCATATTGTTCTTGCATACTTAGTAATTGGCTTTACAATACTTACAATATCCGTTTCTTGAAATCCCACCTGTCTTACTGCTGCTGATTTCTTATATTCCTTGCTATTTACTTGACCCGTTATATAAATAACTGGAACAGAATCAAAGAAACTACTTCCTATACCTGTTATTAAATTGGTTGTACCAGGTCCACTTGTTGCAATAGCTACCCCTATATTTTCTGTAATCCTTGCATAACCTTCTGCTGCAAAAGCTGCCCCTTGTTCTTGATAATTAGAGAAAAAGCACATCTCCTCTTTTTTTCCAATAGCATCTACAATTCTAGTAATTGCACCGCCTTGATAACCAAATATAACCTTTACTCCCTGCCTACTTATAAAGTCTATTATATACTCGGAAACCTTCACGCCCTCCTCCTCCTCTAATGGCTTCTAAACATTTCTAATACATTATATGTATGCCCTTCTAAAACGCCACCCCTTTCCCTTCTCTTGATTTTTAAAACAAATGTACCCTTATTTTCTAAGTTATACAATCAAAAAAGGAGATATTCTGATCCTTATTCTCATAATATCTCCTCTATGATATTCTATTTGCTTCTTCTGTAATCTTATGAAAACCTTCTTTTTAATAATGCTACACTCTCTGCTGTATGTGTATCTTTAGCTCTCGTCACCTTTCCAAAGTGATAGCAATAACAATCCTTAGCTAATATCAGCTTATAACCTGCCTCTATTAATCGTCTTGATAATGCATCATCCCCTCCTGATGTATACACAAAATATTTATCCCAAAAACCTATGCCACTTTCTGCTAATAATATTTCTGAGTTATATAATGCAATAGGATTATATAATAAATTACGGCTTTCCCATCTACTTGGGTCAGATATATTATTTTTCTTTGCAAATTCTTCGCCTTCTTCTGGCGTCAAATTACTATCCGCTACACATTGACTCTTAATGCCTACACCTGGCGTAGAAGCTACAATCATAGCAATCTTCTTATCTGATGTCATACACCTCATGAGATTCGTCACAGAATTTGTCATGACTAAAACATCATTGGAGATATCGAGTAAATATCTTCCTTCACAGGCCCTTGAACGTATAGCAATATAGGAATTCAATACATTTTCTTTCATCCATATAATCTTTATAGGTTTAGAAATTTTATCTCTTAATGATTCAAAGTATTTTTGAGTGTCATCTTCTGAACCATTATTAATAAGTATGAGTTCATAATTTAAATCATTTGGTGTATATCTTATAATATGGTCGATACATCTTTTTGTATAATCTAAATGATTATATGCACTTACTACAAGAGATACATCATATTTATACTGTCCTTTTTTTACCGCTGCATTAATATAACGATTACTTACCATCTTAGAAAATTCATTCTCATAATGCCACTTTTCCTTCTGCCTTTCTCCGAACACAGATGTAAAAAAATAAAAATCATAAATCAAATCTTCTAATATTGGAATCAATTCAAATTTAATTTGATCTAATGCTAACTGCTCCTTCTTCTGAACCAAATCCCTAATATTCTCCAATGAAAATATTGCATTGATACAACATGATGGTGTATTAATAAACTTTTCTTCTTCTTTTATCTTTACACCTATTTTTCTACTTAGTTTTAAAACCTTTATCATTGACTCTATATATTGCTCAAGTCCTGTAAAAATTTTTGCCTCTACTTGCCCCTGCAAATATTCCGCATCTTTTAGTACCTTCTGAAGCCGTTCTAATGTATTCTTTATAACTGCTGTATTATGATACATATACTAGCTCCTTTCTACTTTATCTTCCATGCCTTTAAAACAGCTTCTTTTTCTTCTCCTTCTATCATCTGACCTGAAAATGCCTTAAATATAGTTTCAAAACTATTATCTACATTTTGTTCATGAACTGTAATTAAATAATTTCTTCCTGCCAAATACTCACTCTTATAATTTTTTGTAGCCTGCCAATGTGACTCGCATAATCGCTTAGGGTAAATCTCATCAAAATTTTCTTTGGTATATACTGAAGCATAAAATGAAGGTGATGGGTGAAAAATCCTAGCTAGTTCATTAGTGATTTCATTATATAAGTATCCTTCTCTACACATAATCGTTAATGTTTCTTTATTTGGCTTAAAAGCCCTTAGTTTTTCAATAAAATCATCACTATACATATTATCACTATCAATTACAACATGATATAATGTATTACAATTTGCTAGATGCCGTCTTAATATAGGCTGTATTCCTATGATTGCAAACCGAATATTAGGTGGTAACTTTTCATACTTTTTGAGTTCTTCTTTTATAATCCCGTAGGTTGCTCGTGTACATCTTATGATACATGTAAATTCTGAATTTGTTTGATGACGTAAACTGTTTACGGCATATTTCATAAGTATCTCCATGCGTCTTTCAATCCACTCCCTACTCTGTGCCTTTACAAAATTACGCTGCAATTTTACATACATAGGATGTGAATAACTTACGCACTTACTAATATCTACATTTAATGCTATATCAACAACTACGTCTATATTTTTCATTTTATCCCCCTTATTATTACTACAGATGATATTGCTGCTTAATTATCTGCCAGTTACTTAATACCTGCTCTGTTCCAAATACCCTAGGTGCTATATTTTTATAGTTTCCATAGCTATTCTTATCATGTAATATAATCATATACATAGGCGTGCTTATAATAGTATGTCGAAAACGTTGCATATACCAGTGTCTTATAAAATGATAATATCTATAAGACTCTAGATATTCTTTTACCTTAAAAATCTGTGTATAAAATGGTGGTGAAGGTGACTCGTACGCATCTATAATGCCTGTATATAAGTTATACACATATCCCTTTGTAAAAATAATTAACCCTTCGTCTTCTTTTTCATTATACGCATGTAAATACTGCATAAAACTAGGATGATACATGTCATCACTATCTAAGGATGAAATAAATACTTTATCTACGTCTTTAATATATTCTTCTATCACCTTATTGCGCTTAGAAGTAAAAACAATATTAGGTGGTAATGGTGGATATTCCTTTAATATTTTCTCAACTAATTCTTCACTGCTTTGATGTACAGATATAACTGCTATAAAGTCTTGATTTGTCTGCATCTCTAAGCTCTTTCTTGTACACAGATTAAAAATCTCTAATCTTTTTCTAATCCATTCTTCTGATAAACAGTCTACCTTACACCTAGTAGCAACTTCTTGATCCGAATTAAATCTAATTGCAATAATATATTTTTTCATCTTGTTCCTCCTAGTTTATAAAATTATTAACAGGTATACTATTTTCACTAGTAGGCAATATCAAAAACTCTACCTTGTCTGTATAAATTGTTGGGAAGTCCTTAAACTCGCTATAATTAAATCCCTTGATGCTATTATAAACACTAAAATAGTTCATATATTCCTTTAACGTACATACAAATGCAAACCCTTCAAACTCATCATAGGATTTTAATGGATATGCCTTATTTCCTTTTACATAATAGCCTTTTTTAAAACGAATCATTTTTTCCTTACCATTATAAGACTTAAAAAAATCTACAGTGTTAAATGAATAAATTGATTCCATTGGTAAACTAATAAATATTAATCTATCATTTGCTGTTAGCTTTAATGTTTTTATATAGGCCTCAATTCGGCTTAAAAGATATCGTTTAACCCAAGTATTAATCCCATCCTTCGTGCCTAACTTAGGAACAAATACAATTGGATGCCCTTGAACAATCATTTTACTCTGTTGTATTTCACTACTTAATGGCTTAGGATACTCGATGAAACACCTATAGTCTCCATTTGTCTGATTCATCAAATTAGGTAAAATATATTTATTGAGATGATTTAACTTAATACGAACCTTTTCTGCAGACTCCTGTTTAGAATAGTTCCACTCTAATCTGAAAATAATATAATTTTTCATCTTATCACCTATCCTAACTCTTATTTCTACTTCTATAGTATGTTATTCTCGGGCAATTAGTGTTTATTCTATAGCCTAGCACCTTGATACTAATAGTACTACATCTACTGAGCTTTACATATGAATATAATATCCATTATAACTATGGCTAAAATCCTCACCCTTTATCCTAGTGTTAAATGCTTTATAGCAAAAAAGAAGATGCCACAAAACACACCTCCTTTTTGTTATAAAATTACCTTAGGTATAGGCATATCACTTCATTCGCCACCTATACTGTATTTTTCTGACTTTAATTAATCAAAAATATGTTTATCTTAATGTCTTCTCCATTTTTTTCTCCCCATACGCTAATCTCTGTTTCTTCTGAATAAGGATAATGTATTGGTACTGCTTGCTTAATAGCTTCTATGCTTTGTTTGCCATATTCTAATACAACTATGAATCTTAATTCATATTCATAATTGCTACATGCTGCATTAATCTGTATAGCTTCTATATTTGAAATCACAATATTTACTTCTTGATTACAGGGTATCTTCATGTTATATGAATACCAAAGCTTAGGCGGAAAAATCTCTACTAATGCCTCATTACTTATAGCTATTGGTGTAAGAGCACTAGCATATTGTAGCGCTATTTTTGCCGACGTTAATGCACGGATAGTGTTTGGCATATCTATAACTTCAGCTTCAAAGGTCACAATACTATTTTTACACTTTAAATCTATCATAAGGTGATCTATTTGGTCACCTACTAGGCAATTATTTACCTTTAAAGTTCCGTCAATATACTTTAGATTTTTGTCTAAAGAGATAGATAAGTATGCACTCTCTATGTTTTTCCCTGATAACTTCCTTATTACTGCCTTGTACTTAATTCTATCGCCTAATACTGCCTCAGATTTATGAGGTGCTAAGCAAATTACTACAGGCCCTACCACCTGATTATCCATAATTAAAGTTATTGCTGAAGTTGTTCTTGTCTCATACACTTCTCCATTTTGTGTAAATCTAATATATGCCCACTCTCTTATCATATGATCTAGTGATGTTGGCATCCTCTTAATTATTGCATTAAACACTACTGTGTGCTGTTCTTGAGGCATTAAATCCGGAATTTGTAAGTTAAATAGTATTTGATTTGCACTCACAACCTCATTGATTCCTATAGAATTGTCTTCAACCTCTAGGCTTTTATCAATTATATCCGTTAAATAAATCTCAGTAATCGGTTCATCTGATATATTCGTTAGTGTTATTGTATAACTAATAACATCTCCTACTTGTGCTTGGGATGTATTGACTTCTTTAATGGCTGCCAATAAACGGTTTTGTGTAATGCTCATTTTATACTCTCCTCCTCTTATATAATCTTTATTTTAATGCTCTCCTAAGCATTACTTTAATCTATCTGCTTCAACACTCTTGTTACTATTAATTTATTCCAATTCACCTACATTGTTACTTTTTTTGCTAAATATATACTTCTTCGCTATGGTAACGCCTTCTCATAGTGACACTTAAATTTTGTGTGCATATAATATCATGAGGGGAACCTCTAGCAACAATTTGTTAAAAATGGAGGGATTATCTTATGCGATCTAAAGATTCATCTTATCACGCAGATTCTAACAATACTAATCACAGACATCATCATCGTCACTGTCATCATAATCACTCACTAGATTATTCACCTTGCCCACAAACACCATATAATGATGTACCTTCAGCTGTTCCTTGTATGCCACCTTATTATCCATGTTCTTGTCCTCCAAGAACAGCTAATCCTGGTTACTCTGCACCTAGTAACTCTTACTTTTTCGCTACTACTCAGGGAGCTACCTTAACAACAACACCTACATTTATTACCTTTACACCACAGGCACAGTCTTCCAATATTAAAGGTACCTCTCCTACTATTACATTTGCCAAAGATGGCACTTATCTTGTTCAGTTAATCGCACCTATTACAACTACTGCTAACTATACAGGTACTGCTACTGTTTCTATTGGCACAAATATATCTGGAGCTATTACTACTGTTGCACCTAGAAGTTATTCTTCTACAACATTAACAGCTGGTCTTACGCAACTACCACTCATCTTCTCAGCTA
This sequence comes from Clostridiales bacterium, assembly GCA_019418225.1. Lineage (GTDB taxonomy): Bacteria > Bacillota > Clostridia > Lachnospirales > Cellulosilyticaceae > Cellulosilyticum. Next base: position 19,812 of record DYCF01000010.1, on the reverse strand, counting down.
TCGTTACTGTTTCTAATATCTATGCAACATCTGCTCCTACCACATTGTCTTATAGCATTAATCTTTCAACTGCACCAACTACCGGTTCAGTTTCTTTAGCAGGTAGCACAATTGTTGCTCATAGATTAGCATAATACTAAAAAGAGCTATTACAAATGTATTTGCAATAGCTCTTGATTTATGTTAAAAAGGAGGCTTAATATTGAGTAAATATAAAGTTGCGGTTTATGCTATATGTAAAAATGAAGAAAAGTTTGTTGAGCGATGGTATCATTCTATATGTGATGCTGATTATATTGTAGTCCTCGATACTGGCTCTGAGGATCATACACTTTCTAAACTCAAACAATATCCTATTATTGTTGCTCAAGAAATCATTACACCCTTTCAGTTTGATAAAGCACGTAACAAAGCACTCGAAATGGTGCCTTCAGATGCTGATATATGTATTTCTATCGACTTAGACGAGGTCCTTACCCCTAATTGGTATAACGAACTCATCAATCAGTGGCAACTTACTACGTCTGCTGCATATTGCCGCTTCGTATGGCATTTTAATACAGACGGCTCTGAAGATGGGGTATTTTGGCCTATGCGTATTCACACTAGACATAACTTTATATGGACTCATGCAATTCATGAAATACTTACTTACACAGGTAATCAGCCTTCTTCTATTATCTATTTGAAAAACTTTCAATTTAACCATCACCCAGATCCTTCAAAACCTAGAAATTATCTTAAACTCCTTGAAGAAACAGTTAAATCATCTCCTAATGATGCGAGAGACTTGTTTTATCTTGGCAGAGAATATATGTATACAGGTAATTGGCAGAGTTGCATTCAAACCCTTTCTAAATATCTTATGAATCCCCTTTCCTGGAACGAAGAACGAAGTGCCGCACTCCGTTTCATGGCTAAATCTTATTTACATCTTAATCAAACATCTGAAGCTATTACCCATTTAGAAGCCGCCATCATAGAAGCACCCTGGGCTAGAGAATCTTATATTGACTTAGCTTATATTTACTATGCACAAAGCAATTGGCAAAAAACTGCTGAGTATGTGCATAAGGCGCTGAGTATCACCAAGCCTTCCGAAACCTTTATTAATGATGGCTATGCTTGGGATGCAACCCCTTATGATTTAGGCTGTATTGCATACTTCCATTTAAAGAACTATGCACTTAGCCTTGCTTGTGCTTATAAATGTTTAGAGTTTTCCCCTAATGAACAGCGCTTTGTTCAAAATGCTAAGTGGATTCAAAACTACATTCTTTCTCAATCATTTTAACACTTGCTTCATCAAGGAGGATTTTATGGAGACCATTCTAACACTCCGGCAAAAAGAATTTAATAAACGTTTTGAGCGCCTTCTATTTGCCACTAAACAACATTTACGAAAAAAGGAAAACTCTTGCCTCAGTAGCCCCATACATGTTGTATATGTGCTCAATCATACCAGTGTCTGCGGTGGTGTTAAAATCATATTAGAGCATGCCCACTACTTAACTTTAAATGGTATAAAAGTTACATTGATTTCTCATTTTAAACGTCCTACATGGCTTAACTGGGAAGGTCATTATTTACAGATTCCCTTTACAGAAGAACTAACTTGTGGCATTCCTCAATGCGACATTATTGTTGCCACCTACTGGGATCATATTCAAGCTTGCATAGATACACATATCGCTCCTGTTATTTACTTTGAGCAAGGCGACTATCACTTATTTGAGCGTCATACTATTTCTTCTGATTTATTGAACTTTATAGATACTCAGTTTACTCTTCCAAATTTTTTTATGACTGTTACAACACCTGTTGCTACACTTATAAACATCCTCTATTCACAGCACTGTACAGTTATTCCTAATGCCGTTAATACCGATTACTTCAACTTAAATACCACCTCCTTTAATCATTCTCATCCTTATATTCTGATGCTCGGTTCCGATGAAACACCCTTTAAAGGTTTAGACGAAATACGTATTGCATATAAACGCCTAAAAATGTTTTTGCCTTATTTGGATTTAATTTGGATTACACCTACTGCGCCCTTGTTACCTCATTTTGAAACAGCCCTTACTGTTGTAAATCCTGCTCAACAAATAATTGCCCAGCTTTACAGAGGCGCCTTAGCTTTCATTTCTGCCTCTCATTATGAATCGTTCTCTCTTCCTGTTTTGGAAGCCATGTCTTGTGGTTGCCCTGTAGTTACCACCGATAATTTAGGTATTCATGAATATGCACTTCATCATATTAATGCACTCATAACGCCAATTAATAATATTGATACCCTAACGGAAACTATCTTTACACTTCTTACCTCTCCGAAACTTCGATTATCATTAATTAAGGGAGGCATAAAAACTGCTAAAAACTATACTTGGGCCTCTAGTATCTCTAAACTCATTTCTTTTTATAAACAGGTTGCTCAATATGAAGTATCCCCTGTATAAGGCATCTATTCTTACGCCTAAAAGGAGCTGCCACCTTTATCACTTATGATTTAGGGCTAGCTCCTTTTTATTCTATCTATTATTAAGTATTTCAATATAAAGTCGCCCCATTATGAAATTTATTTAGAAATTTGTCTCCTAAAAATATATTATATCTCAACTCATTAAATTGCGTTTTTTACAACACTTCTTCATTTTCTTATCTTTGTATAGATTGTAGTTTAACATTTGCTAAAAAGCATCTATTCTGAAGTATTTTTTCATCTAGTGGCTCATATTTTGCAGCTTCTTCATTATACATAATGGCATCATCAATTCTGCCTAATTTAAAACTACACGCACATAATTCCATATAAGGTATATAACCTAAATAACTATATGTGACCTTCCCTGTTCCTTCTGCCTGAGTTGTATGGGGTGCCATCTTAAACCATGAAATTGCTTTTTCATAATTACCTCTTTCTTTATAATAAGCACCTAAAGTACAACATATTTCTGCTCTTGGACCTGCCTTTTCAAAAAATCGCAATAATGTACTTAATATCTTATCATCTTCATTTCTTTTCCTATAACACTGTGCTAATTCAATACAACTATCTAAGTACTTTGATTCCAGCTCTCCATCTGTTTTTAAAAACTTATCATAATATATAATAGCCTTATCAATTTCTCCCCAAACAAATAATTCTCTGGCATAATAAAACCAGTTCCTTGATGCTAATTCATTTCCTGCAGCTATATATCTCTCAAAAATATCTAAATTTCTTCTAGTTGGTAAATGTGTTCTTTTGTGTGTGATTGCCACATCACTTTTAAGTTCTTTTCCTTGACCGTCTATATATTCATGTACGGGACTTACCCATTTATAATTTTTTTCACGTTTTACAATACGTTCTCTATCTAATGAAGCTACCAGCTTATCACTATTAATATCTGTTAAATCATATCTCATTTTTATAATATCTATCTCAGGTGATAATTGTCTTTTTAAAATGCCAAATAAAATTTTATCCTTATCTAAGAGTACATCATCTGCATCCATCCACATAATATAATCTTTAGTCGCCTTAGAAAAGGCAAAATTCCTAGCTAACGAAAAATCATATTGCCATGTAAAATCATAAATTGCTGTCGTATACCTAGCTGCAATCTCTTTAGTCGCATCTGTGGAACCTGTATCTACAATAATGACTTCATCAACTAACTTATAAATACTATCCAAGCATCTTGCCAATGTTGCTTCTTCATCCTTTACAATCATACATAAACTAATAGAAACCATGTGTATTGTACCTCCTAAATATCAAAAAGGTGCTGCATACCTTCGGCAGCACCCAATAAAATGATATTATGATTCAAGTAACATAATGATATATTCTACACTCTGTTGTAATTCAGCTACTGTTTCTCGTAAACTTGAAAGTTCACTATTAACTGCTGCTAATCCAGTTTCAGAATCTTGAAGTGTACTTTGAATGTTTAATACGTTAGTATTTAATTGTTGCAAGCCATATACAGGATTATTTAGTGCACCTTCGATGCTAGTTGCCTGGGCATACATTTGCTGTACTGTCCAATAGATATTGCAGCTTATACCTTCAATATTATGAACATTTCTTTCTAGCTCTCTTAAGCCACTTCCATGCCTACTACTTTCTTTTGCATGATGTTCTCCACAACAATGTGACATACTCTCATACCTCCAAATTTTATTTACTATAGTTTTACTTTACATCTAAAAGAATTTCTATAGTTATTACATTATATGAGAAAATGTCCTTTATTGTTCCCCTTCTCTCTACCAGTCAACTTCCAACCCTTTTTCTGCTTTATATGTTTTTTTCTACATTCTGCCCTAACTTTATAACCTTTTTACTTTCAATGTCCATACAGGCATTCCTTGTATCAAATACAAGCTGTGCCTCATCTACAATCCACTGATAATCTATCTTTGAGTGGTCTGTTAGAATTACGACAACATCTGCACTTGCTACATTTTCCTTAGTTAACTCCTGTCTCTTTACACTACCTTCCTTGCTTTCAAATGTTGTTACATAAGGGTCATAAAATGCTACATCCATTCCTTTTTCTCTAAGTAGCTCATAAACTTCCAAACTAGGTGACTCTCTTAAATCACCAATATCCTTTTTATAACTCATTCCTAGTAGTAAGATGTGACTTCCTTTGATTAACTTATTATTTACATTAAGTAATTTGACAATTTGACCTACTACATAATATGGCATATTACTATTGATATCTGATGCCGTCTCAATAAAACGACTAAAGTAATTATACTTTTTAGCTTCCCATGATAAATACAATGGATCAAGTGGTATGCAGTGTCCGCCTACACCTGGTCCTGGATAAAATGGCATAAATCCAAAAGGTTTACTTGAGGCACCTTTAATAACTTCCCAAATATCAATATTCATACGCTCGCACATCATTGTCATTTCATTCATTAAGGCAATATTAATGCACCTAAATGTATTTTCAAGCACTTTACTCATCTCAGCAACTCTAGTTGACCTGACACCTACAACTTTAGGCAAGAATGATTCATACAATGCTTTACCAAGCTCTAAACATTTATCCGTACTTCCACCTATTACCTTTGGTGTATTTTCTACCGAAAATGTCTTATTTCCTGGATCTACTCGCTCGGGTGAATAACATACGAAAAAGTCTTCCCCTACACGCCATTTCTTCTCTCTTTCAATTCTTTCTACTACGAGTTCATCTGTGGTTCCTGGATATGTTGTACTTTCTAGTGAAATAAGTGTCTCTTTACTTATAAAAGGTACAATGCCATCCATAGCCTTTATAATATAGGATAAATCTGGTTCTTTGGCTTTATTAAGTGGTGTTGGAACACAAATAATAATCGCACCAGCTTGTGCTACACTGCTAAAATCCGTACTTGCTTTTAACATACCTGCTTCTACGATACCTTTTAACGTTTGTGAACTTACATCAATAATATTAGAAATCCCCTTATTAATTGTGTCTACCCACTTTTCATTACAATCTACTCCGAGTACTGTATATCCAGCTTTTGCAATAGCTACGCTAAGTGGCAATCCCACATAACCAAGTCCAATGACTGCCACCTTAATTTTCTTATCTAATATCTTTTCTATTAATTCCATAATTAATCTCACCCTCCACTATATTCCTAGTCTCCCAAAATACTGGCAATCATTCTAGCTGCATCTAATGCGCCATTAGGCACTTCATATGTCTTTAGTTTTTTAATGATTTGCTTTTGAGATTTTTCTAGCAAATCTAATTTCGAGTCCAAGTTGTGTAATGTATCAAGCCGTAATGCTGCATGCTCCTGCTCTAAATTCCTAGCTCTATTTACCTGATCATCTACTACCGTAGACTCATTAGGAATAAACAATGTTGGTACCTTAAATTGTACCAATTCATGAAATGTATTATATCCTGCAGCAGCTATTGCAAAATCTATTCCTCTAAAGTAGCGTGAACTTGGATAAATGCTTATAGCCTTAATACTTTTATCAATAACACCTATAGGTATATCTACTAATGATTCACCTATTATTACTTTTGTTTTCCTTCTCTTTAATAAGTGTTGCTGAACATACATCAAAGCATTTTGAAGTATTATATTACTGCCTACTCCCAATTGTACATAATATAGCCTTTCATCCCTTTTAACACCTAATCCATCCCTTACAGACTTTCTTGAATAAGCTTCATTTGCATCTAGCAATGTAATAGGATTGCAGTACTTCTTTTTATCTGTCTCTACGACTTCACCATAACTGTTTCCTACTTCTTTTGGGACTACAATCAGATCAAACTGCTGCTCAAGTGTATTTAAACTTTGCCAGCCCGCCTTATAATTCTCTCTTTTGATCCAAATGCGCTTTATATTCTTATATTTTTGGAGTTCTATTATCATACTACTTGAAGGCAATACACCTTCATATATAATTCCTGCAGGTTTATACATTCTAACCACTTCATCTAATTGTCTTTTTACAAAGTCTACCCATAAATTCATTGTCACTTCAGAAGGAAAAAACGATTTAGTCGGTACATAAAAATATTTAAACCCCTCTTTACGAATAAGTTCTATAGCTACTGAAGTCGTAAAAAAAACACTTTCAATATTGAGGGTTTGCAGCCTTCTTGCAACTGCAAGCCCTCTAGTAATATGTCCTAGCCCTGCTGCATTAGTAATTGTAAAAATAACTGTTGTTTTTTCTGTCATAGCTGCTCATCTCTATGAGATAAATTCTACTTCTATCTGTACTGTCACCTGGCATGGCACACTGATTATTATAGTCTCCATGCCATTTAAGACTTGATCAAAAGTTGGTACTAAACCCTCCTGCTTAATAGTCATATTAGGAACTGCACTTCTGCTTAATTTAGTTTCTTCAATCTTTGTACCATCTGCTAACATAATAAATGGGTTACCAATATTTAATGTAACAACCACTTCTTGTTCTTCCTGATTACATTCTTTACACATATAACCTATTGTTTCATCAAATAAAACGCCTTGCATATGTGAAAATGCAGTCTTTTCTTCTAATTTTAAATCACTTGATAGCACAGTAGCATCTAGAAAATCACTTGCTTTAAATCCTTTAGCAATAACATTGAGTCTAACTTCTCCTTCAAGAAGCTTCTTAATAACTTCCGCTCTACATCGCATTGTGCTCATTGTCCCATCTACTTCATTAATATAAATATCAGCTGTTTTCATTTCCTTCTCATTTCTTGTATATAAAAAGCTCTTATCTACACTTACACTTAATTCAAAGGCTTCAGTTTCATCACGCTTAAATCCTATTGGTATCTCAACACTTACCACAACATCCCTTGTTATTGTTTTCCAATCTGCAGCATTGCAGATTGGTCCGCCTGTAGCTAAAATACTTAAATTGTTATCTACAGTCTCTGGCTCCACCTTAAATTCTGGAAGTGCTTTTAAAAAGCTCATCTCTTCATCTGTTACTTTTTTCTTCTGGCTTAGCATATCTTTTATTCTTTCAAACAAATTCATCGTTTCCCTCCTATTCTACAAGAAAGTGACTCGTGCCACATTCTGGTGACATAGCAAAGTTAAATTTTGAACTTTCCTACTCTATAAAAAGTACCCTATAGTTCCTCTCTATAGGGTACTTTCTAAGGTAGTACACATAAACTAACTACCTTTGGGATTTTACCTTCGAGGCCCCACCTTATTCGTCAATCTCCCTGCTCTAAGATTATTTCATTAGCTTTAAGCCGTTGTTACTGGTTCAAGTGCTAAAGTATATGGAATATAGATAACCTGTGTATCTGCTCCTTTTAATTCTGCAAAGAAGTTACTAGGATCAAGTGGTGTATGAGGAATTTGTTCGCCTTCATTATTAATGATAAACTCTGTACCTTGCTCAATACTTATATTAAAGCCAGTAAATACATCACCTTGTAAATCGCATTCATAACATGTATAAGCAATAACTTCATCAATTTGAACTGGTTTACTATCACTAAATGCTGTCGGCGCTATATTATTATTTTCATCTGGATTTGGATTTAATGGATTTGTTGCTACAAAACCTGTTACAACAGAGTTGTAGAAAAGAGGTCCTCTAAGTCTAAATTGACGCATCTGTGTTTCACAAGGTACTTCAATTGTTTCACCAGGGTTGTCTAAGTCTGGTACCTGTACTGTAGCTGGTAATACTGTTGTTTCTTCAACTAATTTAACAGAATTCTTATCTAACGTAAGATAAGCGGCATAAGGATATGTTGGGTCTTCCCCTTCACCCAAAATTTGAAATCCAATTGGAACTGTAATAGTAGCTACAAATTTCTTTATGACCTTCTGTGCTTTATATAGGGTACATGCATCTGCCATACATATCTTTCCCTTCTATATAATTTTAAGAATTTAAAGGCTCAATTTAGGAGCAGGTACTAAATAAATTCCTTCTTATTGTCCTCTCTACAAAATATGCGTTATATACAAATAAAGTGCTATTTACTAACATTTTTTTAGACTAGCAAATAGCACTTTATCATACTTTAATTTAGGTTTTATCTATAACTTATACAATATTACATCAACTTATTTTTTATAATAACTTACAAACTCACACGCCTCAACATAACTCATAGGTTTACTAAAACAACGTAGGCAATTATTTTTAATCTCATCCTCTGTAATCAGCCAGGTATGTTGCTTTACTTCCTTTCCTCTAAAACATAAATAATTGTAACTTGAAGTACTATAGCACTTAAGCCCATATTGCAGACACTTTTTAAAGAAGTGGGAATCAGTTCCAACCTTTAACTTTTCAAACTGAATACTATTAAAAATATCTCTTCTTGCACCAATTGTAGCTCCAGCACCTTTTGTAACACGCTTATTCTGCCCACTGGCTGATAACAATACCAACTCACGATGCCCTTCTAAGTAATAAAATATACTCCGCTTACAAACTACATCACATGCTTCTCTCTTAAAAGCACCGTACATTTCTTCTAAATACAACTTACTATAATAATCATCATCATCAAACTTAGCAATATAATTATACTTTGCTTTTTCTATTCCCATATTCAAACACTGACCTAAAGTTTCACAAGATGGTAACTGATATATATGAATACTTTTTTGCATTTCTTCACTCAGCTTAAAATCAAATGGCTGCATCTCATCATTATTAATAACTATAATGAGTTCTTTATGTGCAAACTTTTGTTTCATAAAGTTAGAAATGATTTGCAATGTACATGACTTACGTATGGTAGACGTAATAACTGAGATTCCATCCAATCCAGTTGTAGCCATTACACATTCCTCCAACTAAACATATGATAACCTCTCTACTACTTAGGTAAATATTCTTCACAAAACTGGTCATTGTTTTAAATAATTACCTTTCCTCAGTAATTTCTTAACCTCTTCTTTTCCTAAGACAAAATCTGCTGAAGTATATCGGCTAAAATTAACCTTTGCTAGATTTAAAGCGGCATAATGCGCCTTTAATTTAGGTACCTCTATCATTGGCATAATAACATAATATGTTTCATCATATTGATACGTATGTCCTGATTCATGCTCAGATACTAATACCTCATCTAATTTCTCACCTGGTCTTATACCTACTGTCTCTATAGCCACATCTTTTACACCACTATCTTCAATTAAAACTTGCGCTACATCCATAATGCGATAGGCAGGCATACGCATTACAAACGTTTCACCACCTACACTCGCTTGAACAGCCTTAAATAATAAACTGATAGCTTCTGGTAAAGTTATAAAATACCTTGTCATTTTAGAATCGGTAATAGTTACTTTCTTAAGTTCTCTAATCTGATTAACAAAAAATGGCACAACACTTCCATTTGAACCCAATACATTTCCTGCACGTATACAAACAAATTTTGTATCCTCAGATAGTAAATTTGCCTGAATAATAAGGCGTTCACCGACCGCCTTAGTCATACCATATAAATTAAGGGCATCAACGGCCTTATCCGTTGATACATCTATAACTTTCTTAACTTTATTTTTTATACATGCCTTTATAAGATTTTGTGTTCCTACAATATTAGTCTTAATTGCTTCATTAGGCTGCAATTCACATATAGGTACATGTTTTAATGCAGCCAGATGAAATACATAATCCACATTTTGAGTGGCAGTCGTAAGTACTTCTAAATCTCTAATATCCCCTATAATAAATTTCAAACGAGGATCCATAAATTCACGTTCCATTTTTACCTGCGACAATTCTCCCCTAGAAAAGATACGTATTTCCTTTGGTGATTCATTAAGTAACTGCCTTACAAGTTCATGTCCCCAGGACCCGGTTCCACCTGTTATAAGAATAACCTGATTTTTATACATGTTTTTCCCCTCTTTCAACAAGGTAACGCATTTTTTTCAACTTAGTATATTGTATGATAACCATTATTTTTTGGTACATATTTAAGTTTTGAACATCCTGCAAAATAATTCATTTCAGTAACTATCCCTTACCTATCATTCATATACTATATTAATGCTATTTTAGGAGGTTGACTCATGTCTAAGATTCTTATTACTGGTGCCAACGGCTTTATTGGTAAAAATTTATTATCTACCTTACAAGGGACCACACATAAAGCTATTCCTATTGATATTCACAATACGCAAGATGAGTTAATTTCGGGACTGAAACAAGCTGACTTTATTATTCATCTAGCAGGTGTCAATCGCACTTTAAATCTAGAAGACTTTCAAAAGGGTAACGTAGATTTTACTGCCCATCTCTTAGGCCTCATTGATAAATTACAAAAAAACGTCCCTCTTATTATCTCCTCTTCCACTCAAGCTGCTCTTGACAATCCCTATGGCAAAAGCAAAAAAGCTATGGAAGATTATGCCCTAAACTGGTCAAAATCTACAGGAAATAAAGTATATATCTATCGCCTAACTAATGTTTTTGGTAAATGGTGTCAACCTAATTACAACTGCGTTGTTGCAACTTTTTGTTACAATATCTCTCATAATCTACCAATTCACATTACTGATGATAATAAAATGCTTAACCTAATCTATATAGATGACGTCATCTCTTCATTTTTATACACATTAGAAAATCACGATACGCTTCAAAGTGGTCTTCTAAATGCTGCACCAACTTATTCTCTCACTCTTTTAGAGCTGGCAAATAAAATTAAGGCCTTTAAACAAAATTCCTCTTCCCTATTAATGCCTAGTTTACTGAGTTTATTTGACCGCGCCCTTTATGCTACTTATCTCTCTTACCTGGAACCCACTTCCCTTAATTATTCACTAACGATGCATACGGATTCTCGTGGTACACTTAGTGAGCTCATTAAATCTAACTACTTTGGTCAAATATTCATTTCAACCACTAAACCAGGTGTTACACGCGGCAATCACTGGCATCATACTAAAACTGAAAAGTTTGTTGTTCTCCAAGGAGAAGCTACTATTTCACTCCGGTCTATATTTAGTACAGAAGTTATACACTACAATGTATCAGGTCAAAAAATTGAGGTCATTGATATTCCTCCTGGTTATACCCACAATATTACCAATTCCGGTCAAACAGATTTATTGACACTATTTTGGGCAAGTGAGCCTTTTAACAATTCAAAACCAGATACCTATTATGAGGAGGTTTAAACATGAGTAAGCTGAAAGTCATGACCATTGTAGGCACAAGACCAGAAATTATTCGTCTTAGCGAAATTATTCATTTATTTAATCAAGAGTTTAATCACCTTCTTGTTCATACAGGACAAAACTGGGATTATTCTCTCAATGAAGTTTTCTTTAAAGATCTCTTGCTCCCCAGCCCTCATTACATTCTTAACTGTGTGGGTGAAAATTTAGGCGCAACAATGGGAAATATTATCCACGAGAGCTATAACTTATTACAAAAAGAACATCCTGATGCACTCCTTATTTTAGGCGATACCAATTCAGCACTTTCTGCTATTGCTGCTAAAAGGCTCAAAATACCAATTTTTCATATGGAAGCTGGTAACCGCTGTTTTGATGAAAGTGTTCCAGAAGAAACCAACCGACGAATTGTAGATCATATCTCTGATATTAATCTTCCCTATACAGAACATGCACGCCGTAATTTAATTGCAGAAGGATTAAAGTCCCAATATATCTATGTTACAGGTTCACCTCTTCCTGAAGTGTTCAAAAAACATATTAAGACTATTAAAACTAGTACAATCCTTGATGACCTCAAACTCACACCTAAAAAATACTTTTTGGTCTCCGCCCATCGTGAAGAAAATATTGATATTGAAGACCATTTCATTTCTCTAATGACTGCACTCAATCAAGTGGCTGATTCTTATAAACTCCCAATTATTTTTTCTACCCACCCGCGTACGAAAAACATCATTGCCAAACATCAGTTTAAATTTCATCCACTTATTCAAAATGTTACACCATTTGGTTTTATCGATTACAACAAGTTACAGCAAGAAGCCTTTTGCGTTTTATCAGATAGTGGGACCTTATCAGAAGAATCTAGCCTCCTACATTTTCCTGCTGTCTCTATTCGTACCTCAACAGAACGTCCTGAAGGATTAGATAAAGGTTCCATGATATTAGGCGGTATTAATACGCATTCAATATTTAATGCCATCAATCTTGCCTGCAACCTATCTGGCAAAAATACCTTTACACCACCTATCGATTATGTGGATACAAATGTTTCTACTAAGGTAGCTCAAATCATTCAAAGCTACGCTCCCCTCATTCGAAAATAACACTCCTATCAATCAAATACGCAGTTACTATATGTCACTATATTTCTTCTAAATAAAAAACAGGTAAAGCTTATTTCCTTTACCTGTTTTTTATTCTGCTCATGCCTATTTCCCTACCTCAATAAATCATCTATTATTCCTATACTGGATAACGCTCTATAAAACTATACATCTCCTCTTTCGTCATATGCTTAGCGCCAAAATTTTTATCTGCCTTTTCTTTTAGCTCTTCATTACTTATATTCCAGGTATGTTGTTCTAAATCCTTACTTCTTATAGAGCAGAAATTATAACTAGTACTTGTATATATGTTCTTATCCTTCTCTTTACATTTTCTTATAAAATCTGAATCTGAAGCCCTTTTTAACTCACTAAACTGAATCTCCTGAAATAATTCCCTGGGAAAACATAAAGTACTTCCAGCTCCCCCTATAACCTTTTTACACTGTCTTGTCATTCTAAACCTTACAATAAGTTCTTCTTCTTTTTCTAAGTAGTAGAAAATCCCTCGCTTACAAACAATATCTGCGGAAGTTGCTTCAAATGTATCCTTTACCTCTTGTAAATAATACTTGCCATAATAATCATCATCGTCAAACTTTGCTAAATACGTATTTTTTGCGCGTGCACATCCATAATTTAAACATTCTCCTGTCGTTACATCTTCCGGAAGTTGATATACCGCAATATTAGGGTCCTCCTTGCATGCTTCTGCAAAATCATCTACGCTCATATTATCATTATTAATGATAATAATAAGTTCCTTATTCGGATAGGTTTGTCTCTTATAGTTTTCAATCACTTGACTTACACAATGTTTTCTTTTCGTTGCCGTTATTATTGAAAAACCAATATCATGCCGCATTTTCGAAGGTAACATTTTCCCACTCCCCTTAATCTAATAATGCCTTAATATATTTTGCGGCTTCTAATGCACCATTTCCTTTTATTAATGCCTTAGCATTTATACTTAACTGTTCCTTATTGTTCACTAAATAATTAACACCTCTTTCAATTTCCTGAAATGTCAAATCTTCTAGTATTAAACCTGCATTTTCTTTTTCTACTTTCTTCACACGCGCCATCTGATCATCCTGTGCAGTTTCTTTATTCGGTACAAAAAGTGTAGGGACCCCAAAAAGTAATAATTCATGCACAGTATTGTATCCTGCTGCTGATATAGCGCCATCAATCGCCCTGAAATATTGTGCATTGGGGAAGTTTCTAATACGCGTAATCTGATTACTTTTTATATCTAAATGCTTTCCTATAATAGATTCACCCAATAAAATATGATACTGAGGATTTTTAATAATCGATGCTACAATTGTTTCCAATGTACGCTCTATATTATTAATATTGCCTGCTCCTAATTGGATATAAAATAAGCTTTCATCATCCTTTAGATTTATTTGTTTCCTTATAGATTCCCTTAAATAAGCCTCATTCTCTTCTAAAAATATAATAGGATTTGTATATACCTTCTTCTTAGTATTAGATATTATTACATCATTTACTTCATTAGGTACAATAATTAAATCAAATGCTTTTTCCTTTTCTTCTAGCTTATCAAATGCTTTCTTATAACATTCTCTTTTAATCCACACGCTCTTAAAAGCGTGCTTTTTATTCAGATTAGCAAGTAAGCCCATATAAGGTACTGCACCGTCAAAAACAATAGCAACTGGTTCATATAACTTTATAATTGATTCTATCTGTTCACTTAAAAACGTGTTCCATACTTTCCAAGTAATCTCTTCCGGCATTAACCCTTTCGTGGGTACATAGTAAAACATAAAATTATTTTCTCTCAGCACTTCTGTAGCTAAAGACGTCGTAAGAAAAATAATCTCATATTGCTTTTCTATTTCTCTAAGCCTTCTAGCAATAGCTAAGCCCCTGGTTAAATGCCCTAATCCTGTACCATTGGTCACCATAAAAAGAATCGTCTTTTTCATATTCAAGTCCCCTCCTTGCTAGTATATTAGTCTATCTTGAATCCCGAACTCACCAAGTACCTTTTCCTTTTGATCACCTTCAATTAATAGCTTCTCATTCAACTTGTCTCTTCTATTGAGCACATTTTTACCATGAAGGCTTACTATATAGTTATATCCCTCCATAAACTCATACTTCCACAAATTTATAATGCGACTATGTCCTAACGGCGTACGATATCTAAACCCATCTATATAATCTTGGACCTTATATATAAAGGCATAAAAAGGTGGGGACTTCTGAAAATATGGTGCTAGACTATCATCTCTTGTATCATATACATAGCCATTCTGACTAATGATTACTTGAGTCTCTTCCTTTGGAACATAATCATAGAGTTTCTGAATAAAATCTTGATGATATAGGTTATCCGAATCTAATCGAATATGATATAAAAAGTCATATTGCATAATGTCCTTTTTTATATCCATTTCATTATGCGCAATTGTATCAAATTGTATATTATTGGGTAAAGGAGGCTTCTTATCTAAATATGCTCTAATCATAGGCATTGTTGATTCTTCACAACATAAATAGACTCTAAAATCCTGATTGCTTTGGTTCTTCAAGCTCTTCAAAGTATATTTTTCAAATATATCTAACCTATATTCTAGCCACTCCTGCGTCAATCGATCAGTTGTATAATTCACTGTATTAAAAAGTATCCATATTACCATCATTTTACGCATTATCTCTTCCCCCAAAATCTATTTCATTAATGTTAACCTATCCAGAATTCCAAATTCCTTTAATACCTTTTCTTTCTCATCTTTTTCTAATAACATTTTCTCATCCAATAAATTTCTATTATTTAATTCATTCTTTCCATGAAGTGTTATCATATAATTAGCACCATCTAGTAATTCATACTTCCATAATTTAATAACCATCCTATGACCGCCTGGTGTATTATAACGGAAGCCATTCTTATATTCTTGTACCTTATATATAAAAGCATAAAATGGAGGTGACTTTTGAAAATACGATGCTAAACAAGCGTCTCGTGTATCATACACATATCCATTCTGACTAATAATTACCTCTGTATCTTCTTTAGGCCTATAATCATACAACTTCTGAATAAAGTCTTTTTGATACAAGTTATCTGAGTCCAATCTAATATCATAAAGATAATCATATTTCTCAATATATTTCAATATATCTTTATTATTATTCGGGATTGTATCAAATCTTACATTATCCGGTAATGGCTCCCTCTTGGCTAAACATTCATGAATAATAGGCATCGTTATCTTCTCACAACATAAGTAAACCCTAAAGTCTTGATTAGTTTGTTCTTTTATACTCTGCAAAGTATATCTTTCAAATATATCAATTCGATATTCAATCCACTCTTTTGTAAATCGGTCAGGCGTCCTATTGTGTGTATTAAAAATAATGTATATAACCATTGCCTTATTCATATAATCTTTGCCTTCTCTCTTAATCTGTCTTAACTTTAGCTATACTCGAATTTTAACAATTTGATAAATCACTTATAAACTTCCAAGCTTCATCGTACTCTATTTGCTCCGCAGCAATTTTAGTACGCGGATTTCTTAAAAAGTCTTCATAAGGCCTGGGATAAGTATGAATAGTTGTATCTATACTTCGAACAGCCATAAAATTATAAGGTGTAGTAGAATATAAAACATACCCTTGCTCCCTACATGCTTTCATTAGAATTGAATCACAACGGTCTATACTTACATACTTTATATGATTAAAAATCTCTTTTCTAAAGCAAGTTGTAGCACCTCCACCTTCAGACCCATACCTATTCTCTTTTCCAATTCCCCGCTTAAGTAATGTCTTAATCTCCTTAAAATACGTATAAAAACTCCCCTTATTAATAATGTCACATGTCTTAGTTTGAAAATTATAATTGATTTCTTTTAGATATTCCTCACCATAATAATCATCATCATCAAATCTAGCTATATAATCAAACTGTGCCTTTGTTATAGCTAAATTAAGGCACTCTGCAAGATGCAATCTAGCCGGTAACTGGTAAACTTGTATACTTTTATCTTCATTCATATACTTCTCAAACATTTTTTCATTCATCTCATCATTATTAATAACAATAATTAATTCCTTATTCTCATACTTTTGTCTATGATAATTATTTATTAACTGGTCCATACAATCCTTTTTTCTAGTAGGTGTAATAATAGATATCCCTATCTCCTTCATATCTACCCCTTATCCTTTCTATTCTTTAAACACTAGCATCTCTTTTTTATTATTTTATGAACCCTACTATAAAACGTTACATATCTTATCCACTTAACTTCAAAGCTGTTTTACATACATACTCCTTGGTAACTTGTATCATTAATATCGCATATAATGACATATGATTACTTTCTCTCTATTCTCATCCTCGGAGGCTGATTAAATGGAAATTAAAATGATTACTATAAAGCGTGATGATTTATGCATTATTGATACAGCATCACCTGATTTATCCTTTATTGCTTGGGCCCTATCGAAATGCTTTAATGCTATATATATTGAAAAAAATCATCAACTCATAGGATATATTGACCTTTCTAAACGTATTAAAATATTTCCTAAACAATTTAACCATCTAACGACTCAAATACAATCAATTGATTACAACCAGTATCTTACTACCTCTGATAAAAGTAGCTTTTTTGAAAACTGCAATTATACTTTTCTACCTATCCTTAAAGATAATCAAATAGAAGGAGAGTTAATAAAAGTTACTACACCCCCTAGCTTTGCAAAAACTTATTGGGAACTTCTTAATGATAATCTCTACCTAACCCTCTTCAATCATATAGGACATAGAATCTTATTTTCTTGTTTAGATGAACGTATGTATACGCTTTATAATAAGCTCCAGCAACTTAATATCTTTCAACTAGACATATATACAATCCCCTCGCCTACATGTTCAGTCCAGTCTTATGATGTCGTTATTTTTCATTCACCAAATCATGAACTTAAATCCTACAAACAACAAAACATTCTCTATGCAAGTATAGATTATATTTACTTACAATTACTTTCTATATATGTACTTGATTTTTACAAAAAAAATAATATCCATTTTTATTACATCCAACTTCCTTCCTTAGCACAGCTCCCTAAAGCCCTCACAAAAGACCTTTATCCCTATGGACTTTCTACTTTTGCTCAAGATACAACGGCATTGGATAAATACTATGGTGATAATCATAATAGAAAGTTCTTTGAAAACGGAGACTACAAAAAAGTATCAGTCATCGATGCAGGGCTTAAGCATTGTCTAAAAGACTGTACTAGCGAAACTAATAATGTTATAGACGGCAAACGGCTCACTACTAATTCACCTACTACTTACATCAATTCTGTCCATTGCTTCGGTCCTTGCATTGTTAGAGGTGGTTATGTATGTGATGATTCTACAATTCCTAGCTACCTTCAAAAAAATATTAATAATTCACAGACCAATTGGCTCCGCGTACTCAACTATGGCGTAGAAGGAGGTATTAACTCTATCTATGATTTCCATAATATGCTCAGTACAACTTATAGAAAAAATGATATAGTAATCCTGTTCAGCAGTGGGCCTCATAATTACTTATTAGGTGATGCGTTTAATATCAATATTATTGACCCCTTACCTGTATATACTAAGCAAAATCTTCCGAAACCTTGTATTATTAATAGCATAATGCATGTAACACATCTCATTAATAAATCTCTAGCTGACTATATCTTTAATCTTTTAAAACTTCCTTCTCCCCTACAAAATACCATTACTGAAGAAGTTAAAATGAATCTTAATCACATCACCGCTCTATCCCCTGAACTTCTTTCATTTAAAGATACTCTCCTCAAATATAGACTTTCAGATTACTCCCGAAAAAAAATAGGTGCCATTGTAATGAACTGCAACCCATTTACCCTAGGCCATCTCTATCTAGTTGAAGAAAGTCTCAAATTCGTCGATTATCTTTACGTCTTCATTCTAGAGGAAGATAAGTCCTTTTTCAGTTTTACTGAACGCTATCAATTAGCAAAAGCTTGCTGCACTCATTTAAAAAATGTTACTGTTCTTCCAAGTGGCAAATTCATTATTTCTACCTTAACTTTTCCAGAATACTTTTTTAAAGACCAACTCCAACATGTTACAATTAATCCTACTAAAGATATTCAACTTTTCGCTCAAGAAATAGCTCCTATCCTAAATATTACTTATAGGTTCGTAGGTGAAGAGCCCTTAGATCAAATAACTGCACAATATAATTCATTCTTAAAGGAAACATTAAAATGGTACAATATCCATCTTATAGAACTACCACGTAAATCTATTGATAATAAGGTCATCAGTGCTTCCCTTGTTCGAAATTTAATTAAACAGGGTAATATCGAAGCCACTAAAGACCTACTGCCTTTAGCTACCTATAATTTTATAAATAATAAGTTTTCTTAATTCTGTTTACTATAGATTTCACATTTATAAATCTTAGTTATTCATAGTTTTTAGTCATGTGAAATCATTGGGAGAAAACAATTTACCTAGATGCATATTTCAAATTTTTAGTTGGTTTCTCTATATAGATTTCACATTTATAAATTTTAGTTATTCATAGTTTTTAGTCATGTGAAATCATTGAGAGAAACCTATTTACGTACATGTATATTTCAAATTTTTAGTTGGTTTCTCCATATAAATTTCATATTCATAAAATTTAGTTATTCATTGTGTTATCGCTATGTGAAATCATTTGGAGAAACCTATTTATATGATGTATGATTTAAAGTCATAGTTGTTTTATCTATAAAAACATCATTAAATTTCTCCAGAGATAGAATACTAACAGTAAGTCCCCATCCTCTTTGTAAGACCACTACTAGAATATGCCTGATGAGTATAGGCCTAAATTCGTCTATGTTATTATTTTTATATCAGACAGTGCTGCTTTTCTCACAACAAAAAAGACATCCTATCGGATGTCTTTACTCGTTCTTATACTCAGAAAAACAAATACTACAATGTATAATTCAACCTGTTTTTTAGGTCAAACCCTCGAACCGTTAGTATTGGTCACCT
>DYCF01000001.1:107801-192904 GCA_019418225.1 Clostridiales bacterium | reverse complement strand
CACACTCGGGACTTTCACCCGTTAGACTACGCCCATGCTGGGCACACCACAAAAAGGGTCAGGCTACACTTTCGTGCAACCTGACCCTTTTTCTTCTTTACTTACCACAGCATTTTTTGTATTTTTTACCGCTCCCACATGGGCATGCTTCATTTCTACCTACTTTTACTTTGCTTATTTGCTCTCTTACTACACCATGTACTTCGTCTGGTGTGAAACCTCTGTTAAGCCATACTCGTGTTGTATTCATGACTTTGATAACAAGTCCAACAAGCTTATTGACTTCTTCCATACTTTTTGGTGAAATACCCATTACATTCCAGTGTGATAATGTTTGTTGTAATGTATTATCCCCCACTTTAGTTGTAATCTGCTGGCCTAAGCAAAGGTCAAATACAGCTTCTTCTGCTGTCTGTTCATCTAATTTATACACTGTTCTTAAATGTGTTTTTAGCCTTTCAATGTGAAGAGTATGTTCATAATAATCTTCGTCACTATAACGCATAAACTCTTCTTTTGATGGCTCATAATATGCCTTACCTTCTGTATTTTTGAGAAGTTCATTGAAGCCTTCCATTTCAAACATATAAAGGCACTCTGCTACAATGTAACCATTCATATAATCATATGGTCTTACTAAGTAAGAATCTATTGCAAGCCAATCAAAGTATGTTTTTTCATCTAATGCTTCCCCTTCATATTTCTCATATAAAGCTTTAAACTGATTAAATTCAATCATACCGTATAGATGAACGGCTGCAAGTGTATATCTGCGTAATTTAGCATATTGTAAATACCTTGATGAAAGTTCTCTAGAACCTTCTGCTGTATCAAAGTACTTTTTATATTGGGCTCTTACTTCATCTGCCAATGTTACTGTTCCCTCTTTAGAGATAGCAGCTAGTCCAAGATTTTCTAAGAATCCATATTTACCTTTAGGATTTACACACTCTGTGATTTGTCCCTTGGCTACTAATTCCTCTACATACTGTAACTGGCTCTCATCAAATACTGCAATAAAATTTACTGCCTCTTCTAAAATAACTGGCATAAGTTCATCGCATAATGCATCTTTGTTGAGCTTAGAAACTCCTTTTAAGCCATAAAGTTTCACAAGCTCCTTTAACTCATCTTTTGTTCTTTTCATTAACTGTAATTTCATCTTTTTACCCCATTCTATTCCTAAAATCCATAATTAAGTCCCTATCTACTATACCACTAATGTATATATTTGGTAAATAGTATATGACCAAAAAATTCTAAATATAGCAAAATTATTGTATCTAGCTTATATTATAGAACAATCAACTATAACTTTAAAATATACATCTCATAAATGGGTTGCTCTTAATGACTTCACATGATTCAAACATGATGAATAACTCAATCTTATAAATGTGAAATCTATATTATGGTAATCGACTACTTTAAATATACTTTCATACTCATAAAAAAACTGTCACTAGGCGCACGCATATACACCTTGTAACAGTTTTTTATTATTTCATGCCGCTTAAGTTAATACGTGCGATAGCTTTTTTAAGTGCAATTTCTGCACGAGCTCTATCTACATTATCTTGATGTAAACGTTTTTCTGCACGTTCTTTTGCTTTTTTAGCACGTTCAATATCAATCTGATCTGCGAACTCTGATGCATCTGTTAAAATAACAACTTTATCTTTTGTTACTTCAGCAAATCCGCCAAGAGTTGTTGCTTGTTTTTTCTCACCATCTTGAGAATACATGACTTTGTCATACCCAAGTAATGTTACAACTGGCTCATGATCATATAAAACCCCCATTTGCCCTTCTGTTGTACCTAAAATTACTGAGTCAACTTCTTCATCTAAGATTGTTCTCATAGGTGTGATGATTTGAAGTTTCATTTTGTTTGCCATAGTTAACCCCCTAATTATAGAGTTTTGGCTTTTTCGATAGCATTTTCAATTGTACCAACCATGTAGAATGCATTTTCTGGAAGATCATCATGTTTACCTTCAAGAATTTCTTTAAAGCTACGAACTGTTTCTTTAACTGGTACATATTGACCTGGAGTACCTGTAAATACTTCCCCTACGAAGAATGGTTGTGAAAGGAATTTTTGAATTTTACGTGCACGGTTTACAGTTACTTTATCTTCTTCACTAAGTTCATCCATACCTAAGATAGCGATGATATCTTGAAGCTCTTTGTAACGTTGTAAGATTGATTGTACACCACGAGCTACTTGATAGTGTTCTTCACCAACGATTTGTGGGTCAAGTACACGTGAAGAAGATTCAAGTGGATCTACAGCTGGGTAGATACCTTGTTCTACGATAGCACGAGATAATACTGTTTTTGCATCTAAGTGAGCAAATGTTGTTGCTGGAGCTGGGTCAGTTAAGTCATCCGCAGGAACGTATACAGCTTGAACAGATGTAATAGATCCTTTTTTAGTAGATGTGATACGTTCTTGAAGTGTACCCATCTCTGTAGCAAGTGTTGGTTGGTAACCTACCGCTGATGGAGTACGTCCAAGAAGCGCTGATACCTCAGAACCTGCTTGTGTGAAACGGAAGATGTTATCTACGAAGAGAAGAACGTCTTGTCCTGATTCATCACGGAAGTATTCCGCCATTGTAAGACCTGTTAAGGCAACACGCATACGTGCACCAGGTGGCTCATTCATTTGACCGAACACCATTGTTGTTTTAGAGATAACGCCAGAATCTGTCATTTCGTGGTAAAGGTCATTCCCCTCACGAGTACGTTCACCTACACCAGCGAATACAGAGAAACCACCGTGCTCTGTTGCAATATTACGGATAAGTTCTTGAATAAGTACAGTTTTACCTACACCGGCACCACCGAAGAGACCGATCTTACCACCTTTAAGGTATGGGCAAAGAAGGTCAACTACTTTGATACCTGTTTCAAGGATTTCTGCTGAAGTTGATTGTTCTTCAAATGTTGGTGCTTCTCTATGGATAGGCCATTTTGCACCTTCTGGTTCTGGTTTACCATCTACAGCTTTACCTGTTACGTTGAAAATACGTCCAAGTGTATCTGTACCTACTGGAACTGAAATAGGTGCTCCAGTATCTACTGCTTCCATGCCACGAACTAAACCTTCTGTAGCTGACATGGCGATACAACGTACGATGTCATCTCCAAGATGTTGTGCTACTTCTACTACAAGTACACTACCATCTTTTTGTTTGATGTCAATCGCGTTGTAGATTTTTGGCATATGGTCTGCACTAAATTTAATATCTAGTACTGGCCCGATGATTTGAACGA
The DNA here is from genome assembly GCA_019418225.1 of Clostridiales bacterium. Lineage (GTDB taxonomy): Bacteria > Bacillota > Clostridia > Lachnospirales > Cellulosilyticaceae > Cellulosilyticum. Next base: position 189,622 of record DYCF01000001.1, on the reverse strand, counting down.
TATGTCCTACATTTTGTGCCATTTATTGTTCACTCCTTTATTACTTATTTGAGTGCTCCAACCCCCGCAACGATTTCTGTTAACTCTTGAGTGATGGCAGCTTGTCTAGCTCTGTTGTACTGAATGCTAAGGCTATCTTGGATTTCTTGCGCATTTTCTGTAGCAGAATCCATAGCTGTCATTCTTGCACCATTTTCACTCGCACTAGCTTCAGCTAATGCACCATAAATAACGTCCGCTACATATCTTGGGATGATGTATCCAAGTACAGCTTCTGGTGATGGTTCATAAACTAAAAGATCGCTTGGTTCGGTAGTTTCACTTTTTTCAGTTTCTTGTATATTTTCGATGTCTAATGGTAAAAGACGAATCATTTGAGGTTCTTGTTGAATCGTAGATTTAAAGCTTGTATAAGATAAATATACTTCTCCAATCTCACCTTTCTCAAATTTGTCAATTACATAGTTTGCAATTTCTTTTGCATCTTGATATGTTGGTGCTTCTGAAATATCTAAAACAGATTTTGCTACGCTGTAGCCTCTTGATTTAAATTGATCCACACCTTTTTTACCTACAACTACTAAGTGGCTTTTTTCTTTATCTTCAATAGCATTCATTGTAAGTTTACAAATGTTTGCATTGTAACCACCGCAAAGACCTTTATCTCCTGCTAAAGTAATATATGCCTTAACATCTGAGCCATTTGCCTTAAGGAAAGGTGAACCTTGCCCATTAGCGTTCTTTGCTATAGATTGCATAGTAGATAAAATTTTATTGAAAAAGGGTCTTGTTCTAAGGGCTGCCTCTTTACTTTTATTAAGTTTAGAGGTAGCAACAAGATTCATAGCACTTGTGATTTTCTTGGTGCTATCGATGCTTCGGATTCGCCCTTTAATATCTTGTAAAGACGCCATCGTTATTCACCCCTTTTCATTAAGCTCTAAAGCTTTGTTTAAATTCTGTAATAATATCGTTTAATTTAGCATCTAATTCTTTTGTAAGACCAGCTGGTTTAACAATTTCTGTGAGTACATCTGCATATTTAGCTTTAACGAACTCAAGAAGTTCATTTTGGAATGCTGCCACCGCTGAAAGTGGAATATCCATTAAGAATTTTCTTGTTGCAGCATAAAGGATAACTACTTGATCTGCTACGTTAAGTGGTGAGTATTGAGGTTGTTTAAGTACCTCTGTGATACGTTCACCTTGTGTTAACGCATTTTTAGTTGCAACGTCAAGGTCAGATCCGAATTGTGCGAATGCAGCAAGTGATCTATATTGAGCAAGTTCTGTACGGATAGGACCTGCTACTTGTTTCATAGCTTTGATTTGAGCAGCACCACCAACACGAGATACTGAAAGACCTGGGTTAACCGCAGGACGTACACCAGCGTTGAAAAGTTCTGTTTCAAGGAAGATTTGTCCATCTGTAATGGAAATTACGTTTGTTGGGATATAAGCTGAGATATCCCCTGCTTGTGTTTCGATGATTGGAAGAGCAGTAATAGAACCACCACCAAGTTCATCAGAAAGTCTTGCAGCTCTCTCAAGAAGACGTGAGTGTAAGTAGAATACGTCCCCTGGGTAAGCTTCACGACCTGGTGGTCTGTGAAGAAGTAATGACATTGTACGATAAGCTACCGCATGTTTTGATAAATCATCATATACGATAAGCGCATCTTTACCTTGTTCCATCCATTCTTCAGCAATTGTAACACCTGCATATGGTGCAAGGTATTGAAGTGGAGCAGCTTCAGAAGCTGTAGCAACAACGATTGTTGTATAGCTCATAGCATCAGCCTTTTCTAAAGCATTTACAAGTTGTGCAACTGTAGAAGCTTTTTGTCCGATTGCAACGTAGATACAGTTTACACCTTGACCTTTTTGGTTGATGATTGTATCGATAGCGATAGCTGTTTTACCTGTTTGTCTATCTCCGATGATAAGCTCACGTTGTCCACGTCCGATTGGTACCATGGCATCGATTGCTTTAAGACCTGTTTGAAGTGGTGTGTCAACTGATTTTCTATCGATAACCCCTGACGCTACTCTTTCTACTGGTCTAAATTTATCTGTGTTAATTGGTCCTTTTCCATCAATAGGTTGACCTAATGCATTTACTACACGTCCTGCAAGAGCGTCACCAACTGGAACCTCTACTACACGACCTGTTGCTTTAACAGTGTCACCTTCTTTGATATTCATGTCAGAACCGAAGAGTACAACCCCGATGTTGTCTTCTTCTAAGTTTTGAACCATTCCATAAACTTCACCTGGGAATTCAAGAAGCTCACCAGACATAGCTTTTTCTAAACCATGTACACGTGCAATACCGTCACCAACTGTGATAACTGTACCTACAGCTTCTACTTCAAGGTGTGCTTTATAGTTTTTAATCTGGTCTTTAATAATACTACTGATTTCTTCTGGTCTCAGATTCATTAACTGGTACACCCCTTTCTATGCAAGTCTAAGCTCTGATAGTTGTTTCTTTAAAGTTCTCATTTCGCCTTGTACGCTGGCATCAATCACTTTATCGCCAACTCTAATGATTAGTCCTGCAATAATGCTTTCGTCTATAATTGTTTCAAGCTCAACTACTTTGCCTGTACCAGCTTGTAATTTTGCTTTGATTTGTTCTAATTGTTCAGCTTTTAAAGGTACAACTGAAGTAACAGAAGCCTTAATAATGCCTCTTGCTTCTTTAGCCATTTCTAAGAAGTTTTCAAGTACTTCTAAGAGATAACCTTCTCTGCTTTTTTTAACCATAAGTACCATAAGGCCTACAATAGGGCTTTGTACCTTATCGCCAAAAATGTTATCTACTAAAGTAACTTTCTCTTCCATAGTTACTTTATGATTTTCTAAAACTGCCATAAAATCTGGAGTTTCTTTGAGGGCTTCTACGATTGTAGTAACTTCTGTCTCATACTGTGCTACAGCGCCACTTTCGTTAGCCATATCGAATAGGGCAGTAGCATATCTTTTTACAACTAGTTCAGCCACTGTACATCCCCCATCTCTTTAATGATACCGTCAATCATTTCTTGATGTTTTGCTTCATCCATTGCTGTTGCAACGAATCTGCTAGCCATCATTGAAGAAACTTCGATCATTTGTTTCTTCATGTCGTCTTTAACACGTTCTTGTTCAAGAGCGATATCATTTAATGCTTTTTGTTTAATGCTTTCAGCTTCTTGTTTAGCTTCTGCAATGATTTGTTCTTCGCGAGCTAAAGCTTTTGCTCTAGTATCTTTAAGGATTCGGTCAGCTTCTTCCTCGATTTTTGCGAGTTTGCTTTCATAATCTGCTTTTAATTCAAGGGCACTAGCTTTTGAACTTCTTGCATCGTCAATTGTTTTGGCAATGCCATCTTTTCTTTTATCTAAGAACTCTGTCATTGGTTTGAAAAGAAGTTTATAAAGGATGAAGATGATGATGAATGTAGAAATCCATTGTAATGCTAAATCCCATAATAATTGCACATCAAATCCAATGATTCTTCCTGCTTCTTCAGTAGCAGCTAATACAGTAATAAATGATGTATTCAAAGGGAAGCTCCCTCCTTTCTATGTCAGTGTGCTATTATTCTTTTAATTAGCCAATTAAGCTCATGTATTTTGTGATAAGTGGGTTAGCGAATAAAAGAATGATAGCTACGATAAGACCATAGATACCTGTTGTTTCAGCTACAGCTGCCCCTAAAAGCATTGTACTCATAACTGTTGATTGAGCTTCTGGTTGACGTCCTACTGCTTCAGCACCTTTACCAGCTGCATATCCTTGTCCAATACCAGGTCCGATACCTGCGATCATAGCAAGACCAGCACCAATTGCTGAACATGCTAAAATGAGAGCTTTTCCATCGATTTGATTTTCCATAATTAAAATCCTCCTTAGTGAATCACATTATTAATTTTTTGTTTTACTTAGTTTTCTAGTTGAAACTAGTTTGTCTTATGCAAGTAACTTAAGTTGCTAATATAATTACATTCTGAACACGTTCACGAAAAGTAATAATAAGGCAATGATAAGTGCATAAATACCTGTTGTTTGTGCTACGGCTTGACCTAATAACATAGTTCTTAAAATAGCACTTTGAAGTTTTGGTCTTTTACCAACTGCTTCTGTTGCTTTACCAGCGGCATAACCTTGTCCCACACCTGGTCCAATACCTGCAATCATAGCAATACCAGCACCAAGGGCTGAACATGCTAATACTAAACCTACACCAGTTTTACCGATAAGAGGGTTAGCAAATAATAAGATAATCGCAATAACTAGAGAGAAAATCCCTGAAGTTTCAGCTACAGCTGCTCCAAGAAGCATAACCATAGTTGCTGGTTTAGTTCCTTCTTCTGGGTTTTTACCTGCTACTTCTGCTGCTTTACCTGCTGCATAGCCTTGTCCAATACCAGGTCCAATACCACCTATCATAGCGAATCCAGCACCAATTGCTGAGAAAGCTAAAACAAGGGCACGAGGGTCAACGTTTTGCATCCATCCGAAAAGCAAATCTCCAAATCCTGACATTCTTTCACCTCATTTCTATTCCATGGCACTTGATACAAAGGTCATACTAAGCATTACGAAGATAAATGCTTGTAATGATCCAGCAAATACGTCAAAGTACATATGAAGTGCTGCTGGTACACCAAGTAGAGTTAAGAACCAAGGAAACATTGCGTATACAAGCCCCATGATAATTGTTCCCCCTAAGATGTTACCGAATAAACGGAAACTTAAAGAGATTGGGGTTGCAAGTTCACCAACAATGTTGATAGGAAGTAAGAATGGCATTGGTTCTAATAAAGTCCCTTTGAAATATGCTCCTACTCCTTTTTCCTTGATACCAAATCCATGAATCATGAAGAATGTAGTTAATGCAAACGCAAGTGTTGTCGCAATATCTGCTGTTGGTGGTCTTAAACCTACGAGTCCAGAAAGGTTACAAACTACGATGAAAATCATTAATGGGCCATAGAAATAAGAGAATTTTTTCCCTGATTTTTCGCCCATGGTGTTGATAATGAATGATGAAAGCATATCAACAATAGTTTCAACTATGTTTTGGAATTTAGTTTCTGGGACTTCTTTAAAGTTTTTGATCTTGCTTCTAATAATGAGAGCAATTATTGTAAGTACGGCCATGATAATCCAAGTATTAATATGTGTTTGAGTAATACCTAGAGTCTCATCTCCGACTTTAAAGAGTTTAATGACGGTTTGTACGCCAAAATCTAAATTTTGTTCGCCCACCTACTCACGCTCCTTTCCATCTAAAGTATATATGCAAACATGCCTTAACGGCTTGTTATTGCCAAAAGTGGTTTGATAACTTTATTCAATTGTTTTGCTCGCCTTATTTACCCAAAGTGTGGCATATGCCCCTACTTTCATAGACACAAGGCCCAAAAATACGCCGAGTAAACTAATACTTGGCTCTAAAGCTGCTATAACGAGTACGATACCTGTTAATAAATATCTCATCATGTATTGTGCACTCATATAATTTTTAGCTTTAGCTGGTGGTAATAATACTGCCTTACTGATAGTCTTCTCCATAAGCTTTAATTTTAGCAAAGAAAATATTAGTCCGAAGGCAAGCCCTAATGTCCAGCTAATTTTTTCGGTTACTATAAATATACCTATAATGTACACAATTAACGAAAATATTATCATAGTCACAGGTACGAAGTTTTTTTCAGAAGTTACTTTATTCATGTTTATCATCTTTTTTATCCCTCTTAATTTCTTTTCCTATATAGAAAAATAAATTTCTAAAAGCTCCGCCTACCCCTAACAGTACAAAAATAATCGTAAATAATGGGGTCTTATGGAACTTATCGTCTAAAAGCGCCCCTACTAGTGTACAAATTAAAATAGGTGTAATCATCGTGAAACCTAACTGAGAAATTAAACTTATATATCTAGCCCATGATCCCTTTTTCACAATCTACACCCCTTTTCTGCTCTTATAAACATTTTTTGAATAAATATGTTCAATACATACTTTATAGCACTTTACCTAAAATTTCAAGCACTAACCATTTTACCACATCTACTCATTTTTTTACATTTTTTATTTATTCTAGTTCCTAAAATTTACTTTTAATGTGCACACTGCCTTTAATTATACACTTTATTTTGTAATATTTATAAAGAAAGGCTACATTTTAATACATATGTAGCCTTTTCTTTACCTTAAATTCCCTATTTCTACACGAGATAATCTTTAGGTCTTGCTACTTCCTTACCAAAGCTATAAAGGATTGCATCTACAATACGTTTAGAAGCATGTCCATCTCCAAATGGATTTTTAGCAATGGCCATTTGATGATATACTTCTTCATCTGTAAGAAGCTCCTTAGTTAAGTTGTAAATTGTTTCTTTTTCAATACCTGCTAATTTTAACGTACCTGCCGCAATACCTTCTGGTCTTTCTGTTACATTGCGAAGTACAAGAACTGGTTTGCCAAGAGATGGTACTTCTTCTTGTAATCCGCCTGAATCAGTGAGGACAAGGTATGAGCGTTTCATAAGGTTATGCATATCTTTAAGGTCAAGAGGTTCTACTAAGTGTACTCTTTCCATATTCCCAAGAATATCGTAAACCACATCTCTTACGATAGGGTTTTTGTGAACAGCGTAAACTAATTCTACATCTTCATTTTCAAGAACAATTTGACGTACTGCTTCACAAATATTCTGAAGTGGTTCACCCCAGTTTTCTCTTCTGTGTGCTGTCATTGTAATCACACGTTTGCCTGTATAATCAATATCATTAAGTTCATCTACTGTAAACTTATAATCCTCTTCTACAGTTGTTGCTAATGCATCAATTACAGTATTTCCTGTTACAAAAATGCCATTTTCATCTACTGCTTCTCTAAGTAAGTTTTCTTTAGCAAGTGCAGTTGGTGAAAAATGAAGGTCTGTTAGTGAACCTGTTAATTTTCTATTCATTTCTTCTGGAAATGGTTCATATTTATTATAAGTTCTAAGTCCTGCTTCTACATGTCCTACTTTAATTTGTTTATAAAAGGCTGCAAGTGCTGCCGCAAAAGAAGTTGTTGTATCACCATGAACAAGTACAATATCTGGTTTAGCTTCTTCTAATACCTCATCTAATCCTTCTAATACTTTAGTTGTAACACCTGTAAGTGTTTGTCTTTGTTTCATAATATCTAAATCATAATCTGGTTTGATATCAAAAAGTTCTAAAACTTGATCCAACATTTCTCGATGTTGTGCTGTTACGCATACAACATTATCTATATCGACATTTTTTTCCAGTTCCTTAACAAGTGGTGCCATTTTTACTGCTTCTGGTCTAGTTCCAAACACACTCATTACTTTTATATTTTTCATTATGCTACTCCTTCTCTGGCTTTTGTCTGTTTTATTATTTTAATCCATATCCTCTTGTATGGCTAGTATGATTACTACAGAAATATCTATTTTATATATGCCCAGTATATAGTACACCGAATTTCTAATTTCTTCTAGTATTTCTACACTTTTCTCTAAAGATAGTGGCATAATCATGGCAAACTCATCTTCATTATATCTAACATAGTTTTAAGTATTTGCTATTATGTTGCACCTTTTATATAGCTTCTTCCACTATATGTGTTGCAATCCTTACTGTCTCCATTGCATCTTTTGCATAATGGTCTGCTTCTACATACTGTGCTAATTCTTCAGTAAGTACTGCCCCTCCTACTATCACTTTAACATTAGGACAGCTTTCTCTTAATGCCTTAATTGTATCTTTCATACTTGCTACTGTTGTCGTCATCAGGGCACTTAAACCTACAATTTTAATATCCCATTTCTGTACAGCTTCCACAACTTTTTCACTTGGTACATCTTTTCCTAAATCAATAACTTCAAAGTTATAGTTTTCCATGATGACTTTCACAATATTCTTACCGATATCATGAATATCACCATATACTGTCGCCAATACCACTTTTGTTTTAGACATGCCCTCATCCGCTTGACTTGCGGTGATAAGTTCTTGTTGTAATCTTTCAAAAGCTGATTTAGCCGCTTCTGCTGATTTTATAAGCTGTGGTAAGAAGATTTTTTGAGCTTCATAAAGCTTTCCTACCTCATCAAGTGCTGGTACAATATGCTGCTCAATAATATCAAGTGCTGACTTAGATTGTAAAAGTTTATTCACCTCTGCTTTAGCTTCTTCCTTTAAACCTTTTTTAATAGCGGCTTCAATAGAAACTGTTTCATTACTACTTGTCTTAGTATCTGAGAGCTCTATATTTGAATACTTCTCAATATATTCTTTTGAATCCATATCTTTGCCCATAAGTACTCTAAATGCTGCTATAGCCTCCATCATTCCTGCATCAGATGGATTCATAATCGGTGCATCAAGTCCTTGCATTAATGCGGCTGTTAACATTGTTTTATTTATAATTGGGCGATTAGGAAGCCCGAATGAAACATTACTTACACCAAGAACTGTTTTCACACCAATTTCTTCTTTTACAAGCCTTACTGCTTTAAGTGTTTCTTTTACTAAAGCTTGTTGGGCAGATGCTGTTACCACAAGACAATCAATGAAAACATCTTCTTTAGGAATCCCCATTTCCATTGCTGCATTTACAATGCGTTTTGCAACTTCTAATCTTTCTTCTGCTGTACTAGGAATGCCATTTTCATCTAATGTTAATCCCAAAATACAAGCACCATATTTTTTAGCAATTGGTAAAATAGCTTCTAAACTCTCTTTCTTGCCATTTACGGAGTTAATTAACGGCTTCCCATTGTAAATACGGCAAGCTTCTTCTAAAGCTTGTACATTAGAAGAGTCAATCTGAAGTGGTAAATTCACCATACCTTGTACTTCCTTAACAGCTTTCTTTAGCATTGCTACTTCGTCAATATCAGGAAGCCCCATATTTACATCTAGCACATGGGCGCCTTGCTCTTGTTGTTTAATTGCTTCGCGAAGCACATAATCCATATCTTGTTTTCTAAGTGCCGCTTGTAGCATCTTTTTACCTGTAGGATTTAATCTTTCTCCGATTACTACAGTATCATCGAAATAAACAGCTTTAGCCGCACTACAAATGCCCGTTACCCTTGGCACATTAGGTTTCACATAGTTTGTTTCTTTTACCTTACTTACCATCTTAGCGATATACTCTGCATTTGTCCCACAGCAGCCACCTAATATTAAAACACCCATCTTTGCAAACTCTAGTAAATACTCTGCAAATTCATCTGATGTAATATCATATTTCACAGTATCGCCTTCCATTATTGGAAGCCCTGCATTGGGTTGTACCATTACTGGAATATGTGCCGTATTTACAATCTTTTCGACAATAGGTTTCAGCTGTTTAGGTCCTAATGAGCAGTTAACGCCTAATGCACTTACACCAAGTCCTTCTAGCGTTAAAATCATAGATTCAATGCTTGTCCCAAAGAACGTTCTGCCGTTTTCTTCAAAGCTCATTGTAGCAAAGATAGGCAAGTTTGTATTTTCTTTCGCGGCAAGAACTGCTGCCTTAAGCTCATAAATATCTGTAAATGTTTCAAATAAAACAACGTCACAACCAGCTTTTTCTCCAGCGACTACTTGCTCTTTGAAAACCTCGTAAATCTCTTCAAAAGCTACATCCCCTACTGGCTCTATCATTTTACCTGTGGAGCCAATATCTAGTGCTACATAAGTGTTAGGGAAATCCTCTTTTGCTCTTTTAGCAATTTTTACAGCCTGAGAAATCATCTGTTCTACACTGCAATCTGTATGTTCTAACTTATAACGATTTGCACCAAATGTATTGGTTGTTACAAAATTACTTCCGGCTGACAAATATTCTCTATGAATTTCCTCAATGACCTCAGGATGTGTCATATTAAACATTTCTGGTACTTCTCCCAGTTTCAAACCACGATTTTGGAGAACTGTCCCCATCGCTCCATCAAAATATAAATGTGTATTTCCTAGTATATTACAATCCACATCTGTCACCTCTTTTTCTATAACTACATGTTTTAACTAAATTACATGTGCCGCATGATTTTTGTCTATTTTCCTTTTGATTTGAAATCCCTACAATAGCTGTAATGGATTTGGTAGGGAGTAACATATTCGTCTTCGTAAGTGTGAGTCCCATTTTTTTCTCCGTCTGGAGTATATTTAATAATGGTCTTTGACTCTCTAAAGGTACATTGCCATAACCCGGACTAAACCTCATCGTAAAAAATTCACCTTCAGCTAAGCTTCCCATTAATTCTTGCTCTAAGTCATCACATACCTTATCAATCATCACAGATGCACATGCATCTAACATGACTGCATCCAACATATCAATTCGTTGCTTAATCCCTATTTGGCGATCTACATCTTGCCCTAAGGTAACCGCCATTACATAACATGCCTTAGAATTTTTTAGCAGATTTCCTAAATCACTTGATTCAATCACCACAGGCGTATTTTCAAAAATTACTTTGTCCTTATTTATCTCATCTAAATGGATAGATAGTTTCTGATAAGTTGCTCTAGGTTGGGCAAGTTTTGCAAGTTCCCTATAAGTAGCCTCTACCTTATCCACTAATTCCTTCTCAGCATGTTCCACAGGCATCCCCATATATCTTAAAGCATCCTTAAGCATAATATTATTCATCATCTCTTACCTTCTTCACCTATCCTAATTCTAGTATTAATCTGTGATTACTATGTGCGCTTTTCATTGCTTTATCAGTTGCACTCTTCACTTTTAATTTTTTATTCTTCACTTTTTATTCTTCACTGACTTTACGCCCTCTTCACCTTCAACGCATACAATATTCCTCTAATGTTCTCCATAATACGTTTTGCTGTCTCTGGCTGATTCATTGTATAAAGATGAATACCGTCTACACCGTGTGCCAAAAGGTCAATAATCTGTTCAGTAGCATAAGCAATACCAGCTTCTTTCATAGCTAAGCTATTATGCCCATAAGCCTTAACAAATTGCTGTACACTATCCGGAAGCGTTGCACCACACATAGAAATCATACGATCCACTTGTTTGGCTGAAGTCAGTGGCATAATTCCCGCAATCACTGGCACTTCTATCCCTATACCTCTTACTTTATCATAGAAACTATAAAAAGCCTCATTATCAAAGAACAGTTGTGTGATTAAAGCATCGGCCCCGCACTCTACTTTATGTTTTAAAAACTTTAAGTCCTCTGCCATACTATAGGCTTCAATATGTTTATGTGGATAGCATGCGCCAAACACATTAAAATCATAATTCTCTTTTATGTACGCTGTAAGCTCCGAAGCATGTTTAAAATCTCCTAGTACAGCTTCTTCATTTAAGTCGCCACGCATGGCTAAAATATTTTCCACACCTTTCTCTTTCAATTCATTTAAAATGCGGTCCATATCTTCCTTTTGGCTTCCTACACATGTAAGATGTGCCAAGGCTGGAATATTGTATTTCGTTTGAATCGCCGAGGCAATTTCTACTGTATTGTCTCTGCTACTTCCACCAGCTCCATAAGTTACACTAATGAAATCTGGTGATAAGCTAGCAAGTGCATCAATCGTTGCAAATATTCCATCTAAATCTGCTTTTCCTTTAGGTGGAAATATTTCAAAAGAAAATGTTGGTTTAGTTGTTGTACTTAATTTTTTTTGTAACATTCAAAATCTCCCTCTCTAGTCAAATGTAACTATTTAACCTATTATTTTTTCAGCACTGAAACAAATGAATTTCCCTTTATATAAAAGCGCCACTCTACATCTTGATATTCTTCAGCATAAGGTATATTAATACGCTTATCTGCTACAATCTCGCTGCATAGTGGTGCATCTTCTATCCATAACTCGCCTTGCATCATCACTGATTTCGCATTTAATGATTTATCTATTTGCATAGCCTTACATAGCTTACCTGGTCCATTTGTAAGGTCTTCTACTTTTTTAGAACGTATGGGTCTATTTTCTCTAGCAAATGAAATACTCTTTTCATCCACAGGTTCTACTGCGCGAATAAGTACTGCCTGTGGATTATCCTTAACATTAACCACAATATTAAGACAGTTATACATACCATAGATTAAATAGATATAGGTAATACCACCTTCTTCAAACATAGGTGCCGTGCGTGTAGTACGTTTTCCCCCATAAGAATGTGCTCCTTTATCTTCTACTCCCATATAAGCCTCAGTCTCTACGATTTTAAAATAATAATTTTCACCATCCACATGCCTTACAAGGATTTTTCCTAGTAACGCCTTAGCTACTGTAATACTATCTCTCATATAGAAATCTTTTGTTAATCTATTCATGTATTTACTCCTTCTTGTTTAACTCATCTGACGTATGATTTTTTCTATTTTCATTTCTTGATAGACCGCATTAATCTCTGCTCCAAGTAAAAGCACCATACAGCTGGCATAAAGCCATATAAGTAAAATAAATACACCTCCTATACTACCATATAATTGATTGTATTTACTATAATTATCTACATATATAGCGAAAATTAAAGAAAATCCATACCATCCAACTGAAGCTGCAATTGTTCCAAGCCATACATTTTTTACTTTTAAATGCTTTCTAGGCACTATGCGATAAATAATATACAGTATAGTAATTAGTGCAAAGAATGGCATAATAAGCCTTATGACATTCCATATAGGCATAATAATACCTTTATTTAATTTAAGAACATGAACAACATATGCTCCGATACGATTACCAAAAACCAAAGCTACCATCATTAAAATCAGCAACATTGCTAATAAAATTGTATAAATAATGGCTACAATCTTAGAAAGCCAAAAAGGTTTCACAAACTTAGAGTTATATGCCAAATGAATTCCCCTAAGCAAAGCATTTACCGCTGTTCCACCTGACCATAATGAAATGAGCACCCCCATTGATAGCAATGTTGTACTACGATATAAAATAAACTGATTGATTGTCGTCTCAATGAAAGGCATAAGAGACGTTGGAACTATTGCTGCAATATATTCAAGTAATACGTCCACTGAAATATTTGCAAAGGTCAGTAAACTAATTACAAAAATCAAAAATGGAAAAAAAGCCAATATCCAATAGTAGGCAACCTGAGCACTATTAGCTGCCACATTATGCGCCACATATCGCTTAATTAACTTTTTTATAAAAACCCCTACCTTACTTTCCATGAAATCGCTCCTTAACTTTAACTTCACTATGTACATTATTCCTAACTTCTACTACTATTTATACTCCTTAGTCCAATTAATATAGAACTAAATTGAACAAGTCTATAGATTTCACATTTGTAAATTTTAGTTATTCATAGTTTTTAGTAATGTGAAATCATTGAGAGAAATCTATTTACCTGCATGTATATTTCAAGGTTTTAGTTAATTTCTCTATATAGATTTCTCATTTGTACATTTTATTAATTTTACAGATTACTTATCTATACTATTATACATTTTACAAAATCACAATATTCAGTCACATCGTCAAGCTCAATGATTACTTATATTTTTATTGGCAATACTTATAAATACAAAACAAGAGGTGCCCTAAGGACACCTCTCTACATATAATTATTTTTTATTCTTTTTATCTTTTTTGCTTTCAGTGCTATTGCTTTTTAATGTTGCTTCTGCTTTATCTTTTGCTTTAGCAAACATACCTTTTTTCTTAGTCTCTGGAAGTTTACCTGAAACTACATTTACAATAAGAATACCCGCAAGTTCCACTTTGATTTGCTTTTTAGTAGGAATGCTATTATAGATTTTTTCATCACACATAAGCGTATGAATTTGTGGACCAATTTTAGCAATTACTACTGGCATTTTGCGTTTTTTATACATCCAAGGAAGCTGTTCTTTCATTTGCTTTGGAAGTTTAAGATTATCTAACTTATCTTTCTTTTTATCGATTACGAAAATTGAAACCGCTTGTTTATTTTGTGAAATGAGTTGTTGTTGTTCATCATATTTCCCTTGTAGTTTTCTTCCCCAGAAATATAATCCAATAATCGCAACAACTAAAATTGCCATTACAATCCAGAATATTGTCCAGCCGTTCATCGGGATGTTCCTCCTTATTAACCTATACCATCATGTATATTTTTTAGCTTTTATATACTAATTTTATCCTACAAAAGCTAGCTTATTTAAGTATATCATACCAAAACTTATAAGACAATGTTGTTAATAATTTTTGTTTTACAGTATATACTAATAATAATTAGCTACTTAGAAAGGTGGTGCTTCTTGTGATTTTTGCTACGCTAGAATTAACCTGGATTAATTGTTTCTTATTTATCAATATTCTCCTCGTTTTATCTGTTGTATTTTGGCATCATAAAACAGCAAGTACTACCTGGGCCTGGATTATGATTATGCTCTTTATTCCTATCCTTGGCTTTATACTTTATATTCTTTGTGGTCAAGATTTAAGAAAACAAAGAACTTTTAATAAAAAAGCTGAACAAGACCGTTTCTTAGCAGTTAAGCTGCTTCAAGAAATCTCATTTAAGCAACCCCTTAGCCAATATACTAATCCCCTTATCATTCCTTATAAAAACTTAATTACTATGAATCTTATTTCCCATGATTCACTTTATACAGAAGATAATGAGGTCACACTCTACACAGATGGCAATGAACTTTTTACCTCGCTATTTCATGCCATTAATTGTGCTCAACATTATATTCACATTGAATACTATATCATTCATGATGATGAATTAGGCAAGCTCTTTAAAGATCTATTAATAAAAAAAGCTAATCAAGGTGTTGATATTTTTCTACTTTATGACGAAGTAGGTTCTTTAAAAACGCCAAAGAAATACTTTTATGACCTCAAGCGTGCAGGAATTAAAACCGCTCATTTTTATTCTACAGCTATTCCTTTTATTAAACTCCATGCCAATTATCGTAATCATCGTAAAATCTGTGTCGTAGATGGTAAAGTTGGTTTCATCGGTGGTTTTAATGTGGGCGCTGAATATTTAGGTCTTAATAAAAAATTTGGTTACTGGCGTGACACACATCTTCGTATTGAAGGTAGTAGCGTGGACCTTATTAATCTTCAATTTCTATTAGATAGGCGATTTGCCACTAAGGAAAACTTAAATCTAGAACAATATATTCCGCTTCGCCTTCCCAAAGCCACAAATAAAGTCGGCATACAAATTGTTTCTAGTGGTCCAGACTCTAAATACCCTAGTATACGTAATGCTTACATGACTATGATTAATTTAGCCAAAAAGTCTATTTATATTCAAACCCCTTACTTTATTCCTGATGATGGCGTCTTGACTGCACTTAAACTTGCTTGTTTATCAGGTCTTGATGTACGTATTATGATTCCCAACAAACCTGACCATATGTTTGTCTATTGGGCTACCTATGCTCATGTTGGCGAACTTATTGCTTGTGGCTGTAAATGCTATACCTATGAACACGGATTTCTTCATGCCAAAACAATTGTCGTAGATGAAGAGATTTGTTCTGTCGGAACTGCCAATTTTGACATCCGCAGTTTCAACCTAAACTTTGAAATCAATGCCTTCATTTATAATAAGCCCCTAGCCGAACAACTTATGCATATATTTAACGAAGACCTTACTCTTTGCAATGAACTTACGCCAACATTATACGCACACCGTTCCTACCTCATCAAATTCAAAGAATCCATCTCCAGACTCATCTCCCCGATCTTATAACTCCCCCATCTATTTATCCCTTCCCACAAAAAAAAGGAACTGGCACACCAAAAATGTACTCAGTTCCTTTTCCTTTTATGTCTTATATAAAATTATATCTTATATAAAAGCAACTCATTAAGCTTTTAAACTCACTCGCTAACTTCTAAGTTTATCCTTTAAGTTTTTAAGCTAGCTCGCCAACTTCTAAGTTTACTCATCAATCTCTCAAAATGACTCATCAACTTTCAAAGTCACTCATTAACTTTTTCTTTTTTCTTTATGCTCTTAAACGGTGGCTAGACACTTAGGCACAGCTAGGCTACCTTCGGAACAATCTGATGATGCTCTTAGCGAAGTATTTTAAAGCGTTTTTAGGTGGAGCGTCCAAACGAATTGCGTTTTCCACCGTTGCTTTAAAGTACAAGCTTAGAGCATCACAGATTGTGGAGAGTGTAGCCTTGCAGTGTGTAAGTGTCTAGCCTTTTAACTGATGCTTAAATCTCCATCAAGTTTTCTAATAGTTACACCACGTCTTGTATCATCAATATATTTAATAATACTTCCTAATGTAACTTTAACCCCTGGATATACTGCATCAGTTACTTTGATAACGCCATCTTGTGCACCACTTAATCTTTCAGAAAGCATCTTAAAGTCTTTTTTTAGCTTATGTAATTCATCTTCCATTGGTTCCTTGCTTAAATTAAGCTTACTTAGCATAATTTTCTTACTTGCATCTAATGCGCCTTCTTTAGCCCTAGATGTTAAAAATACAATGCTTTGTTCTAGTTTTGCAAAATTCTCTTGTTTTTCTTTTAATTCTTTTGCCATATCTCTATGTTGTTGATATAACTCTGGTGGTACCCCTATTTGTACAGCTGTAACAGTTCCCATAGGTGAGCCTATACTTTTAGCAATAATCATATTTGTTGCTGCGACATTACCACCAACGATTGTTCCCTTACCCATTTCTACACGTATGCTATTCCCTGCAGTAGCCATACCATGAATAATTGCTTCTGTGATAATATCGCCTTGAGCTTCTACGTGGGCATTTTGTATAAACTTAGTAATAACATTTCCACCTGAAATAATTCTTCCTTTTTCAGTTCCCTGTATGCCATATGTAAGGAAAATATCACCACCTGCAATAATTGTTGCATCCTCTACTGGTCCTTGTACCTCCACTGAACCTTCAGCTTCAATAGTAAAGCCTGCATGAACACTTCCTTTTACTACTACACTACCTAAGAATTTAATATTTCCAGTAGAATTATCTACATCTCCATCTACTGTATAAACAGTATTAACATATACATTATGTCCATCATACTCTAATTTCCCATCTACAACTGATATCAAAGTATGATCATTTAAAAGTTCTGTATTCTTTCCTTTTGGAAGTCGTACGTCCTTACCTTTTCTTGCTCTGACTTCTGCACCTAATACATTGTAGCCATTTTCCCCTTGAGTTGGAAATGTTTTAGTTGCAAGTATATCACCTTTTTTCACATTAAAAACAGTTCCTAAGTCTTTAAAGTCTACAGTACCATCTTCTTTTTTCTTTGGTACAAAATGTATTAAGCGTTGTGTATCAAAGTGAAGCTTAAGCTCACCATCCACACCATTTATTGCTGCCATACCTTGTGCAATTACATATTTATAGTTGTATTGTTTATTCTGTGCTAATTCATTAAGTAACTCTTCATTAATCCCCATCACTATTCCTTTATTTGCAATAGCTAATTTAATATCTTCTAAACTTGAAACTTTTCCGCCTTCTGTTGGGGGTGTAAACCAAATAACACCTAACATTTTATCACGAGATAATTCTACATTTATAATTTCATTAACTATTTCCGGCATAATGTTCTCCTCCTTAGTAAGTTACTATTACACACTCTCAAATCTTATTGATTTATAATATCTTGCATTAATTGTCTTACAATACTTTCTACAGTAGAAGGTAACACCTTTTGTTCTTCTTTACTTAAATCTTTTACCTCTATTGGCTTTCCAATATTTAAGGTAACTGTGGTGCTTTGAATACCCTTTTTTTCTTCAAATACTTTATACGTATTATGAATAGCAATCGGTACAATAGGTACGCCTGTTTTAGTTGCCAATTTAAAGCATCCACCTTTAAATTCTTTAATTTCATCACCTGATACCCTTGTTCCTTCTGGGAAAACCACCATTGACTGTCCTGACTTAAGTTCATTAACTCCTTTTACAATACTCTCCATAGCCTGCCTTTTATCTTCGCGGTCAATATAAATTGCACCAAGGGCTGCAAACCATGTCTTAACCATCTGCATCTTAGATACTTCTTTTTTAGCTAAAAATATACAAGGATCCTCTATTGTACTTACAAGCACAACAATATCAAAAATGCTCTTATGATTTGCAACATAAAGTACAGGACCTTCTTTAGGCAAGTTTTCTCTACCTATTACTTGTAAATCCATTCTGGCTGCTTTAATCATACGATTAGCTAAATGTTTAGTAAGCTTATAAACTTCTTCTCTACTTTCACGTACAGGATGATTCTTATTACCATACGCATACTCCTTACGTTTCTTAGCAAGCTTTAAATGATTATAACCCATTGTACTTAGCATTCTTATGTCATTAATCAGTATGCATTCTTTCTTCGCCAATATGCCTCACCTAGTCTTTCTTATAATTTTCTAACATTTGTTCTTTCAATTCATATAGTCCTTGTGATAACACTACTGACATAATTTCTGGATTAATAAGTCGTTTATACTCATCCCAAAGTGTATCTAATTCTTCTTTTGCATATACTTTGATTTCTTTTACAGTTGGTGCTTCATATACTTTAGTACCGCTTCTAAAGATTGGAAGAAGTAACTCTCTTACCTCATAACTTTCTGGTTTTAACTTTGTTTTTTTCCATCTTGCATTAGGCTCTACAAGTACAAGTTCTTTTGTTTCATCAAATACTTCATTCTCAAGTGCAATAATATCTGCCTTGATTTTTCCTGTTTCTTTGTTGTAAACACGAACTACCTTTTTGATGCCTGGGTTTGTTACTTTTTCTGGATTATTAGAAATTTTAATTTTAGGAACAACCACCCCTTCTTCATTAATTTCTGCTGCTAATTTATAAATACCACCAAATGATGGGCAATCAGACGATGTAATCATATTTGTGCCTACACCCCAAAGTGTAATTTTGGCACCTTGTCTTTTTAAATCTGCAATAAGGATTTCATCTAAATCACATGAAGCACTAATAATAGCATCTTTATGCCCTGCTTCATCTAACATAATTCTTGCTTTTTTAGAAAGATATGCAAGGTCACCACTATCTAGACGGATTCCATAAGAAGTCATTTGCACACCACTAGCCTTCATTTCATCAAATACTTTAATCGCATTTGGCACACCACTGCCTAATGTGTCATAAGTATCTACAAGTAAAATACATTTCTCTGGGAATAATCTTGCATAAGCTCTGAAAGCTTCAATCTCTTCATCAAAACTCATAACCCAGCTATGAGCATGTGTTCCTGATACTGGTACATCAAACATTTGGCCTGTAAGTACATTAGATGTAGCTGCACAGCCACCAATAATAGCTGCTCTTGCACCATAAATTCCTGCATCTGGTCCTTGTGCACGACGAAGTCCAAATTCAAGAACAGGGTCACCTTCTGCTGCACGTACAACTCTTGCTGCTTTTGTTGCAATAAGACTTTGATGATTAATAATATTTAAAAGTGCTGTCTCTACAAATTGTGCTTCTAAAATAGGTGCCTTAACACGCATTAAAACTTCCATTGGAAATACAACTGTTCCTTCTGGAATAGCATCAATATCTCCTGTAAACTTAAAGTTTCTAAGGTATTCTAAGAAACTTTCATTAAATAAATTTAAGCTTCTTAAATACTCAATATCTGTTTCGTCGAAATGAAGATTTTCAATATAGTCGATTGCCTGTTCAAGTCCTGTGCAAATGGCATAACCATTTTTAGATGGATTATTTCTATAAAATAAATCAAATACAACTTCGTGATTATTAATATTGTTCTCATGATATCCTTGCATCATTGTTAACTGATATAAATCTGTTAATAGAGTTAAGTTTCTTTTCATATGTTTTTCTCCCGTCTCTAACCTTGCTTATCTTTACATGTATAAATAGTGCTATTTCGCCCTTTTATAAGAATTTCACATCGCTAAAACATAGTGAATACCTAAAATTGGTGGATGTAAAATCTATATAGAGAAACCAACTAAAAACTTGAAATATACATGTAGGTCAATAGGTTTCTCTCAATGATTTCACATGACTAAAAATCATGAATAACTAAAATTTATAAATGTGAAATCTATATAATTATATAATATGTATATTATATCATACACATAACAAAATTTATCGACATTTCACTAAGGAGTTTATATCATGTTACAAGATAAGCCTAAGTCTCAAATTATTTTAGCAACCTCACTTATAGCTATTTTCTGTAATATCTTGTGGGGCAGTGCCTTTCCAGCACTTAAAATCGTCTATGCTCAAATGGGTATTGCAAGTTCTGACCTTGGAGGCACGATTACTTTTATTAGTCTACGATTTCTGCTTGCCGGCATCTTTACTTTTATTGCTGCCTTAATTAGTGGCGCACCTCTATTTAGAATGAGCAAAATCCAACTTTTACTAATTATTATTTTAGGTCTTTTTAATACTACTTTGCAATACTTTTTCTTTAATATTGGTGTAAACAATACATCTGGTATCAAAGCTTCTATTTTAGAGCAAGTTGGTATATTTTTCTCTGTCATTTTAGCCCACTTTGTATACAAAGATGATAAGCTCAGTTTAAGAAAATTTTTTGGCCTTAGTTTAGGCTTTGTAGGCATTATTTTAATCAACTTAAGTAAGGGAACTAATAACCTATTTCATTTCACCTTACTTGGCGAAGGATTTATGATTATTTCTGGCCTTATGAGTGCTATCACCATGTTTATTGCAAAAAAAGTAGGGAAAGAATTACCTACCATGGTGTATACGGCATGGCAAATGATTATTGGTTCAATCTTACTTTTTATCATTGGTAACTTCATGGGCGGCAAGATAAGCAATCTTACTTTTACACCTTCATCAGTATTACTACTTTTATATCTTGCGCTACTATCTAGTGTTGCCTTTTGTCTCTGGTATTATATCCTCCAACTTCGAAAAGTTGGTGAACTGGCAATGTATAAATTTGTAGTTCCCGTATCTGGTACTCTACTCACTGCTATGTTTATTCCAAGTGAACATATTCTGCCAATCCATGTCATTGCCTTATTATTAGTCTCAATCGGCATTATAATTGTCAATAAACGTTAAAAGGATGTGCAGCGAAGCTATTTAATAACTTCGCTGCACATCCTCTATTAATTATACTTCATCCAAAAGTTCTTAAGTTCATTTAAGAATGTATTTCTATCAATTTTATTATCTAGATATGCTCTTAAAAGATTACCTACCTGTGTAACATTTTCATGTGGAAGATAAGCCATCATTTGCTCAATAACTTGATTATTTTCTTGATAAGTCTTAATAGAGTTACTTAAAGAATTAGTAAACTCAATGTTATTAGCTACTACACCTGGAATAAGCCCTGCTTCATTAACCATGAAGTCATTTCCTTTTTCTTCATATACTAGCCAATCAATAAATCTTTTGGCTGCTTCTTGTTGTTCTACTGAATTCGCCCCTTTATCGATTACAAGATATTTAACTGCTGCTGTAATTTCATTATTACCATAATCTGTAGCATCATTACTTATAGGTACAGGGATGAAACCATAGTCTCCCTTATTCACATCACTTCTTAAAATATCCTGCATTGCCCAGTTCCCCATATACCAAAAACCAACTTCACCTCTCCCTAGAGCCTCTGCACAACGCTCATTAGAATTTGATAGTGGTGCCTCTTTATACATATTATAAGATTTCATTAAATCAAATGTATCCAATAAACCATTAATCGTTTCATCTTTTGCTAAGTCTACCTTTCCAGCTTTTAAATCAGCAATGAAGTCTACTTTTGCTTTACTATCTTCGGATTTTACAGAGTATGCAGTAGTAAAGAAGTGGTTTGCTAAAGACCAATCATCATTTGTAATAATAACTGCTTTTCTACCGCTATCTTCCACCTTTTTAAATGCTTCCTCTAAGGCATTCCTTGTACGAATCTTATCTACATCAATGCCACATTCCTCCATAACTTTTTGATTATAAATAAGCCCCATTCCTTCTACAGCAAATGGAAACGCTACTAAGCCCCCCTCGCTATTTCTGGCTGCTTCCCCCATATCTATAGATAAATATTCTGCCCATGTCTCATCAGATAAATCTACAAATTCTTCCTTTAAATCTTGTATATGTAGAGAGTCTACAATCATGATTGTTGGTGTATTATCATAATTTCTTCTAGAAGCAATCTTATCTTTTACTTCTTGATATCTGCTATATCCTAGCACCTTTACTTTGATATCTGGATTAGCTTCTGAAAAAGCTTTACTTGCTGCTTCTAAATTAGTGTGAATCTCTCGTTTAGTATTATATATTGAGATGTTTACTACGCTTTCATTAGTACTTGAACATCCCACTAAAGCACTCGCTAGGCTCGCTACTGCTAACAATTTCCCGATCTTTCGTCTCATCTTCGTCCTCCTTATCTAGTTACTTTATATTAAACTACTTTTTCTCTATCTTAAAATGTTCAATGCTAAGTTGAAGTTCGTGAATATTCTCCTTAATATCTTCACTAAGCTGATTAAGATTTTTCATTATTGTAAGCTGCTCCTGAAGAGAAGCTGTGGTTTCTTCTGTTGTTGCTGCACTTTCTTCCGCTATATTAGCAAGAGCACCTGTTACTTTAAGTAAGTTTTGACTAAATTCATCAATATAGTCAACTGTGCTACTAAAGTCTATAATTCCATTTATGATCATCTTATCTGCTTCTTCTACTTGCTTAAATACCTCATATGTCTCTGCAACTGATTTAGCTTGTTCACCCATAGTTGTATCAATTTGATTCATCAGCGACTTAGTCGTTTCTGTTTGATGCTGAATGTTTTCTAAGATAGTTGTAATATCTTTCGTTGCACTTTGTGATTGAGCAGCTAAATTCCCAATTTCTGCTGCAACTACGGCAAAGCCTTTGCCACTTTCTCCTGCACGTGCAGCTTCAATACTAGCATTTAAAGCTAATAAATGTGTTTGATCAGCAATCGCATTAATTGTTTGTGTAATTTTGTTAATATGCCCTACTGCACCTTCTAATTCGCTTACTTCTTGTACTGTATTACTTACAAGCTTTCTTTGATTTGCTGTTTCCTCTTTTAAACCATTTACCTCACCTTGAGCTTTAACTAAAACATTTTTAGATGCTTCAATAGTTTGATTTATTTCTACTAATTTTACTTTAACTTCTTCTACCTTTTCATTTAAATCCTTAGTACCTGATAGAACTTCTTCTGTTTGGTTAGCTTGTACAATAGCACCTTCTGATATCTCTGTCATGGCCTTAGCCATTTCTTTATTAGCACCTTCTGCTCCCTTAAAGATCGTTACCAATGTCTCAGCAGCTTCTTGTAAATTACCATTTTTCTCATAAATGCCACCTGCTAATTTCCTTAATGAATAAATCATTTCATTAAAAGCATCACTAATAACTTTTAATTCTTTTGCACCATCAATCTCTGCTTTAATAGTTAAGTCTCCTTTAGCAACTCTTTGTGCCAAATCTGCTAATGCAGTAACTGGTTTTACTATTCTGGCTTCCTGTCTCATAGCAAGAACTATAATCCCTATTAAAATTAATATCCCTACAGGAATACCTATCTTTATAACCCCTATAAATCCAGCATAGAGTTCATTAAGTGGTATAGCTGTTATAGTTCCCCAGTTTAGCGAATCAATAAAGTTACATACTACTAGCTGACTTTTTCCATCAAACGGTATTATAGCTGTGCTTCGATTTCCCCTTAACGCCATATCAACTACATTCATAAACATCTCATGCGTTTCATCTAATAAATTCTCATTATCTATTCGACTCTTATCTATGTGCCAAGTAACGTCTCCTTTTCGATCAAAGGCAAAAATGGTACTTTCTTCAGAGAAAATTACATCTCCTACTATATTATCTAAGCCCCAAATTGCTACCTGACTAATAATAACGCCTGTTATATTGCCATCATTTCTAACTGGTGCTGAAAAAGCAATATAAGGCACTTCATCTTCTATAAAAACCTCACTAACATAACTATGACCTTTTAAGGCTTCTTGAAAATATTCCTTATCCGCCATGTTTTCGCCTAACGAGCCTAGCCCATTGGCCAATACCCTTCCTGTAGTGTCTACATAAAATATATTTTCAATAGTATTGTCTTGCTCGATTCTTAGTTTAAGTTCTTCTTCAACATGCTCTATCCCGCCATTTTTTATTACTTGAGAATAGGCAACTTCTTCCACAAGAACAATATTCTTATCTCCCCATATATCAATATTATTGGTTACCATGCTTGATATTTGATTCATAGCATTGGCTTGACTTCTATAAATTGACTGTTTAATAATACCTCCAAAAATCCCTGCAATAATCATCATAGGTAAAATCCCAATCAATAAATAGGATGAAATAAAAATTACCTTTAAGCTTTTCTTATCTCTATTACGCATTACTAACTCCTTTATAAATTTGTTTCTTCATCTAAATATCGACCTTTTCCTTTCAACATTTAACATTTTTTTCCATTTTATGAATGTGTAATATATCCCTTTAATCGTTATGTATTTCCCCTACTTCCCCTTTACAAAATCAAATTTTGACTTTATAATGTTACTATTAATTTATTTATAAACTCTAAACACTATGAAGAGGACAAGTACTACATTTGATGCGTCTCAGCGAGTGAGGTTGGTGGAAGCTCACACGATAGAATTTAGGAAAAATCGCCTTGGAGTGGCAGACCGAACATAAGCCTTAGGTTTATGAGTAGACTCTGACGGTTTCCTACCGTTACCGTAAGGAAAGGTATAACGAGCGGTCTTCTTTATAGAAGGCAAATCAGGTGGTACCGCGGAAGATGACGTATATAGTGCTCTTTCGTCCTGTTAATGGATGAAGGAGCTTTTTTGTTGCGTTTTTTACCTACATTTAGAATCCTGAATCCAGTACCCTTCATATGTTAAAGACTAATATTTAAGAAATTTGGTTATAACTAAGAAGTAGAGCCTAGGCTTAAAATAACTTGTCTTTATACATATGTGATTTTATATATTTATATAAAACCTTTATGGAAAATTACACTTTTAAATTTCTACAATTAATATTAGGAGGAATAGTATGTACAAGAAGGTAGATACCAATCTGAACTTCGTTGATAGAGAACTCGAAGTTTTAGATTTTTGGAAGAAAAACAATGTATTTGAAGAATCAATCAAATCAAGAGAAGGTGGCCCAGTTTTCACATTTTATGATGGCCCTCCTACAGCAAATGGTAAACCACATATTGGTCATATCTTAACACGTACAATGAAAGATATCATGCCACGTTACAAAACTATGAAAGGTTATAAAGTACTTCGTAAAGCTGGTTGGGACACACACGGTCTTCCAGTAGAACTTGAAGTTGAAAAACTTCTTGGTATCAGTGGTAAACCACAAATCGAAGAATACGGTATCGAACCATTCATTGAAAAATGTAAAGAAAGTGTTTGGAAATACCAAAGCGAATGGGAAAAAATGTCTGACCGCGTTGGTTACTGGGTGGACATGGAACATCCATATGTAACTTATGACAACAACTATATCGAATCAGTATGGTGGTCACTTCGTCAAATTTGGGATAAAGACCTTATCTACAAAGGACATAAAATCGTACCTTACTGCCCACGTTGTGGAACATCACTTTCTTCACACGAAGTAGCTCAAGGTTACAAAGATATCAAAGACCAAACAGCTACATGTAAATTCAAAGTAGTAGGCGAAGAAAACACATACCTTCTTGCTTGGACAACAACACCATGGACTCTTCCATCAAACGTTGCACTCTGCGTAAATCCAGAGCACACATATGTAAGAGCTACTTTAGATGGTACAACTTACATTTTAGCTGAAGCTTTAGTAGAAGCTAACCTTGGCACAGAAGGTGTAGAAATCGTAGCTAAATTCCCAGGTAAAGACCTTTGTGGTATGGAATACGCACCACTCTTCGAT
The DNA here is from genome assembly GCA_019418225.1 of Clostridiales bacterium. Taxonomy (GTDB): domain Bacteria; phylum Bacillota; class Clostridia; order Lachnospirales; family Cellulosilyticaceae; genus Cellulosilyticum. The sequence goes on along the minus strand of DYCF01000001.1, from coordinate 163,686 downwards.
TTTGTAAAAACAGATAAAAAAGCTTACTTCGTAGTAGCTGATAACTATGTAACACTTACAGATGGTACAGGTATCGTTCATATCGCTCCTGCATTTGGTGAAGATGATGCAAGAGTTGGCCGCGAAAACAACCTTCCATTCGTACAGCTTGTTAACGAACAAGGTTACTTCACAGAAGAATTCACAGCAGTATTCCCACATCTTAAAGATGTATTTGTTAAAGATGCTGACCCAGAAATTCTTAAATTCTTAGCATCTAAAGAAACATTATTCAAAGCTATTCCTCATACACATAGCTATCCACACTGCTGGAGATGTGATACACCACTTCTTTACTATGCACGTGACACATGGTTCATCGAAATGACTAAAGTACGTGATAGATTAGTTAAAAACAATAACACAGTTAACTGGATACCTCCATCAATCGGTGAAGGTCGTTTCGGAAACTTCCTTGAAGGCGTTATTGACTGGGGTCTTTCACGTTCAAGATACTGGGGTACACCACTTCCTATCTGGGAATGTAAATGTGGACATAAACACCTTATCGGCAGCATCGAAGAACTTAAATCAATGAGTTCTGACTGTCCAGAAAACATCGAGCTTCATAAACCATACATTGATAATGTTCACCTTAACTGTCCTGAATGTGGTGGCACAATGACAAGAGTTTCAGACGTTATTGACTGTTGGTATGATAGTGGTTCAATGCCTTTCGCACAATGGCACTACCCATTTGAAAACAAAGAAATCTTCGAAGAAAATTACCCAGCAGACTTCATCTCAGAAGCTGTTGACCAAACTCGTGGATGGTTCTATACGCTAATGGCAATCTCAACTCTTATCTTTGATAAAGCACCATACAAAAACGTTATCGTTCTTGGACACGTTGGCGACAAAGATGGTATCAAAATGAGTAAACATAAAGGTAACGTAGTAGATCCTTGGACAGTACTTGATGCACAAGGCGCTGACGCTGTTCGTTGGTACTTCTACTCAGCTTCTGCACCATGGCTTCCAAGCCGTTTCGCAGCTGAAAACGTTAGCGAATCACAACGTAAATTCATGGGTACATTCTGGAACACATATGCATTCTATGTACTTTACGCAAACATCGACAACTTCGACCCAACTAAATATGAACTAGATTATGCATCACTTAACATGATGGATAAATGGGTACTTTCAAAACTTCATACACTCGTTAAAACAGTAGATGAAAATCTTGAAAACTACCGCATCTTCGAAGCTGCTCGTGATATGCAAGACTTCATCGACGAAGTATCTAACTGGTATGTTCGTCGTAGTCGTGAAAGATTCTGGCAAAGTGATATGCCACAAGACAAAATCAATGCTTACAAAACACTTCATACAGTACTTGTAACACTTGCAAAACTTGCGGCACCATTCACACCATTTATGGCAGAACAAATCTATCAAAACCTTGTTAAATCCGTTGATGAAACTGCACCTGCAAGTGTTCACTTATGTGACTTCCCTGTATGTGATGAATCAATGGTAGACAAAGAACTTGAAAAACACATGGATGAAGTACTTGATATCGTAGTACTTGGACGTAGCTGCCGTAACGAAAGCGGTATCAAAAACCGTCAGCCAATCGGTACTCTTTATGTAGGTGCTACAGAAGTTTTACCAGGGGAATTCATTGATATCGTAGCAGAAGAATTAAACGTTAAACACGTAGAATTCACAACAGAAGCTGCTGACTTCATTTCATACAGCTTCAAACCACAAATGCGTACATTAGGACCAAAATATGGTAAAATGCTTAACGCTATCCGCAGCACCCTTACAGAACTTGACGGAACAGCTGCTATGGCCGAGCTTAATGAAACAGGCGTATTAAAATTAACAATCGAAGGGCAAGAAATTGAACTTACTAAAGATGACCTCTTAATTAGTACAGCTCAAAAAGAAGGTTATGTAGCTGCTGCTGATAAAGGTTACACAGTAGTAATCGATACAGCTCTTACAGAAGAACTTCTCGAAGAAGGTTTCGTACGTGAAATCATCTCTAAAATCCAAACAATGAGAAAAGAAGCTGACTTCGAAGTTCAAGATCACATTGAAGTAGCTTATACAGGTAACGAAAAAGTAGGCGCTATCATGGCTAAAAATGCTGATTACATCGCATCAGAAGTATTAGCTAATAGCGTTATCGAAGGAACTGTTGATGGCTATACAAAAGACTGGAAACTTAACGGTGAAGCTGTTACATTCTCAGTAAAGAAAGCCTAATCCAAAGTCCGCAGCAATAAAGTGCTGCGGACTTTTTTTGATACTAAGATTGTGGATACGTGCCCCTCTAATTTTCCTTAAATCTGGCGCCACTCAAAGCTTAGATAAAATTAAGTTAATTAGCTACATTGAAGTATTGGTAACTTATTTTCTCTAACGAGTTAGGTATATAAAAGGAGCTCCTGCGAAACTATTTGACTAGCTTCGCAGGAGCTCCTTTGTATTTTCAAAGTCACTTATTAACTTTTATTCTACATCTTGAAGGGCACTATAGCCTTCCTGGCCTGTTCTTACCTTAATGACGTTTTCTACGTCATAGATAAAGATTTTGCCATCGCCGATATGGCCTGTGTAGAGGACACGTTTGGCTGTTTCAACGACTGTTTCTACTGGTACTTTGCAAACTACAATATCTACTTGAATCTTAGGAAGTAAATTGATTTCCAAAGGTGTACCACGATAGAGTTCTGTAGCACCTTTTTGCATGCCACAACCTAAGACATGATTGACTGTCATACCTGTAATGCCAATACGATTCATGGCTATCTTTAATGTTTCGAACTGGCTTTCCTTTGTGATAATCCTAATTTGCGTCATCTTTACATCAGAACCTACTGATGGTGTTTTAGCTACTTTTTCTACTGGGATAGCAACTTCTGGAGTTACTTTACCTGTATCTATTGTTGTAGCAATTTCACTTGTTGACATACCACCCATTGTATAAAAATCTGCATAAGCACTTACTAATCCATGCTCTGGTAAATCCAAACCACTAATTTCCTCTTGTGCTGTAACTCTTAAACCTATAGTATGTTTTAAAACTTGGAATACAATTGTCATCATAATTGCAACCCAAGCAATAACAGCAATAACACCTAATATCTGAACGCCTAGGAATCTAGCACCATGACCATAGAATAGACCTTCTGAAGTTGAAAATAAACCTGTTAAAATTGTACCTGTTGCACCACACATACCATGAACACCTACTGCACCAACAGGATCATCAACTTTTACTACTTTATCAATAAACTCAATCCCAAATACTACTACGAAGCCAGCAATAAGACCAATAAAGAATGCGCCAACAGGATCTACTACATCGCAACCTGCTGTGATGGCTACGAGCCCTGCAAGTGAGCCATTAAGTGTCATAGAAACATCTGGTTTTTTATAACGTACCCATGTAATAATCATGGTTGTTACTGTTGCAACCGCTGCTGCTAAGTTAGTTGTTGTAAAGATAGAACCCATTGCGATAAGTGCATCGTCACCTTCTGCACATACTGTAGAGCCACCATTAAATCCAAACCAACAGAACCATAAAATAAATACACCTAAAGCACCAAGTGTTAAACTATGACCTGGAATAGCTTTTGGTTTACCATCTTTTGAGTACTTACCAATTCTAGGTCCTAATATAGCAGCACCTACAAAGGCTGCTACACCACCTACCATATGAACTGCTGTTGAACCTGCAAAATCATGAAATCCTAATTGTGCAAGCCAGCCACCACCCCAAATCCAATGTCCTGATATAGGGTAGATTATTGCACTGATAATTGCACTATATATACAATATGAAATAAACTTCGTTCTTTCAGCCATGGCACCGGAAACAATTGTGGCTGCTGTAGCACAGAATACTGTTTGGAAAATAAAGAAGGCATATTTAGGAACACCTGATGGCAATACATCTGCATATCCTCCCATACTAAATAAATCAATTCCGCCTATTAGAGCACTGCTACCACCAAACATTAATCCAAAACCAAACAACCAGTAAATTGGTGTACCAATTGAAAAGTCCATTAAATTTTTCATAATAATATTTCCTGCATTTTTAGCCCTTGTAAATCCTGTCTCAACCATAGCGAAGCCAGCTTGCATAAAAAATACCAATGCTGCGGCTACTAATACCCAAATTGTACTTGATGATGAATACATACTCATTCCCCCTAATCTACTTTGTTTTCTCACATAAATCTCCCTTTTATCGTTATTCTAATGTCCCTTAACTGTTTCTTTATCAACTAACTAAAGTAGTACCTTCACATGTTAACCTTCTAGCAAATAGCAAAAAGGCGCTATAGATTTATAATCTATAGCGCCTTTGCTATCACGTATTTTTTATTCCTCTGTATTCTATCACATTATATGCAATAATTATATAGTTTTTTCACATTTTTTTGATTTTTTTGTTTAAACATATTTAACTTAATTAGGAAGAGCACCACTTATAAGTTCTCCATCATAGAATACTGCAATCTTTGTAGCATCTTCATATGAGAAGTCATTGCTTTGATCAAATGCTGACCAGTTATTATTTGCAACACGTGTATCTATTTGTAATGTGCATGTATTATTCAGTATGCCTGCATCCGCAAATGTCAGTTCTACATACTGATTAGCTGTATCAGTTGCTTGCTCCATATTCTTTACTATACCTGTTACTTTATCTGTCAAACTTACATACCAAGGCGCACCCGTGTATTGAGCTGCTGCTGTATCAATCCAACATGTTGCACCTACTTCTGGACTCTCATTTGTAAAGTAGTAGCGAATTGATAGTTTTGATATATCAAACTCACTATCATCTTCTACTTTTAATTTAAATGTATGAGCAAGTGCATTTGTGTTGATGCCATTTTTGTTAACAACTTCTACTGCAATAGCACCTTCTGCAACTTCTGTTTTTGTAGTATCAACAACCACTACTTTAACAACTTGTTTTTCACCTGCACTAAATTCAAAGGTAAAATCATATGTGCCTTTAGCCAAAGTTTGAAGGTAACTTGCTGGGAATGTAATTGTACCCTCTTCACCGACAATGTACTCTATACCTGATACAAGTACATTATCACCAAGTTTGATGGCTTCTAATGTATTACCATTTAGTTCTACATTTACAGCTACATCCGCTTGCATTTCCATATTTTTATCAAATGTAGCCTCATCTGGTGTTACAACAGAATCTTTCTCTGCAGTATTCACTACGTTAATTACAAAACCTGCATTATTTCCCTTACTGAATTCAAATACAAATTCATGCGCACCTTTACTAAGTGTTGCAAGATAATCTGCTGCAAATATAACCTTATCCCCTACTACTGTGTATTCTTTGCCTGCTGTAAGTGCTACATTATCTTTCTTAACTGCTATTAATGTATTGCCGTTAAGTATCATCCCTACTTCTACGTCACTAGCACTTGCTTGATCGAATGATGCCGTTGAGGTTTCAAGCGTTGCATTATTAATTGTTTCTTTAATATTGATTGTAAGGATAGGGTCTTTTCCATTATCAAAGTCAAAAGTTATTTTTACTAAGCCATTCTCTTGTTTTGCTAAGAATGCCTTAAGAATTGTTACTTCATCTCCATCAACTATGTAATCTTCACCCTCCACTAATACCTCATCGTTGGCCTTAAGTGATTTAAGTGTATGACCATTTGCATTCACTGTAACTGTTACATCTTTTTGTAATTCTTCTTTTTTATCGAATATAGCTGTTATTTCCGAAATTGATGCATTTGGTACTGCAACAGTCCCGCTACCTGTATCAGCATAAACAACTCCGCGGCCATTTGTTCCAATATAAACTCTTCCATATGTATCAAAATCTCCTGTTATATCACATCCAGGGTCCACTAATCCATATTGATGTTCATCATCATTAATTCGTGTCCATGTCTCACCCATGTCATCAGATCTAAAGAATCCATTCTTTCCTTCTACTATACCTGCCATATAAATTGCTGGATAGCCACCTTCTTCTTTTGCCTTACCAAAGCCAAATGAAAGAGCTCCTTCTACTGTATCTAACTTTGTATAAGTCTTACCACCATCTGTAGAATGCCATAATCCATTTGTACCCTTATCACCTTTATTGGTTCCTACCCAAACATGCCCTTCAAAACCTTTTACAGCCTTAATATTTAAATCTTGGGCACTACCTACAGCTGGTAATCCTTCAATCTGACCTTCTTCAAAAGTTTTTCCTAAGTCTGTACTATAATAAACTTTGCCATCTTTACTGCATCCATAAAACATATTTGCATTTGCACGATCGGAAGCAATCATTGCATTCGTTGGGATACCTTCGCATGCTTTCCAATTGTAGCCACCTTTTGACCAAGATACAGGTTCATCCGGCGTAGCCCAAAGTACAACACTACCATCTGCTGAAACTGCTACTTCTCCGCCGCCTTCACTATTTCCTATACGATCATGAATTAATGAAAATGTTTTGCCACCATCTTTTGATATCGTCATACCATTTGCATAACTACCATAACTATCTATAGCCCTTCTCTCTCCTACACGGAATACAATTTTAGGGTTAAGTTCTGCATAATCTGCATCCACAGAACTTTCTAGTGATTCATATTTATCTCCATTCATATTCGCCATAATTGTAGGTACCTTGGTTATATCTTCATGATAAAATCCATTAATATCGAATAAACTTGTGATAAGTCCATCATCTTCTGTGTCTGGTATAACAAGAAGCGCATTACTTACAGTTTCTTCAATCCCCTTTGCTCTTACCTTAATATCAAATTTCTCCCCTTTATCCCAGTTGGTTAAATTATCTGTTCCATAAAGTGTTGCACCTGTACCATACATCATCCTATCCGAATTAAATGGGTCAATAGCAATTGCGCCGCAGTTCCATCCAATTTTAGGAGAAGCTACTGAATTATAATCTGGTGTATGTGTGCTGCCCCAATCAAGCCAAGGTGCTTCTGAAATATCAATATTACATTTAATATCCCTATCTGGATAACTGGTAAATTCCCAAACATTTGTCCATGTTTCTCCACCATCTGTACTTCTATACATCATCATATCTGGCCACCATGATTGTCCTGTTACAACAAGTGTATTTTCATCTTGTGGATCTACTGCTAGACCTTGATATCCATACCATGGGTCATCTGGTGCCTTTATACTAGATTTCGGACTTATAAGTTTCCATTCTTCTGTATTCGTATTATACTTCCACACATCACCATATCCTGATGCATATGGACCAGCTTCTGTGGCATATGTCACATACATAATACCCTCTTTAGTTAAATAAACTTGTTGTGGTAAATATGTATCACCATCTACCATATTCCATTCACCTGTTGCTTCATTCGTAACCTTACCACGTGGCTCTCCTACTACTGGTGCCCATGTTTCTCCACCATCCGTTGTTTTATAAATAGAATGTTCACTATTTCCAATTCCTACATATATCGTTTGAGACCCTTTACCTTCCAAGTTAGATCTTGGGTCACATAATACAAAAGTAATTCCTAAATGGCCACCATAAGCTTCTCCTTTATCATAGAAGAAATCACCTTCTATATCGAAATTAGACATCTTATTCCATGTTAAACCATAGTCTTCACTTTTCCATAAGCCATCATTTCTAGAACCAAGATATAAAACTGCTGAATTATTAGGGTCAACTGTTAATCTTCCATTCATTAGTCTCCCTTGCATATTTGAACCGCAGAAAAATGGAAGTTCAGATACTGTCCATGTATCTCCTTTATCATTAGAACAAAATACAGCCCCTGGTACATCTGTCCAGCCATTATCATACTCTCCCATAAGCATATAAACGCGATTAGCATCACTTGGATCTACTGCAATACCATCACAGCCTAAATTGCTCCACATATCTGCGCCAACCCAGTCAGTAAGTGGTTTCCAGCTTTCTGTCTCTGGAATCCAGCGATATACGCCTCCCATATCAGTTCTCGAATAGATTAAGTCTTTCTCTGCCGGGCTGAAAACAACCCCTGTCATCATTCCGCCCCCATAAATTTGTACATTTTTCCACTCATTCGCTTCCGTATCAAATGCATATACACAGTTAGGTGCTATTACCATCATTGCCAGTCCCATGGGTAATACTACTTTTCTTGCATAACGTTTAATTGTTTGTGTCAAATCCCTCAATATTCTTTTACTCATATTTTCCTCCCCTATTCTTAAAGAAAAAGGTGTTGCGAAACTATTGACAATCTCGTAACACCACTTTCAGCCTTAGATTCCTATTGTGGCATACTGCCGCTTATAAGCTCTCCATCATAGAATACTGCAACTTTTGTAGCATCTTCATATGAGAAATCATTGCTTTGATTAAATGCTGACCAGTTATTATTTGCAATACGTGTATCTACTTGTAATGTACATGTATTATTAAGTACACCATCATCGGTAAATGTAATCTCAGCATATTGATTTGCTGTATCTGTTACTTGTTCCATATCTTTTACTACACCGCTTACTTTATCTGTTAAACTTACATACCAAGGTGCGCATGTATATTGCGCTGCTGCTGTATCAATCCAGCAATTTGTACCTACTCCTAACTCTTCATTTGTAAAGTAATAACGAATTGAAAGCTTTGATATATCAAATTCACTATCATCTTTTACTTTTAATTTAAATGTATGAGCAAGTGCATTTGTGCTGATGCCATTTTTATTAACAACTTCTACTACAATAGCACCTTCTGCAACTTCTGTTTTTGTAGTATCAACAACCACTACTTTAACAACTTGTTTTTCACCTGCACTAAATTCAAAGGTAAAATCATATGTGCCTTTAGCCAAAGTTTGAAGGTAACTTGCTGGGAATGTAATTGTACCCTCTTCACCGACAATGTACTCTATACCTGATACAAGTACATTATCACCAAGTTTGATGGCTTCTAATGTATTACCATTTAGTTCTACATTTACAACCACATCCGCTTGCATTTCCACATTTTTATCAAATGTAGCCTCATCTGGTGTTACAACAGAATCTTTTTCTGCAGTATTCACTACATTGATTACAAAGCTTGCACTGTTTCCTTCACTAAATTCAAATACAAATTCATGTGCACCTTTACTAAGTGTTGCAAGATAATCTGCTGCAAATATAACTTTATCCTCTACTACTGTGTATTCTTTACCTACTGTAAGTGCTGCATTATCTTTCTTAACTGCTACTAATGTATTGCCGTTAAGTATCATCCCCACTTCCACATCACTTACACTTGCCTGGTCAAATGATTCTGTTGTTGTTTCAAGTGTTGCACTTACAACTGTCTTTGTCACATCAATTGTAAGTACTGGGTCTTCACCTTTATTAAAGTCAAAGACTAAAGCTACTTTACCTTCTTCTAACTGAGTCAGATAATCTTTAAGAATAGTTACTTTATTATCTTCTACTACATAATCTGTCCCTTCAACTAATACAACATCACCATTTTTAATAGCTTCTAATGCGTTGCCATTTGCCTCAAATGTTACAACAACATCTTCTTGTAATTCTGTTTTCTTATCAAAACTAGCTTCTGTTTTACTTAAACTAGCACTAACAACTGTTTCTTTAACAGTGATTGTAAGTACTGGGTCATTTCCTTCATTAAAGTCAAAGGTTACTTTGAGCTTACCATCTTCCTGTGTAGCTAAAAATTCTTTGAGAATAGTCACTTTATCCCCAGCAACTGTATAATCTTCACCTTCTACTAACACCTTATCCCCAATTTTAACAGCTTCTAGTGTATTACCATTTGCATTAACCGTTACTGTTACGTCTTTTTGTAAATCTGTTTTTTTATCAAAGACAGCTGTTGTAGCTGAAATTGTTGCACTTGGTGTTGTTATTGTGCCACTACCTGTGTCTGAATAAACGATTCCCCGACCATTTGTTCCAATATAAACTCTACCATATACATCATAGTCACCTGTTACATCGCAGCATGGATCTACTAAACCATATTGGTGATTATCATCATTAATACGTGTCCATGTTGCACCTTGATCATCAGATCTGAAGAAACCATCTTTACCTTCTACTTGACCTACAATATAAATTGCTGGATAGCCACCTTCTTCTTTTGCTTTACCAAAACCAAATGCTGTTACAGCATCTACTGTTGTAAGTTTTGTATAAGTTTGACCAAAGTCTTCTGAGAACCAGAATCCATTAGCATTCTTATCGTCTGCTTTAGCTGTTCCCATCCATACGTGACCTTCGTAACCTCTTACGCCTTTAATATTCATAGTATTTGATGTCACACTTGGCAATCCTTCTACACTTACTTCTGTAAAACTCTTAGCGGCATCTGTACTAACATAAGCCTTGCCGCCACTATAACCATAGAATACATTTGGATTTACTCTATCTGAACAAATATTTGCAGCTACTGGAATTCCTGTACTAGCTGTCCAGTTATAACCACCTTTTGACCAACTTACTGCTTCATCTTCTGTTGCCCATAAGAAGATGCTACCATCAGCAGAAACAGCTACTTCACCTCTACCATTACTATTACCAATTCGGTCATGGATTGGTGAGAATGTCTTACCGCCATCTTTAGAAGTCATCATACCATTTAAGTAGTTGCCATAGCCGTCTACAGCTGTTCTTTCTCCTACACGTACAACAATACTTGGATTAAGTTCTGCGTAATCTACGTCTACAGAACTATTTAATGTAGAATATTTATTGCCTGCACTTACATTCGCTAAAATTTCAGGTACTTTCGTAATATCTTCATGATAGAAACCATTAATATCCCATAAGCTACTTACAAGCCCATCATCTTCTGTATCTGGAATTGTAATAAGTGCATTAGATACTGTTTCTTCAATACCTTTAGCTTTTACTTCTATATTAAATTTTTCCCCTTTATCCCAGTTTGTTAAATTATCTGTACCATAAAGTGTAGCACCTGTACCATACATCATTCTATCTGAGTTAAATGGGTCAATAGCAATAGCCCCTACGTTCCAACCAATTTTTGGCGATGCTTCTGCATTATTATCTGGTCCATGTGTACTACCCCAGTCAAGCCATGGCGCTACTGAAATATCTATATCACATTTGATATTACGTTCTGGATAGCTAGTCCATTCCCAAACATTTTCCCAAGTTTCCCCACCATCTGTGCTTCTATACATCAGCATATCTGGCCACCAAGATTGGCATGTTACAACGATATTATTTTCATTTTGTGGATCTACTGCAAGACCTTGATAACCATACCAAGGATCATTTGGTGCATTCTTACTAGAAACTGGACTTACAAGTTTCCATTCCTCCGTATTTGTATTATACTTCCATACATCCCCATAACCTGACGCATATGGTCCTGCTTCTGTAGCATAGGTCACATAGAGCATACCATCTTTCGTTAAATATGCTTGTTGTGGTAAATATGTATCGCCATCTTGAATTTCCCAAGACTGAGTTGCTTCATCTACAATCTTGCCACGTGGCTCATCTGCAAGTGGCGCCCATGTATTACCGCCATCTGTTGTTTTATAAATAGAATGTTCTTTATTACCTATACCTACATAAATAGTTTGAGAACCTTTTCCTGAGACATTTGAATTTTTATCACATAATACAAAAGTAATGCCTAAATGCCCTTCATAAACAGTTCCCTTGTCATATAAAAAATCTCCTTCTATGTCAAAACTTGTAACTTGATTCCATGTTTGACCATAATCTTCACTCTTCCATAATCCATCATTTCTTGAACCTAAGTATAAGATAGCTGAATTATTAGGGTCTACTGTAAGTCTTGCATCCATTAAACGTCCTTGTTGATTACTCGCACAGAAGAAAGGTAATTCTGAAACAGTCCATGTTTCTCCTTTATCATCAGAACAGAATACAGCGCCTTTTACATCTGTCCAACCATTATCATATTCACCCATTAAGGCATAAACTCTATTGGGATCTGATGGGTCTGTTGCAATGCCATCACATCCTAAGTTACTCCAGATTTCTGGGCCTACCCAGTCAGTAAGTGGTTTCCATGTTTCTGAATCTGGTTGCCAACGGTAAATCCCCCCCATATCTGTTCTTGCATAAATTAAATCTTCTTCTGCTTCACTAAATACAACACCAGTAATCATACCGCCACCAACGATTTGTACATTTTTCCATTCGTTAACTTCCGTATCATACGCATAAACACAGTTTGGTGCAATACATAGCATTGCTAGACTGGCTGGTAATACTACTTTCCTTGCATAGTGCCTAATCGTCTTACCTAATTCCTTCAATATTCTCTTGCTCATATTTCCCCTCCACACTTTATGACTTTTCCAAACTTTAATTAAATTATATATTTTCACCAATACTCTTTAAATATCTTAAGTGCAATATGTTATTTTTAGCTTATTATGATGTTTTTCTGTATCTGTATCAATTTTTTTACCGTATAAATTTCACATAAAATACATTAAAAATTATTCATCAATTGACCTATTATGTTCTTGTCTCATGCTCTATCGTTTCCCTAAAACACTTTTACTGTAATAAATAGATGCATCTATTTTTATATAACGTATCCGCCTAAATTTAATTATTTGCACATTCTATCCCCCCTTTAAAAAGCTTTATGTTAGGCAATACATACAAAATTTTTTCAAAAATTTTTTAAAAATTTATTGAATTATAAATTTTTCATGCTAAAATAAAAGCAAATTACTAAATCGATTCCGGAAACGTTTTAGAAATTATATCAGTCTTAAAAGTATAAGGAGGATGCTATGAAAAAGAATTTATTGGCTACTTTAGTTAGCATGACTTTCATCTGTGAGAACTTATTTTCTACCAACTTAATGGCCACCCCAATGTCTACTGTTTTAAATACAACAACTACCTCTACTACTAATGTAAACTTGCTAAGTAATACTGAAAATGACGTTTTTTCTTGGGATAATGCAACTGTTTACTTCGTCATTACTGACCGTTTTGTAAACGGCAATACCTCAAACGACAATAGCTATGGACGTGTAAAAACAGATAGCTGGGGCAAAAATATCGGAACCTTCCATGGTGGTGATATTGCTGGACTTACTCAAAAATTAAATGATGGTTATTTTGAAAATTTAGGTGTTAATACCATTTGGCTTACAGCTCCTTATGAACAAGCTCATGGTTTTGTAGGTGGCGGAGATAGTGGCGATTTCGCGCATTATGCTTATCATGGGTACTATCCTCTTGACTATACTATGATGGATAAAAACATGGGTACTATTGAAGAAATGAGAAAGTTCGTTGATACAGCTCATGAAAAAGGCATTCGTGTTGTACTTGATGTTGTTATGAATCATGTCGGTTACCTCACCTTACAAGATATGTCTGATTATAATATCAATCCTACTACACTTTCTGCTTCACAACTTGCCAACTGGAGACCTAATCAAAATAATGGTGAAACATGGCATAGTTATCATAATCTTATTGATTACAATGGGCATATGAGCGAATGGGCTAAATGGTGGAGTCCTGGATGGATTCGTGCTGGAGTATCAGGTTATACAGCTGGTAGTGGTTCAGACCTTACATTAAACTTATCTGGTCTCCCTGATGTAAAAACTGAAGTAACAAGTAATCAAGGATTAGCTCCTATCCTCAAAACTAAATGGGCAAAAGAAACTTCAGGTTATGATGCTTGGATTTTACCATCTGCTAAAAATTTAAGACAAGATTTAGGTATCTCGCCTTCTGACTATCAAGTAAAATGGTTAGCTGCATGGGTTAAAGAATTTGGTATCGATGGTTTCCGTGTAGATACGGCAAAACATGTAGATATGTTTAGATGGGCGCAACTTAAAGATGCTTGTAGTGATGCGCTAAAAGAATGGCGTCAAAATAATCCTGATAAACCAGGTGCTGATTGGGATGAAGATTTCTGGACAACTGCTGAGGTATTTGGTCATGGTGCTAATCAATCTAACTATCACACAGATGGTAAATTTGATTCTGTCATCAACTTCAATTTCCCTAAGGATGGTAATATTGCTTCTATTGATAGTACATATCAAAGTTATGCCAATAGCATCAATAGCTCTGATTCTTGGAATGTCCTTAGTTACATTTCTTCTCATGATACAGACCTTGCTAGAACAAATATGATTAACTTAGGCTCTACCTTACTTCTTTCTCCTGGTGCTGTTCAAATCTTCTACGGTGATGAAACAAATAGATCACGCGGTGAAAGTGGTTCTGATAAGGATCAAGGTACACGTTCTGATATGAACTGGAGCAATATGGATACAGCTTCTCTTGCACACTGGCAAAAAGTAGGTCAATTTAGAAATGACCATATTGCAATCGGTGCTGGTACACATACCAAACTTAATAGTTCACCTTACACTTTCCAAAGAAGCTATCATAAAAATGGCATAGATGATGATGTTATCGTTGTCCTTGGTGCTTCTGGTACACAAACTATCAACGTTTCTTCTGTATTTAATGATGGTTCTATCGTTCGTGATGCCTATACAGGTGCTGAAGCTACTGTTCAAAATGGTACCGTTACCATCACTCCAGATAGCAATGGCGTTATTTTACTTGAACTTAAAGTTGCTTCTCAGCTTCCTAGTATTTCTGTTAATCCTGGTGCATCTAATAAAGTTACCAAATACTATACGGATGCTCTAGATGTTAATGTATCTCTTAAAAATACATCAAACGGTGCTTACAAAGTAAATGATGGGGATTGGGTAACATTCCAAAATACAGCTACTATTAACTTAGATGCTGACCTTCCACTTGAAACACTTACAACTATCACTATTAAAACTTCTAATGACTATGGCTCTGTAGAGCAAACTTATTCATACTTAAAAACAGTCATCACACCTGCTACTGTTCACTTTTATAAACCTGCTGACTGGTCAGAACCTTATGTTTATTACTATACAGATGATGAAACAGTTACTACACCTAGCTGGCCTGGTGTAAAAATGACAGATGAAGGCAATAATTGGTATACCTTCACAGCTCCTGATTTAGAAGAAGCTTACTTTATCTTCAATGATAAAACTAACCAAGACCCTGGCACTGGCGAAGATGGCTTTAAAATCTCTGACGAGCAATGGTATAAGGATGGTGTATGGACACTTACGCCACCACCAGTTAAAACTGCTCCAACTGTCAAAGAAGATGAACTTAAACTCTTTATGTATAAACCATCAAACTGGGGCACAAATCTTAATGCCTATGTTTATGATGAAAGTAGTTCTACTACCAATATTCTTTCAGCTTGGCCTGGCACTGCTATGACAGATGAAGGCAATGGACTTTATAGCATTGAACTTGATAAGAGCTGGTTAAATAGCAAAGTCATCTTTAATGATGGCACGAATCAATATCCTGCAAAAACTGGTTTAACAGTAGATGCCTCTAGATGCTATATAGATGGTTCATGGGAACTTTGTCCTATAGCACAAGATGATACTTTATCAATCAGTATTTCTCCTGAAGGCACAAGCTTTACAGATACACTTACACTCACATTAGGTGCTAAGAATGCTACTTCTGCTACTTATTCTATTAATGGTGGTGAAGAGATTTTATATACTGATGGTACACAAATTGAAATCGGTGAAAATATGACACCAGGTGAAATCACTGTTACGCTAACAGCTTCAAACGAAGATGATAGTATTAGTGAAGTTTACACTTATATCAAGGAAGATGTTACTACATTAAAAGCTTACTTCGATAATTCAAGTTACAACTGGTCTAACTTACATGCTTATATTTATAATGAAGATGCTTCTGGCGTGGAAATGATTAGTGCATGGCCAGGTGTCGAAATGACAAATGAAGGTAATAATATCTATAGCTATGAATTACCTCGTTCTTGGCAAAATGCGCGTGTTATCTTTAATAATGGTGGCAGTAGCCAATATCCAGGTTCTGGTGAACCAGGACTAGAGCTTAATACAGAAAATCCAAGCATGATTTATACAAATAATACTTGGATAACATATACTGGTAGCATCGACCCTATTACAGAAAAGACGATTTACTTTGATAACAGTGCTTACAACTGGTCTAATGTAAACGCTTATATCTATGATGAAAGTACAGGTTCTGTTTTACAAATCGCTTCTTGGCCTGGTGTAGCTATGACAAACGAAGGTAACAATATCTATAGTTATACCTTTACAGAAAATTGGAACGACCCTAAAGTAATATTCACCAACGGTTCAGCACAAGTTCCTGGCTCAGGTGAAACAGGTTTTGACCTAGAAAACAATATGATTTTAAATAACGGTGTTTGGACAACACTTCAATAATTAATCTTATTTTTTCATTTTAAATTCTCCTCTGATTAAATATATATTCAAATGTCAAAAATTTGTTCGGATAATAAGAAAGGAGCTGCTGTAACCCCTTATACAGCAACTCCTTTTTTAATTCTCTATTTTTCACTCTTTCCTTTTCACTTTTCCTTTTCACTTTTAGAAAAGTTTCTTCTTCATCATAATTACAGCAATAATTCCTGTGACTACAATAGACCATATAATAATTATGCTAAAGGCATGTGGCTGTCCTTCAAGTGGTACTGGTACATTCATCCCCCAGAAACTACCTATAATTGTTGGTACAGCCATGATAATTGTAATAGAAGTAAGTGTTTTCATTGCAATATTTAAGTTGTTAGAAATAATAGATGAAAAGGCATCCATTGTCCCACCTAAAATATTGCTATATATATTTGCCATCTCAATGGCCTGTTTATTTTCAATAATTACGTCTTCAAGTAAATCTTCATCTTCTGGATAACGCTTGATATTTTCCATACGCATCATCTTTTCAAGAACAATTTCATTTGCTCTTAAGGATGTTGTAAAATATACCAAACTCTTCTCTAAATCAAATAATTGCAGAAGTTCTTTATTTCTCATAGATTTATGAAGTTCTACTTCCATTTGATGGCTCAAACGGTCAATATGTCTTAGATACTGTAAGAAGTAAGATGCATTTTTATATAGTAATTGGAGAATAAATCTCGTCTTTTTAAAAGTAAAGAATCCTTTAATTTTACCTGATTTAAAATCTTCTAGTAACTGTAACTGCTGAAGACATGTGGTAATAATATATTTATCTCCAATGATAATCGTTAATGGAATAGTTGCATAACCATTATGGTCATCATTTTCTTTAATAGGAACGTCAACGATAATAACGGTACAGTTATCATCTACCTCTATACGTGCGCGTTCCTCTTCATCCAAAGCTGATAAAATGTGATTTGTTTCTATGCTAAATTCTGTTGCTACCTCATTGATTTCCTGAGGTGTTGGGTTACATAAATTAATCCATGCCCCATCTTCAAATGCATCTAGCTGTACTAATCCCGTATCAAATGTTTTATAGATTTCTTTCATGCTATTACACCCTCATTCTTCACCTTAGCCCACTTTAAAGTAACTTCTTTAAGCAGGCATAAGTAAATTTGCAAATGGCATAAATAGTTATGCAAAGCATGATATGTAAACATCTCATGTCGGCCTAAAAAGTTATTTTAAACATAAAATAAGGTGAGTATTTTTATTTAATTTTGTCAGCTTACACCTACAACTCGGTTCCGCATCCATTTATACTCACACTCCTAAATAGTATTTTTATTTTTCTGCTTTTTAATACCAAAGCATCCTTATTAATAGTATTTTATTCTTTATTAACTGTCAAGTAAATTGACTTGCTATAAGAAGAAATTATAAAGAAATAATTTACCAATTGTACTTTAAATATAATTTAAATATAAAAAGAAGCCTTTCCTTGTATTTTATACTTTAGGAAAAGCTTCTTTCAGTTTATTCTTAGATATTAATCTAATAAATCTTACCTGCTTTTTTGTTCCCACATTTGGCCTTGCCTTGAATTTCGCTTACCTCTTTTTGTGGGTCTTTTGAATAATGTGTTTTGTGATTGCTTTCAGTGCCATGAGGTTCATTTACATCAGGACGTCTCATACCAGCTTTAGCCATATCTTTCACCACCTTTACTAATATTAAAGTTATATACTTTTAAGTTAGTATGTAGTGATGAAATCAGTTTTATTCATAGAGTTTAGCAAAGCTTAGATTTGTGCTAATGCTTGCTCTAAATCTGCAATTAAATCCTCCGCATCTTCAATACCAACTGATACACGGATTAAATCTTGCCCTACCCCAGCTGCTTTTAACTGTTCATCATTAAGTTGTGCATGTGTTGTACTTGCTGGGTGAATGATAAGTGATTTAGCATCTGCTACATTAGCAAGTAATGAGAAAATCTTAAGCTTTTCAATGAAACTAATACAAGCTTCTTTACCGCCTTTAAGACCAAATGAGAAGATTGCACCAGATCCTTTAGGGCAATACTTTTGTGCAAGTTCATAATATTTGTTGCTTGGAAGAGATGCATAGTTTACCCAAGCTACTTTAGGATGATTTTCAAGGTACGCTGTGATTTTCTTTGCATTTTCCACGTGTCTTTGTACGCGAAGTGAAAGTGTCTCTAGTCCTTGTAATAATAAGAATGAATTAAATGGACTAATACATGCACCTGTATCTCTTAGAAGTTGTAATCTAACTTTTGTTACAAATCCTACATTATTCTCCAGGTCACCATAAACTACACCATTATATCCAGGGTCTGGCGTTGTAAATCCTGGGAATTTCCCATTTTTCCAGTTAAAGTTACCACCATCTACTATCACACCGCCGATACTTGTTCCGTGTCCACCAATATATTTAGTAGCTGAATGTACTACGATATCTGCACCAAATTCAATAGGTCTTACTAAATATGGTGTTCCAAATGTATTATCTACAATAAGTGGTATGTCATGTTTATGTGCAATCTCTGCTACTTTTTCTAAATCGATAACATTAATACTTGGATTGCCTAATGTTTCAACATAAATAGCTTTTGTTCTCTCATCAATAGCCTCTTCATATGCTGCAAAATCATCTGGGTCTACAAACTTAGTTGTAATGCCATATTTAGGTAATGTATCTACAAATAAGTGATATGTACCACCATATAATGTACTTGCTGAAACAATATTATCTCCACTTTCTGCAATATTCATTACTGAGTAAGCAATGGCTGCTGAACCTGATGCAACTGCAAGTGCAGCTTTACCGCCTTCAAGTAATGCCACTCTTTTTTCAAAAACATCTGAAGTTGGATTCATTAAACGTGTATAGATGTTTCCCCCTTCTTTTAATCCAAACAAGTTTGCCCCATGCTCGCAGTTATCAAACACATAAGATGTAGTTTGGTAAATAGGCACTGCTCTTGATTTAGTTACTGGATCTACTTCTTGCCCCCCGTGAACTTGTAATGTATCAAACTTCCAATCTGCCATATATCCATCCTCCTTATTAATTTAAATCACTTCATTTTACACTTTTACTTGAGCTTTAATGTATTTTGAAATGTTTATTTTTTTTAGATTTTATTGTATTTTATTACTCCATTCCCTAAATGTCAATATGTATACTATGTTTTAAATATTTACCGTCATTTTTCATGAGGCCAGGCGCACATTTTCTCCCTTTTCATATAATAGTTACTAGACACCGCTTTTTCCCTTAAGGAGGAAGAGTATGAAAAAAACCTATATCCATTGCATCATTTCTCTTATAATCCTTATCATCGGCTTCCTATGTATACTTTGCAATCTACTTGCCCCTACACTCTCTCCTAGTACGGAAAACTTGCTTGCATTATGTGCCATTTGTTTTATTTTTATCGGCTTATCGGCATTTGCCGTTCATCATAGAAAATACACTGTTATGAAGGCATTAGAAGATAATGATATTCCTACTATAACAAGGTTTACCTTCATGCCTCACACTTCTTCCCTTATCATTAAGACAATTAAAGAACATCGACATAATGCACTCTGCACATTATTTCTCACCTTTATCCTTGTTCTTATCTTTAGCTGTACTTTCATCTCTACCTACTTTCCAGCAGTCTCTTATCTCGGTCCCTTGGTAAGCTTTCTTTTCCTACTCATTGGCTTTCTTATTACTAACGCTTACTTTAATACGCTTTCTAATTCTCCTGTTGATATCATCTTTGGTGATGACACAATTTACTTCTTAGATGATATTTATACACTGCAAAAATCCATTTACTTTTTAGATAATGTGCTTATTGCAACGGAAGGTGAACCTACACTTCAATTTATCTATGGACAAATTGAATATGATGATTCACCTTACTTTATCTTAGAAATCCCTATCCCTGATAGCCAACTTACCATGGCACAAGTCCTTCGTAAACACTACCTAGAAGAAATTAAAAACTTAAACTACTAAACCTTTCTAATCTAAAATAGGTGAGATGGCACTTCTAAGAAGTGCTGTCTCACCTATTTTAACGTTATACTTTATCCACATTATCGGTAATTATCTTATACGTTTTCCCCAATCTTTTCACTATTATTTCATCACCTTAAACATATGTCTAAAATCTTTACCTAAAATTCTAATAGAATTCATTACTGCAATAAGCGATACACCTACATCAGCAAAGATTGCTAGCCACATATTTGCAATACCTAAGATACCTAAGATTAAAACTATAACCTTTACACCTAAAGCAAAGACAATGTTTTGAGTTACAATTGTTCTTGTTCTTTTTGCTACTTTTAGTACATCACTAATAGATGTAAGTCTATCTGTCATAAGTACTACGTCAGATGCTTCAATGGCTGCATCTGAACCTACGCCGCCCATAGCAATACCAATATCTGCTCTTGCTAAAACAGGTGCATCATTGATTCCATCTCCAACAAAAGCAACACGATGTGTTCCTAATAAAGCTTCTACTTTTTCTACTTTATCACTTGGTAACAGTTCACTGCAAACTTCATCTACACCTACTTTAGCCCCAATGCTTTCAGCAATTTCTTTTTTATCACCTGTAAGCATAACTACTTTTTTAATACCTTGTGCTTTAAGCTTTCTAATAGCCTCTGCACTATCTTCTTTAATTTCATCAGCTACAACAATGCAGCCTAAGTATACATCATCTTGAGCTACATAAATATGTGAGCCAATTTCTGCAGTAGGGACATAGTTAATATTAAATTGTTTCATTAATTTATCATTACCTGCAAGAAGTGTTTTCCCGTCCACTTTTGCTAAAAGTCCAGCACCACTAATCTCTTTGAACTCTTCAAAATTAACTTTAGGAAGTTCCCCTGAATAAGCATTTACAACTGATTTTGCAATTGGATGATTTGAACCGCTTTCAATAATTGCTGCAACCTCAAGTAATGCTTCCTTGCTTACCCCATTTGTAATGATTTGGGTTACACCGAATTGACCTTTTGTAATTGTTCCTGTTTTATCAAGAACAATTGTATCAATATGATTAAGCTCTTCTAAATAGTTACTTCCTTTTACAAGGATTTGTGCCTTGGAAGCTGCTCCAATTCCTGCAAAGAAACCAAGTGGTACAGAAACTACAAGGGCACAAGGACAAGAAATAACTAAGAATACGATACTGTTATAAATCCAAGTTCTATAATCTCCTGTTACAATAGAAGGCACAATTGCTGTAAAGATTGCGAGTCCTACTACAATTGGTGTATACCATCTTGCAAATTTAGTAATGAAGTTTTCTGATTTAGATTTCTTGCTACTTGCATTTTGAATAAGATCTAAGATTTTAGAAACTGTACTATCTTTAAATCCTGTAGTTACTTTAATCTTGATAATACCATCTTTATTAATGCTACCGCTTAATACCTTATCTCCAGCACTTACATAGCTTGGGAGTGATTCACCTGTAAGCATTGATATATCAAGTGTTCCTTTACCTTCTATAATTTCACCATCTAAAGGTACCTTTTCTCCTGGTCTAACTTCTATAATTTCACCAATGCGCACTTCTTTAGGTGAAACGATCTTTTCGCCTCCTCTTATAACTCTGGCAAACTCTGGGCGAATATCCATCGCTTTTTCAATTTCACGTGTAGAATAGTCTACCGCGCGGCCTTGCATATATTCACCAATTTTATAGAAGAGCATAACTGCTACTGCTTCTGGATATTGCCCAATGGCAAATGCTGCAATAGTTGCTATTGTCATAAGGAAGTTTTCATCTAACATTCTTCCTTTAATTAAATTGCGACCAGCCTGAAGAATTACATCATAACCTACTAAAATATAGGCAACAATAAATAATGGATTAAAATCTGTAAGAGCGCCTCCTATTAATAACGCAATACTAATTCCCATAAGGATTGCTTCTTTATTACGGCCTTTTCCTGTCTTAGTACTTTGCTCTACTTCTGCTTCTTCTTCACCCTCAGGGATAAATTTTATCCCTTTTTCAATTTCATCACCAATTATACGAATGTATTCTCCTACTTCTTTAGCATTCATCTGAGTATCCATTTGGAAACTCAACTTTTTACGCATGAAGTTAAGTTCTAGGTTTTTAATGTTTGTTTCTTGTTTAAGTCTTGCTTCAATTTTACTTGCACAATGACCACAGTCTAAGTTCTCAATTCTAAATTCAAATGATTTATGTGTCTCTCCATTTGACTTAAAGTTAACCCCTTTTTCAATGCCATCTGCAATACGGCTCATATGTTCTATAACTTCAGCTTCGCTCATTTGAGTATCCATATTAAACTTTAACTTCTTTAACATAAAGTTAAGCTCTAAATCGCTTACATTAGGTTCTTTTTTTAATCTTTCTTCAATCTTGCCTGCACAGTGTGCGCAATTAAGATTTTCAATTTCTAAACAAAATGCTTCTTTCATAGCCCCACCTCTTCCTTTATTTATTTTTATATATGAATGATTGCTCATATGTTTATCTATAATTATAATATGCAAATACTTCATTTTTGTCAACGAATATTTATAGTTATGAGTATATTTTTTTATTTTACTATTTTAGTTCATCCCTTTTAAATAAGGTTTTCTCTACTTGTAAATAATATTTATATCATCCAACATGTCATCCTCATCTTTTAATGCTATAATAAGGAAAATAATTCATTCAACTTAGGAGGTTTTTATGACAGCTCAGCTTACAAAACAACTTATGGACTTCATTGATGCAAGTCCAACAATGTTCCACACAATCTCAGCTTGTAAAGAGATTTTAGAAGCACATGGCTTTACTTATTTAGACCAAAGAGCACCTTGGACTTTACAGCAAGGTGGTAAATATTATACAACGACTAATGATTCTGCCCTTGCAGCTTTTTGCATCAACTCCTTAGATATAGAAAAAGAAGGATTCAAAATTGTAGGAGCTCATGGTGATGTACCTGGATTTAGAATCAAACCAAATCCACAAATGCAAAGCGATAACTATATTAAATTAAATACAGAAGGCTATGGTGGACCAATTCTTAGCACCTGGTTTGACCGCCCGCTTTCTGTAGCAGGACGCGTTGCTGTTAAAAGTGATAACGTTTTATTCCCAGAAATGCGTCTTATTGATATCAATAAACCTATTCTTATTATTCCAAACTTAGCAATTCATATGAATCGCGAAGTAAATAGCGGCGTAAGTATCAATAAGCAAAAAGATACACTTCCAATTCTTACTTACCTTAACGAGCCAGCTGATGAAAACTTTATGCTGACACTTATGGCAGAAACTTTAGATGTAGCAAAAGAAGATATCTTAGATGCAGACCTGTACCTCTATCCATTTGAAAAAAGCATGCTTGTTGGTTTAAATGAAGAGTTTATCTCTGCACCACGTCTTGATGACTTATCTATGACTTATAGTGGTCTTTATGGCATTTTAAATAACACAAGTACAAAAGGGGTTTCTATGTTTGTTTGCTTCGATAATGAAGAAATCGGTAGCCATACAAAACAAGGTGCTGATTCTCCAATGCTTGGCAATATTTTAGAAAGAATCTTACTTGCACTTGGTAAAACAAGAGAAGATCTCTTCACTGCTTACGCAAATTCTTTCATTATTTCTGCCGACGTTGCTCATCTTTCACATCCAAACTACATGGAAAAGAGCGACCCAACTAATAAAGTTCTTCCAGGTAATGGACCAGCTATCAAAGTTAATGCAAACTTCAGCTATACAACTGATAGTGACTCTTATGGGGTATTTGCAGCACTTTGCAAAGCTAATGATATTCCATTCCAAGTCTTTGTAAATCGCTCTGATGAAAGAGGCGGTTCAACTATTGGGCCACTTGCAACTTCACACCTTGGTATCCGTTCAGTAGATATTGGAACACCAATGCTTGCAATGCATTCAGCGCGTGAACTTATGGCCGCAGCTGACTTCATTCATACTGCTGAGGCACTTAAAGCATTCTTTAGCTTATAATCAATAAATTAAATAAACAGCTCATAAGTTATCCTTAAGAGCTAGAAAAGAGATGTCTTAAAACTATTTATAGTTCTGAGACATCTCTTCTTTATTTATACCTATACAATAATATTTTTATAGCCTTAACTCATCTATCTTACTTATGATGCTTCATTTTGCAAATTCCTTGCGTCATTGTCCCCATTGGGCAATATACACACCATGAACGAGGTTTATAAAGTGCCATTGTAAACATGCCTAAAACGGTAGAAGTCAGCATCATACTATAAAAGCCAAAAGCAAACTGCGCCACCCATGGTGAAACTGTATTACCTGTATAAGCCCAATGCCAAGGTAATTTAATCGACCACAATAATGTAACGATTGCCTTTAATCCTCTTGTTCCTTCTAATACTAAGTATGTTGAAAACACCATATTCATAAACATTGCAAGGAAAAATACTAAAAATCCATATCGAAACCATTTGGTTCTAAGAAAACCCGGTATATCTTTTTTCCTTGATAAATTTAATTGATTGCCTAGTAATTCAAATAATTGCCCACGACCACAATATTTATTGCAATAGGCTTTATTCCCTTTTGTGGCAGCTATGACGAGTGGTACTATAAAACATATTATTCCTAGCCATGCAAATAAAATATTTACGAAGCCTAAAACTAAATAAAGGGCTGATGTAATCCACAAATAATCATACCAATTCTTCTTTTTCTTCATCTTATTAACTCCTCTTATTAACTCCTCTCAGCTTCTCTTTCAAGTATTTCAATCACAGAAGCTGGGCATACCTTTTTACAAAGCCCACAGCCGATGCACAATGCCTCATCTACCTGAGCCGTAATCCCTCTTGGCACTGTTATCGCCTCCTTGGGACACACTAAAGTACAAGTACCACATGCAACACATTCTTTCTCTCTCACACTGGCATATTTCTTTTTTCTAACAGGCATAATATCCTCCTAAACTTTAACTTTACCTTAGTTTACCAATATCATAGATATTTTTCTGTAACTAGGTTACAGTATAAAGGTGACTAACTCACAGAAAAAATCTCAGAAAAATGATATCATCATAAAAATATATAATGAGGAGGTTCCTATGTCTGATGAGGATTTATTACTTTTAAAAAAGACTTTAACTTTTTGGGATAAACTCACTTTAGATGAACAGGAGGAGCTCAAACGCCATGTGCATACTGCCTCCTATCAACCAGGTGAAACCATCCACGGTGGCGATAACAATTGTCTAGGCGTACTTATTGTAAAACAGGGCTGCATCCGTTCATATATGCTTTCTAATAAAGGTAAAGACATTACACTGTATAGGCTTTATCCTGGTGAGATCTGCATGCTCTCTGCTTCTTGTGTCTTATCAAATGTAACTTTTGATATTCATGTGGATTCAGAATCAAAAACGGAAGTTCTGGTCATTAGCAGCCACATTTTTTCTAGGTTAATGGCAGAAAATATTTATGTAGAAAACTTCTCTTACAAGGCAACAGCTGATAAGTTTTCAGATGTGATGTGGGCTATGGAACAAATTCTTTTTATGAATTTCGATCAAAGGCTAGCCATCTTCTTATTAGACGAGGCCAATAAAAATAACACTTACACCATTCATCTAACGCATGAACAAATTGCCAAGTATATGGGAAGTGCTAGAGAGGTAGTCTCTCGTATGATAAAATACTTTGTTTCCGAAGGGCTTATCACCTCTCACCGGGGTGAAATTAAACTTATTGACCTTGCTAAGTTAAAGAAACTTGCACTACAGTCGAGCTAATTTGACTAGAAAATTTTAAAACCATATCCTATAAAAATAGAGTCATTACAAAACTTATTCTGTAATGACTCTATTTTTATGACTCTATTTTTATGACTCTATTTTTATGATACTTCCTTTACTCTTTTAACAACTTTATAGGTAGCACGGTCCCTACTATCATGAAGAGAATTCCTACTATAAGGAGCCCTACATAGCCCATTCCAAATACTGATTGAAACTGGTCTGAAATATTAAACCATGTAAGCTTTCCTAAATTCATGGTATCAAATAGGCCCATTTGATTAAAGTAGCCATATGTCTCAGAGAAAGCAAATGCACCAAATAAACCGCCGATTACGGCTGAGATTGCTTTACCTTTTCCGCCGCTAGATGTAGCTGCCACACATGTTCCAGGGCAAGTTCCTAAAGAACCAAATCCTACTCCAAAAATAAGTCCGCCTATAATAACGCCTAAATGAGTTGTTTTGATGCTAAGATGTGAAATATCAAATATGCCTACTAAGGCAGCAATTGAAAGTAATGTACTTCCCAAGCCAATGGCAAAGAAAATAATTTTCATAAGACTTAAATCTTGAAGTCTTAACATACTTAATAACTTTTTAGGGTTGGAGGCTCCTACATAATATAGCGCCCCGCCAAATAATGCTCCTAATATGAGTCCTTCTACAATTTTCATTTGTCTGCCGCCTTTCTTTTAGCATTCTTACCGATAACAATGGCTGTAGGAATGGCTACTATAAATACGGCACCCGCAAAGATATAACCACTTACAGCACCTTGCATCATCCCGCTCATCATATGTCCACTTGTACAGCCATCTGCCATTCGTGCACCGAATAAAATTAGGAAACCGCCTACAAAACTTGGTCCATCTCGCCTTATGAAGCTTTGTTTTGCTTCACATGCACCTGACACCTCGCCTACATCAGACATACGAGAAGGTTGTTTTTTGCGATTTAAGCGGTACATGATATATGCCCCTATAGGCATACCCAGTACGAAGACGAAATCATAATTAAGTGGCTCTTTGATACTTTTTGCCAACTTTCCTTCATGTCGATCATAATAAGCATTTGTGCTCCTATAACCAGATTCCCTTGTAGGGTCCTTCGTAATCACATCCTGATTTATCGTACTATGCACTATGCCACTAAGCACACTAAACTGAGTAGATACTCCTACCGGTTTTACAAACCAAATAGCGATGAAAAATACTATTCCTAGAACAAGTGCATTTTTTAGCCAATCCGATTTTTTCATTTTGTTACTCCCTTGATTTGTTAATTAAAATTGTAATTTGTTAAAATGCTTTCCCTATCCTCTGTCTTATCCTTAAAATATTCATAGAAACTAAGACCTAAGAAACCACCTGTAATATTAATGACTTGATCATATCCTAAGTTTTGAAGAGCTAAAACGGCATTATAACTTCTTTGTCCTGTACGACAGTGAATATAAACAGGTTGGTCCTTTGGAATCTCAGATAGACTTTCTCTTAACTTGCTGAGTGGTACTAAGTGAGCTCCTTTAATATGACCTCTCTCATATTCCCCTTCTTCTCTTACATCTACGATATAAGCACCTTGTGCAACTAAATCCCTTACCTTATCTACTGTAATTTGTTTAAAACGGCCTTCTAATACATTACATGCAATAAAGCCCGCATAATTTACGATGTCCTTAGCCGTACCAAAAGGTGGCGCATAACAAAGTTCTAATTCTCTAAGGTCATAAACTGTTGCATTAAACTTCATAGCTGTAGCAATCACATCTATTCGTTTGTCTACACTGCCTTTACCAATTGCTTGTGCACCTAAAACTCTGCCTGATGGCACTTCATAAATCAGTTTAAAATGCATTGGACTGCTATCAGGCATAAGGCCTACCTTATCTCCTAACATAAAGTGAACTTTATCATACTTGATACTAAGATTCTTCATCTTGATTTGTGCCTCTGTAAGTCCTGTAGATGCGCCATTGTAATCAAAAACCTTAATCGCACTGCTTCCTATATAAGCTTGCTTTTTCACTTCTTCTCCATTAATATGACCAGCTACTGCTCTAGCTGCCTTTTGAGCTGGGCCTGCTAAAGTAAGTCGCATTTTCTCATCTGTTAAAAGTGAATTTACTTCTATAGCATCACCAATCGCATAAATATCTGGGTCATTTGTCCTAAAGCTGTTATCTACTGCAATGCTTCCCATTTGCGTAACTTCTAAACCTGCCATTTTAGCTAATTCATTTTCTGCATGTACACCTATTGCCATAATTACCATTTGTGCTGGAACTTTTGTATCATCTGATAAAATCACATAATCCTTTTCTAACGCCTTAATCTGATGATTTAATAAAAGTTTCACGCCGTGATCATCTAATACCTTATGAAATACTTGCACCATTTCTTCATCAAAAGTACGAAGAATTTGTGGGGCACCTTCAATCAAACTTACCTCATAGCCAGCTTCTCGGATGTTTTCCGCTACTTCAATACCAATATAGCCACCACCTACAATGGCTATTTGTGTTAACTTATTTTCTACCATATATGATTTAATTTTAGCGATATCTTCTACATTACGTACTGTAAATATAGGCATATTTTCGCTGCCCTGAATCTCTGGTTTGTTAGGTTTGGCGCCTGGAGATAAAATAAGTTTGTCATAGCTTTCTTCGTATACCTCACCGGTTAAAACCTTTTTGATTTTAATAATTTTACGTGCTCTATCAATAGCCACAACTTCTTCATTTACTCTTGCTTCAATATTGTACTGTTTCTTAAATTTCTCTGGATTCATCAGTACAAGCCTGCTTGCAGGTTCAATCATGCCACTTAAATGATAAGGTAATGCACAATTTGAAAAAGAAACATGAGGTCCTCTTTCAAACATAATAATTTCATCCTCTTCACTAAAACGTCTAAGTTTAGCTGCTGCAGAAGCCCCTCCTGCTACACCACCTACGATTAATATTTTCATCTTGTTAACCTCCTTATTTATATTCTATTGCTTCCTCTATAGTTTCCCATACCACCCTGCACATTAATCACATCATATCCAGCCTTTTGCAGTGTGCTAACGGTTCTACTGCTTCGCATACCTGATTGACACATAATGTAGTACTTACTTTCCTTCTTCAAATAACGTTCTGGTGTTTCTAATAAATCTCCCATAGGAATATTCTTAGCAGTTTTTATACTCCCTCCTTGGAATTCATAACTTTCTCTTATATCTATTAAATTAATCTTACCGACTAAAGCATCTAAGTCCTTTATATTTATGCTGTCACTTGTATCTTTTCTAAAAAACGAAAACATCTTACTTACCCCTTTCTTATAGATTTCACATTTATAAAATTTAGTTATTCATAGCTTTTAGTTATGTGAAATCATTGAGAGAAACTTATTTGCCTACATGTATATTTCAAGGTTTTAGTTGGTTTCTCTATATAAACTCTTAAATTCATTATAAATTAATTTATTTTTGTAATCTGTGACTTAGTCACATACTCTTTATTGTCTTCTTTTTTATTTTTTTCTACATAAGCATGTGTCTATTAATAGCATACTGCCATTTTCCTTCCATTTATTCATAAAAAATCTCAAAATTTTACTTAACCACTGTCCATTTTTATTGTATAATTATATTGACTGTTTAGATAATTTAAAATTGACAATAATTTATATAGATAACATGGAAACATAAGTTGTTCTTATGATATTTTGATTAGTCTCTTAATAAACTAATAGTATGCATCGCTGAGAAGGATGTGCTACTTAATGCACTATAAGTTATCTATATCTACTTGCTTATAATAAATTCGTAATTACTATTTATTGTATTGGAGGTAAGCCTATGTCTGTTAAATTTAATAAAGAAAAATTTAAGAAAGAAATTTTAGACCATGTAAGAAATTTCTCTAGGAAAACATTAAGTGACGCTTCTCCTCAAGAACTTTATCAAGCCGTTGCTTTTGCTACACGTGACATTCTTACAGATGATTGGATTGAAACACAAAGAGTTTATAATACAGAAGCCCCTAAAACACTTTATTACTTATCTATGGAATTTTTAGTTGGGCGTGCACTTGGCAATAACTTAGTCAACTTAGGTATTATGGATAAGGTCAAAGAAGCACTCAATGAGCTAAAAATTGATATTGACCTTTCTATCATCGAAGATCAAGAACCCGATGCTGGACTTGGCAATGGTGGTTTAGGCCGATTAGCTGCATGTTTCTTAGACTCACTTTCTACCCTTTCTTATCCTGCTTATGGCTGTGGCATCCGTTATAACTATGGTATCTTTAAACAAGAAATTAAAGATGGTTATCAAGTTGAACATCCTGATGATTGGCTTGCTAACGGTAATCCTTGGGAAGTTAAACGTAATGACAATGCCCAGGAAGTTAAATTCGGTGGTAGTGTTTTCAGTTACTGTGATGAAAATGGAAATGTGCATTATGAACAAAAAGACTTTGAATCCGTTTTAGCCATACCTTATGATATGCCAATCCTTGGCTATAAAAATGGCTTTGTAAATGGCCTTAGACTCTGGGATGCTGAAGCACCTGAAAAATTTGTTCTTCGTTTCTTTGATCAAGGTGCCTATGAAAAAGCCGTACAACAACAAACTTTAGCCAAAACCTTAGTAGAAGTTCTCTACCCTAATGATAATCATTACCAAGGTAAAGCACTACGCCTTAAACAACAATACTTCTTCGTTTCTGCAACTGTTCAATCTGCTATTGCAAAATTCAAAAAATCTAACTCTAATATCTACGACCTTCCTCAAAAAGTTGTCTTCCAAATGAACGATACACACCCTGCCATTGCTGTGGCTGAGCTCATGCGTATTTTAATTGATGAAGAAAACCTCGGCTGGGATGATGCTTTCTATATCACGACACATACATGTGCTTACACAAATCATACGATTATGATTGAAGCCTTAGAAAGATGGCCAATTGAACTCTTTAAGACACTTCTTCCTCGTGTTTATCAAATCGTTGAAGAAATTAACCGCCGCTTCTGTATTGAACTACGCGAAGTACATCACTTACCAGAACACATTATTCACGATATGGCTATTATCTGTGACGGCCAAATCAAAATGGCTTATCTCGCTATCGTGGGTAGTTTCTCTGTAAACGGTGTAGCTGCTATTCATACTGAAATCTTAAAAAATGACTTACTTAAGAACTTCTATCAAATCTACCCTGATAAATTCAACAATAAAACGAATGGTATTACCCAGCGCCGTTGGCTTGGTCATTCTAATCCAGAGCTAGCAAATCTCATCACAGAAACAATCGGCGGTGAATGGTATACTGATTTGACCTCACTCAAAAAACTTCTTCCTTATTCTCAAGATGCTTCTTTCATTGATGCCTACAGCCAAGTTAAATATAATAATAAACTTCGCCTTGCACAGTATATTAAAGACCATAACAATATCATTGTTAATCCAGACTCCATCTTTGATGTACAGGTAAAACGCCTTCACGAATATAAGAGACAACTTATGAATGTCCTTAATATTCTTATGCTTTACAATGAAATCAAAGCCAATCCAAACGGTGACTATGTGCCACGTACCTTTATCTTCGGTGCTAAGGCTGCTCCAGGCTACAGACGTGCCAAACTCATTATCAAACTCATCAATGCTGTAGCTGATATGGTTAACAATGACTCTGATGTAAATAAATATCTCACTGTTGTGTTTATTGAAAATTACTGCGTTTCTAATGCAGAAATCATTATCCCTGCTGCCAATGTCAGTGAGCAGATTTCTACAGCTAGTAAAGAAGCATCCGGTACCAGTAACATGAAATTCATGCTTAACGGTGCTCTTACTATCGGTACATTGGATGGTGCCAATATTGAAATTTATGAAGAAGTCGGCGACGAAAATATGTTCATCTTCGGCCTAACCTGTGAAGAAGTTCTTTCACTTTATAAATCAGGCACCTATAACCCTTGGGATATTTATAATCACGATGAAGCTATTAATACAGCCCTTAAACAACTCATTAATGGTACCATTATTCACTCTGCTCCAGATTTATTCATCGAACTTTATGAATCCCTACTCAATCGTGCAGGTGATAACTTAGCTGACCCATACTTCATTCTTAAAGATCTCCGTCCATATCATGAAGCACAAGAAAAGGTAGCTAAAGCTTATCTTGACCAAAAGAATTGGAACAAAATGGCCATCATTAATACTGCTTGCTCCGGTAAATTCAGTTCTGACCGTACAATCACGCAATACGCCGAAGAAATTTGGCATATAAAACCTCTAAATCTAACAAAGAAATAAGCACCTTTTTTCATCTCCTTAATATAATATAAGTAGATGAGATGAAACATCTAAAGTTACTTATACACATGGACTTATCTTTATGATTCAACGTATCTAAAAAAGAACTTATCTTATAAGCTCTAAGTAACTTATATATGAACCTAAAAAAAATTTAATTATAGATTGATTACTCCCCCTTCACAAATTAAGTTTCATCAAAAATTATGCAAATACCTCTCTCATTTTTTCTCAAGCAATTAAGCATTTTAACTAAAAGTTCCCATTTAAACGGCGTTAAATGGGAACTTTTTCATAATATATTCACACTAATTGTGCCTCTTTATGCTATAATAAAGATAAGTAAATCCAATACGAGTTTGCTAAATTAAGGAGTGAATGCCATGAATAATAAAGTGCTTGTTTGTATTACTATACAAGAGAATAGTCGTCGTTTAATCTCTGAAGGATTCCATCTTGCACAATCTTTAAATGCCCCTCTTCACATTCTACATATTAGAAAAGGAGAGACAGTATTTGATAATGCTGATAGCAGTAGACTACTCGAGGACCTCTTTGCATACGGCAGTGAACTTGGCGGCGAAGTACATTTCTTATGTAGCGAGAATATTCCACAGACAATATCACACTTCATCATAGACCAAAAAATCACAGAGGTTGTAATCGGTGAGTCTCCAGACGGCACACCAACTCATGAACAACAAAGCATTTATGCCGACCTCATCAAAAAACTTGGCAACATTAATCTCAATGTTGTCCCAAGAGAAGAAAATCAAAAACTAGAGGCATAGCAAAAGAACGCTAAGTTATTGTAAAAACAATATCTAGCGTTCTTTTTTATATTTCTAAATAGGTGTAGCAGGAAGATAGCGATGTTTAGTGGGTGGGTTAATCTGCCCCCGCAATCAAGCTCGTTCGCCGCCTCTTTTCCCCCTGAACTAAATTTGCAAAATAAATAAGCCATAAGAAAGCTGTGGTGTAGGGTGTGGGCTAGTCTGCCTGTGGAGTAACTTGACGATAGTCTTAGTGAAAATTTTAAAGGGGTTTTAGTGCTGCTGTTTAAGCGGCAGCGAGTTCAGTACGTTCCTTTAAAATTGGAACTTAGAGTATCACAAATTACGGAAAGTACAGCTAGCCCGCACCCTACACCACAGCGCACCTCTTATGCCTTTCCCTTATTTTGCAAATTTTAGTCTTTTGCTTATCTTTCCTGTCATTTTGTGTTATACTATAAGGTAGAAATTTAATTACCTATCATACATTAATAGGAGTTTTTATTATGAAAACTATCATCATTAAAGATCTAGATCAATTTAATGAAGCTACCCGTATCATTCAAGAGGGAGGCCTTGTGGCTGCCCCTACTGAGACCGTTTATGGGCTTTGTGCAAATGCTTTAAATGAAGTTGCTGTTGGCAATATCTTTAAAGCAAAAGGACGTCCTAATGATAATCCTCTCATTGTACATATAGCTGACTTAGATATGCTCTATGAACTTGTAACTGAGGTTTCGCCTATTGCTAAAAAGTTAATCGATAACTTTTGGCCAGGACCTCTTACACTTATTTTTAAAGCTAAATCTATTGTGCCACAAGCCGTAACGGCAGGACTTGATACAGTCGCAATTAGATTTCCTTCACATCCTTTAATGCAGAAACTCATTAAGGATTCAGGACTTCCTATTGCAGCACCTAGTGCAAATACTTCGGGTAAACCTAGCCCAACGAATGCACAGCGTGTTATTGAAGATATGGACGGAAAAATCGACTGCATTATTGATGGTGCATCTTCTGAATATGGCGTTGAGTCAACTATTGTAGATACAACTGGTGAAATTGCTACAGTACTTCGCCCAGGTGGGATTACTTATGAAATGCTTCAATCAGTTTTAGGCGAAATTGCTATTGACCCTGCAATTACACATAAACTTAAAGAAGGCGAGCATCCTAAAGCACCTGGTATGAAATATACTCACTATTCACCTAATGCGGATGTCTTCATTATTAGAAACTCATCAGCATATTTAGGAGACCATGGGCATAATATGTTTGGAGATTTAGACAATCTAAGAGAACATCTTACTTCTTTAGTACATTCTGCTCATGAGGCTGGTAAAAAAGTAGGTATTCTTGCAACAGATGAAACTAAACATTTATTCGAAGCAGACCTAGTGCTTAGCGTAGGAACTGAAAATGATTTACTTACTGTTTCATCGCATCTTTTTGAGATGCTTAGAAGCTTTGATGATGAAGGCATTGACATTGTTTATTCACTTGCCTTTCCTAAAGAAGGACTTGGGGCTGCCATTATGAATAGACTTGAGAAATCTGCCGGATATCACTTCATCAATATTTAGCCAAGCTACTTTAATATAGATTTCACATGACTAAAATTTAGTTATTCATGACTTTTAGCAATGTGAAACCATTAATATTAAATTCGTTAATGTCTTTACAAATTTCGAAAATATATTATAGTAGTAATGATGTCTAAATAAGTTAGTTACATTGGAAGTAAAATTAATACTAAAAAATCGGAGGAACTATTATGATAGCAATTGCATGTGACCACGGTGGTTTTGCACTTAAACAAGAAATTATTGCACATTTCAAAGCTAATGGTACACCATTTAAAGATTATGGTTGTATGACAGAAGAAGCTGTTGACTACCCAGATTACGCTAAACTTGTAGCTCACGCTGTATTAAGTGGTGAAGCTGAAAAAGGTGTTTTAATCTGCGGAACAGGTATTGGTATTTCTATTGCAGCGAATAAAATTCCTGGAATTAGATGTGCACTTTGCCATGACGTATTTTCTGCTGAAGCAACTCGCCTTCACAATGATACTAATATTGTCGCTTTAGGTGGCCGTGTTATAGGTCCTTCTCATGCTATTAAGGTAGTTGACACATTCTTATCAACACCTTTCTCTAATGAAGAACGTCATATAAAACGTATCGCTAAAATAGAAGAATTATAAGAATAACCGAATTTACTTACAAAACAACACTAGGAGGAATAATAATATGGGAAAATTATTTATCATGGATCATCCACTTATTCAACATAAGGTAAGTCGTTTAAGAGACAAAAATACAGGTTCTAAAGAATTCCGTGAACTCGTTCGCGAAATCTCTGGACTTATGTGCTATGAAGCAACTCGTAATCTTAAACTTGAAGACTTCGAAGTTGAAACACCTATTACAACAACAACTGGTAAACGTATTGCTGGTAAAAATTTAAGTATTGTACCTATCTTACGTGCTGGTCTTGGTATGGTTGATGGTATGTTAGACCTTCTTCCAACAGCTAAAGTTGGTCACATTGGGCTTTACAGAGACCCTGAAACATTACAACCAGTAGAATACTACTGCAAATTACCTAAAGATGTTGCTGAAAGAGACTTCTTCGTACTTGATCCAATGCTTGCAACTGGTGGTTCAGCTATTGCTGCTATTCAGTTCATTAAAGATCGTGGTGCAACAAGCATCAATTTCTTATGCTTACTTGCAGCTCCAGAAGGTCTTAAAGCGCTTCAAGATGCACATCCAGATGTAAATATCTACTGTGCTGCTTTAGATGAAAAATTAAACGACCACGCATATATTATTCCAGGTCTTGGTGATGCTGGTGACAGATTATTTGGCACTAAATAATAGCTTATAAATCTTGGCTCATATCTTCCTTATATTCACAATTTTAGGAAGATGTGAGCTAGATTTATCATTAAGAAAGTGGCTCATGCCACATTCATAGCTCAAATTTTGAGTTTTGGAATGTGTTTTATGTAAATATTTAACACCTCCTAAAATTTGAATAGAATAGTGCTATTAGGTTAAGGCTATTAGTACTAAATTTTTTTACATACTTAAGGAGATGGACTTTATGGGCAATATAGGCTACATCACATTATCTTTGATAGCTTTTATATTGGCATTTCTAATTTCATTTTTCATGACTCCTTTAGCAAAAAAAATCGCCTTCAAAGTAGGTGCAATTGCTAAACCAAGGAAGCGTGATATGCATAGTAAACCTATTCCTCGAATGGGTGGTATCGCCATTTTTACTGGCTTTATGATATCATTTTTACTTGTTATCTGGAAAATGCCTCTCACAAATATAAAACAGATTATAGGTATCGTTATTGGTTGCGGTATAATCTTTACTTTAGGCTTCTTCGATGATATTTATGCATTAAATGCAAAGATTAAATTTATTATTCAGATTGTGGCAGCTACTGTAGTAGCTTTATGCGATATTCGAATAGATTTCTTTTCTATTCCTTTCATTGGTGATAATCCGGTTTATACAAACCTTTTATCAATTCCAGCTACAATCATTTGGCTTGTAGCCATTACAAATGCAGTTAACCTTATTGATGGTTTAGATGGCCTTGCAGCAGGCGTTTCTTCTATTGCTTCACTTTGCCTCATGGTACTTTCTATTAAAGCCGGTTATCCACCAGCTACACTTTTAACTGCTACACTCGCTGGTTCTTGTATGGGATTCTTACCTTACAATTTCAATCCAGCCTCAATTTTTATGGGTGATACGGGTTCTACCTTCCTTGGCTTTACCCTTGGAATCACCTCTGTACTTGGACTTTTAAAAGGTTATACAGTGGCTACTATTTTCATTGCAGTACTTGTACTTGGGCTTCCAATCTTTGATACAGCTTTTGCGATTATTAGAAGATTTTTAGCTGGTAAACCAATTATGTCTGCAGACCGCGGTCACTTACATCACCGCCTTGTAGATAATGGGTATACACATAAACAAGCTGTTGTAACACTTTATGGTGTAAGCAGTGTACTAGGCCTTACTGCAATTGCTTTCTTTAGTCACGATGTTAAATTTGCAGTTTTAGTCTTTATTGCTATGGCGATTTTGCTATATTTCACAATTCGCAAAATGACCTCATTCAACAAAGATAAAGAGGATTAATACTAGCCAAAAACTCCTGTTCATGGGAGTTTTTTTTTATTAATTTCTCACCCTATCGTATAAAAAAATTAAATGCTATACTTATTATATTGAAGTAGAAAAAGGAGTTTTTTAAATGCCAGATATCATCACTCATTACATTTTTGGACTAGATACTGCACATAATATCAAACAATCTCCCTTATACAAAATCATCAAGGAGAATAGAGACATATTTTTAATTGGTCTTCAAGGACCAGACCCAATTTACTATCATCGTTTAGGCTTAAAAGACAATAAAGCTGCTATTGCAGCACGCATGCACAGTGAAAAGACGGGTGACTTTTTAGTATCTGCCATTTGTCATGCAAAGAAATATGATATTGCTTCCCGCGAGTTTCAAGAGTGTCTCAGCTATTTAAGCGGCTTCTTATGCCACTATATTCTAGATGGTATGGCTCACCCATATATCTTTTATTTAGGTGGTCGCTATATAGAGGGTCAGCCAGAAACTTCTAAGTACAAAGGTCTTCACAAAAGGATAGAAGTTGCTATTGATAGCCTTCTCTGCGAAGAAAAGTTCGGCATAAAAGCTTCTCATTTTAAAATTCATAAACAAATTTTAAAAAACATTCCTATACCAAATAGTATAGTTAACTTATATGATGAAACGCTCTTTTTACTTTATGGTATAAATGGTGGTGGTAAACTTTTCAAAGATGCTTATGCAGATACACGTACCTATTATAAGCTTACCTTCGATAATATAGGTACTAAAAAAGCTTTTGCAGGCCTCGCTACACCACTTCTACCAAAGCAAATTAGCTCTTACGCTACAACCTTCTCATATTTTCACTGTGTAAAACCTGATGTAGACTATTTGAATAAAAACAAGCATGTTTGGCTTCATCCTGTAACAGGTAATGTGTACACCTTTAGTTTTCACGATATTCTTAGAAATGCTATTAAGAAAAGTACGCTACTTCTTTTAGCTACTTATGACTTTGCAACTTCTAGCTTATCTGCAGAAGACTTTAGAGTTTACCTTCCAAATCAATCTTATCTTACTGGACTTCCTACAGATGATCCAAGACCAATGAAATATTTTAATCCTGACGCTAATATCTTTTCATAAAAAACGTCTAGCATAAAAGGCTAGACGTTTTTTATATGACTTAAATTCTGTTTTAGAAAAATCCTACGGTCACAAAGACCCCAATCCATACGATAAGAAGTACTAAACAAAGTGCGCTTAACAATTGCCATGGTTTATATGCTTTACTATTTTCCTTTTTCACCTTCGCAACTAGTGCAAAAGCTGGCATCGCTACTAACATTATAAATGGTACGCTAAAAAACAAAATTATGCCTAGCATCGCTCTCCCCCCAATCCATTTATTTCTTTGTTTATAAACTCCTTTAGCTCACATTACTCTTTGTAGTAGTTAATAAGACATCCTGCTAAAATAATAGCTCTTTCATCATCTGTTAGATTATTTAATGTGAGATTAAAGCTCTTAACTTCGTCCCCCATTACATAAGCTTTAATGCTTGATACTTTGTTTGCTACAGCTTCTCTAATACCAGGAACAAAGAGATAATCACCATTTTTAAAGACCTGTCCCTCTTCTAATGTGAATGGTACCATACCCCAGTTGATGAGATTTGAACGATAGCGTTTTGTAGCATATTCTTTGGCAATATTTGCCCATCCACCTAATACTTTTTGACAGGATGCAGCTTGTTCACGAGCTGAACCATCCCCTGGTTTGTTAGCATAAATTGTACTTCCGATACCTGTTGCTTTAGGATCAATATTTTCAAATCCTGGTAATGCTTTAATTTTTGCAAATACTGTTTCGAGTTCTGGAAGTGCTGCTAATGGATCATCCCCTTGCAATCTAGCTATTTCTGCTTTTTGTACCTCTTTTGCACGTCCTACATATTCTGGCTCGCGGCGTGATAATGTAAACTCAGCTAAACGAAGTGGATTTGAACGATAGCTAGATGTTTCTCCTGATGGGATTAATTCATCTGTTGTTGTAACCGCATCATTAATTTCTGCTACAACTTTAAGCACAAGGTTATCTGTAAGGTGTGACATTTCTGGCCAGTCTGTGATATTTGGACCAAATTTAAGTTCTGCTTCTTTGTCTGCTTTGCCTACACCATTATAGCAACGTGTATCGTAAATAGATTTATCGAAGAAGTATTTTGGTTTTGTAAAGTTTACATCAATATCTGTAGCTGCTGTTAAAACGCCGCCATTAAGTGATGTCGCTGCAATACTTCTTGCATCCATAAGTGCAACACCAGAAAGCTGTCCATCACTTGGTTTAGAACCTTCGCGGTTAGGGAAATTACGTGTAGAGTGACGAATGCTAAGACCATTGTTTGGAGGCACATCTCCAGCACCGAAACATGGACCACAGAATGCTGTTCTAATTGTTGCACCTGCTGCCATAAGATCAGCAATAGCCCCATTTTTAAGGAGACTCATAAAGGTTGGTTGACTTGATGGATAAACGCTAAGTGCATATTCACCGCTACCAATTGTTGCCCCACGTAAAATGTCTGCTGCCTCGCAGATATTATCATATGTACCGCCTGCACAACCTGCGATAACGCCTTGTTGCACATGAAGTTTACCATTAATAATTTTATCTCTTAATGTAAAGTGTGCTTTAGAGCTAGCAAATTTCTCTGCTGCTTCTTTTTCTACTTTAGCTAAGATTTCATCTAAATTAGCATTAAGTTCATCGATTGTATATGTATTACTTGGGTGGAATGGTAAGGCAATCATAGGTTTGATTTTTGATAAATCTACAACGATTGCACCATCATAATAAGCCACATTACCTGGTTTAAGTTCTTTATATACTTCTTTTCTGCCATGCATATCGAAGTATTCTTCTACTGCTGCATCTGTTTCCCAAATAGAAGATAGACATGTTGTTTCTGTCGTCATAACATCAATACCATTTCTGTATTCTACGTTAAGATTTTTGATGCCATCTCCTACGAATTCCATAACTTTATTTTTAACATAGCCATTTTTAAATACTGCCCCAATGATAGCAAGTGCCACGTCTTGTGGACCTACTCCTTTAGCTGGAGTACCTGTTAAATAAACAGCTACAACACCAGGACGATTAACATCATATGTTTTGCGAAGAAGTTGTTTAGCAAGTTCACCGCCACCTTCGCCAATTGCCATTGTACCAAGGGCCCCATAACGTGTATGACTATCTGAACCTAGAATCATTCTACCGCAACCACTCATCATTTCACGCATAAATTGGTGAATAACTGCTTGGTGAGCTGGTACATAAATACCACCATACTTTTTAGCTGCTGAAAGTCCAAACATATGGTCATCTTCATTAATAGTTCCACCTACTGCACAGAGACTATTGTGACAGTTTGTTAAAACATATGGTAATGGAAACTCTTTAAGTCCACTTGCTCTTGCTGTTTGAATAATTCCTACATATGTAATATCATGAGATGCCATGGCATCAAATTTGATTTTTAATTTATCCATACTTTCAGAAGTATTATGTGCCTTTAAAATATTGTAAGCTATAGTATTTTCACTAGCTGCTTCTTTAGATACTACAGACATCCCGTATTTATGCATTATTTCTTGCTTTGCATCTTGACTGTCTGCTACAATTTCTCTTCCGTTTACGAGATATACGCCGCCATCAAATAATTTTATCACTTTTATTCCTCCCTAATTTTAAAATTTTACCTATTTTTTTATAAAATTATGCTTTTGTTCTAAATTATAACATAACATTACATATTATCATAGTCCAAGTACAGATAAAAATGCTCTCGCATCTATTTGACCATGCATCAATCTTAAAATTTGAAGTTTATACTGACTGGCTTCTCCTTCTCTTTCATACTTCTTAATTAATGTTTCATACACCCCCTCTTGATTATTGAGACGCATCAACTCATCGCACTCACTTAGTAGCTTAAACCTGGTTTTCTCTAGATTTTGAGCCTTATAAACAGGTAATCCTTCGCCTCTTGCCATCACCATTTCCCATGAAAGCCTTCGCTCAAAGCTCTCATAAAAATCTTTTATATTCTCTTTTTTATTGAGCTCGCTACTCTTATTTAATACAAAACCACTTCCATAGTCCCCTATTCTTATCTTCGTTTCATAAATCGTAGGACAAGGTATTGCTTTAATGCTTTCTTTGATTCTGCTTTCCGTAGAATGTTCTATTTCAGCGGCCGCCTGAGTCGTTCCTAAGAACATGGCACTCTCACCATTTATAAATGCCTTCAATCCATCTTCTTCTTTCACCTTCTCATATGTCATCTGGAAAGGTGAAAGTCTTACAATCTCCTCTAGTTCTTTAGCGCCTTCCTCTAAACTTCCTGTTCCCTCTACAAGCATACGATAATAACACTGAACACTTCTAAAAGACTGTCCACCGATGGCTAATGGAACGATTCCTCGTTCTTTAAAGGCCTTTATACAAGCCACAAATTCCCCATAACTTGTAGGGTACTCTATATTACACGCTTCAAATATAGCCTTATTACAATACAAGACCTCTTCCCACCCCATTAAAGGTAGGCCATAAATCTTATTATTTACTGTAAAATCTTCTATAGCTCCTTCTGTAAAGTCCTCAATAATATCCTTTTCCACAATATAGTCGCCCATTTCCATCACAACACCTATATTTACAAGCTTCTTTAAATATCTTTTTTCACTAACATAAAACATATCTGGAAGTTCATTTGTAATACTACTTGTGATTAATACATCCTCATATTTATCTGAGCTAAATGTTGTAATCTTAAACTTTACCCCTAACTTCTTTTCATCATAACTTGTATACATACTTCTAACGGCTTCTCTATCTATGTTACTTGGTATCCAAATATTATATACAGGCCTATTATCATCTAACTCTTGACTAATCGCAATCATTTGCTCTTGCATATCATATAAAATATCTACAAGTAAGCCTATACAAATTACTACAAAAACCAATGTAATTATGATTATAAGGCGGTTAAGAACCTTCTTATCCTTCAACCTATTCACCTCTTATTCAAACTCTATTATTTTGAAATGCTTAATTTTACGTTGAAAATTATATCACAGCATTTTTTGAGGTAAAATAGCTATTATTGTTGTATATTATTGTCATTGTTTGAAATTTTTTAAATACTACTTTTCCATGGAATATATATCTTTATTTTTGTGTAATGTCCTATCATTGTATCAATATCTATAATATCTGTCGTTTCCTTAATGTTATAAATAAGCCCAATACGCTTAATAATCGAACGGAGTCCAAATCCTGATTTACTATGTATCTTTTCATCGTGCATAATGCGCCTTACTGTTTCTTCATCTATGCCCTTTCCATTATCTCTAACCTCTACTATGATACGTTTATTTTCTATATCATTTCTTACACCTACATACACTTGCAAAGGTTCATTCATTGTGCGTATCCCATATTTCACAGCATTTTCAGCTAAGATTTGTATAATCATACGGGGTATTTTATAATCTTTTAGCGTCTCATCAATTTCATAAGCCACCTCAAATAAATCAGGGTTTTTAAGAAGTGCAATATGTAAATATTCCTTCGCAATGACCACTTCTTGTTCTACAGTATTGAAATCCTCCTCCTGATTTAAACAAGACCTATAATATCTTGCCAAACTTTTAATAAGCTCTACTGCCGATTCTTTATCTTCTATTGCTACAAGCACACTGACACTATTTAATGTATTGTATAAAAAATGTGGATTCACTTGATGATTAATAACGGAGAGCTCCAATACCTTTTGTGTACGTTCTCTCTCTTTGGCCTCTTTAATTAGAAATTGAATCTGCTCTAGCATCTTATTCAAGGCGCCACCTATTGCACTCACTTCTTCATACCCTTGATTTTCATCAAAACGTATATCTAAATTCTTCTTAAGTGTAATTTCTTCCACCCTTACCGCAATATTTTCTAAAGGATAGACTACTTTCCTAGCAATAATAAAAATAGCCATTAAGAAAAATAGCATATTAATAACACATACACC
Source organism: Clostridiales bacterium (assembly GCA_019418225.1). Lineage (GTDB taxonomy): Bacteria > Bacillota > Clostridia > Lachnospirales > Cellulosilyticaceae > Cellulosilyticum. The sequence goes on along the minus strand of DYCF01000001.1, from coordinate 120,187 downwards.
AAATAAAATCATCTGCAATGTGCTATCTTTCCGATTCCCTGTATATCTTCCTATAACATTTGCCTCTAATAAACTATATCTTGCTTGTATATGATCATATTTATTTTCCCACTGCCTTCTTATATCTGAAGCCATTTGATAATCTCTAGCTGCTTTATAATTTCTGCTGAGTTGATTGTTATATGGAAAGCTCAACATGTTTTCCTCATCATCTACCACCACTATCTCAAATGAAATTTTTTCTAACATGCTATTCATTTTCTCTTCCAAATAAGAAGCATCTATAAAAAGAAACAGGTAACCTAATGTGTTGCCTGTTTCCTTGGATTTTATGCTTCTAGCGATGTAAATAACATTGGGAGCGAGTTTATTGGAGACAATACCAATACAATCTCCGCCTTCCTTTTTTCGAATTTCACTTAAATCAAATTCAGAAAGGAAGTCCTGTTGACTGTATCGATATTTCTCATCATTACTAGCACAAACTACCGTATTATAGCGATCAACTAAATAAATAGATGCTAGATTTGTATTCCTTATAAGATAATTATTTAAAATAGGTAGCACTTCTTTTTCATCTAATAACGCCGATTTACTTAATATACTCTGAATATCTTCATCAATGATAATTTCCAACGACTGCCCCTTGGTTTGTTCAATCACCAAATCTAAGAAGGCTGTCATACGATTGGTATTTTCCATATCTTCCACATAATTTTTATAACGTACTCTTTGGTAATTAATATTTTCCACTACTGTCAAACCAATTACTAATGATATGCTCATTATAATGAGGTAATTCTTCATAAATAACCATCTAATACTTTTTTCTTTCATCCCCAATTTCTCCCCAAAACTTATTTATTCAAAATCATATTTGCTTAGTCTTTTAGCCTGAATAGATTCTCTAATATCTAAAAGCATTTTAACAACTTCTTTTTCCTCAATAGGCTTTAGGATATATTGTGTAATGCCATATCTAATAGCTGTCTTTGCATATTCGAAATCATCATATGCTGTAAGAATAACGATTTCTACATTTCGATTTTTTTCTCTTACTTCTTTGATAAAGTCAAGGCCATTCATCACTGGCATTTCTATGTCCGTAATAATAAGATCTATACTTTCTAACTCCAGCTGCTCAAGCGCTTGCTTACCATTTTGTGCCATACACGCAACTTCAAATCCCAACTCTTCCCAATTAATAAGCTTATTTAACCCCATTCTAATAATTGGTTCATCATCTACAATCTGTACATTTAACATATTATCCCCCCTATAGTTACATTACAGAGTTACATTACAGCTTATAAATATACTTAACCATTCCCTTTGGTACTTCTAAATTTGACTTAGTAATTCTCACACGTTCTAAGAAAGCTAATGCCTTTTCAGATTCAATATCCATATTAAAGAGCATAAATAAACGAATCTCCAAAAGTTCTAGATAAATATCATTTTCCTCTAACCACTGCTCATAGGTGAGAACATTTTTATAAAGTGCATCTACTGTACCATTTATGATTTTCATAATCTGATCTACTACTGTATCATACAGTAAGTCCACAGAGTTAATTCTTATAAACGTCCTTGTAAACTGCAACATTAATGTATTTATAATCTTTTCTGTTTCTTCATTTGAGAAGTTGTTACTTAGCTTATTTCTAGCAATCCTACTATATATTTTATCTGTATAATAATGTATGAATGTCTCAAAATCACCTATATTATCTTCTACTTCTATCTGGAAGAGAATTCTAAAGAATAAGTTCCACTGAAATTCTTCATTCATATAATGCATGATGTGCTGACCTAAAATAGCCGTGTACTCATTTTTAAAAACAGGTTCTCTTTCAAACTCAAGGCGTTCTCTAAAGTTAATATTACTTCTATCAATCCTTCTAATCTTATCTAAGCCTTCAAGGAGGTTATTATTATAACGTTCAAGATCACTATCTAACGCATCTCTAAAAACATAACGTACAATAGCTTCACATGAAGTCCTAAAATCTACAAGGACTCCTAAGCTTTCTTTCATACGTTGTGCAAAAATATCATAAATAATCTTAGATATAAGCTTCTCTAGCTGTTCTTCACGTGTTGCATACTTCTTATTATCTTCTTGATTAAACTGATTTGAAATAAGTAGTAGCTGTTGATCAATGGTTGTTAAACTGTTTTTAATAGATTTCATAATATCCTTATAAAATTTATCTTCTATTACATAGTTATAATTTTTATAAATAATCTTATGTTCAATCTCACTCCAGAATATGTTAACTAACGACTTAATCTGCATCTCGAAGTTAATTGTTGTACTTTCAGTAATATACTTTCCATCAATACGATAGATTTTCATACCATTCTTTTGTTCTTGAGGCTGTTTTCCACTAAAGTTTAACAATACACTAGGATTTCTAAGACTATAAAAATACCCATCTTCTTCATGTTTCTCCGTAAAATATTTTTTAAGTCCTTTATAAATATCTGCTTCATCTTCAATGAACTTACAGCCTAACCTAATCCCAATAATATCTGGTACATTTGCAAAGAGCATCTCTTTCGTATCATACTTTTGATAATAATGATTACGAATAATCTTTTCTTTTAAGCTTTTTGAAGACTTTACACGAGATTCAATACTAATATAGCCTCTCTTAGTTTCTTCTAAAAAGTCTTCAAAAAATTCCTCTATTTCTTCGCTTACGATTTCTAAACTAGGTTTCATTTCTTCTAATGTGGCAAGCACATCTTCTATAAAATCAAATAGCTTTAATTCCATTCCGCGTTATTCCTCCTATGTCTCGTCCCACTTTCTATCTCTATATTTTATCTTACAAATAAATTTGCGATAATATTATACTATCCTATAATATAAATATTATTAAGAGGCGTAAATAACAAAAAAAGACCTAAAAATAGGTCTTTTTTTTGTGTAATTAGTTGCTTTTTAAGTTATTTTAATTCTAAGCCTGCTAATCTAGCTAATTCAATAATTGTAGCTTTAGCAACTTTCTTACCTTTATAATCAATAAGCTCTTCCATGCTGCCATTAAAAATATCAGCTGGTTCATATTTTTTAAGAACAATTTTATCATCATCAACGAAGATTTCTAATGCATCTTTCTCGTTAATGTCTAAGTTTCTTCTTAATTCGATTGGTAATACTACTCTCCCTAGTTCGTCTACCTTTCTTACAATACCTGTTGATTTCACTAACATCCTCTCCCTTTAAAAAAATGTAATTTTTTCTCTCATAATATTCACAATATTTTCCATGTGCTAATTATAAAGTACCATAATTAGCAATTAAAGTCAAATATTTTTTTGTATTTTTTTATACTTTTGTAAAATTTTTTCCTACCCTAATATATAATATTTGTCGAATATTCATATTGTGCCTATTATTTGTCACTTTATTGTAGAATTTTCTTTATTTCCTTTTTCCAAGTCTCCTCATTTTTCCCCATCTTCCTCTTTCTCCATTCTTACATCTTTCATTTCTAATCTTTCATTTCTAATCTTTCACCTCTAATCTTCCCTTTCTCACACCGCTTCTTTCAACTTTCACCTTTCCCTTTTCAACTTTTATCTTTCAACTTTTTCTTTTTTACTTTTCATCTTTTTTACTTTTACTTTTCAGCTTTGCCTTTTGTTTTCCACCTTTTTCTCTCCTTGAATTTTATACATTTTCTCCACTTCTCTGCATATATTTAATAGAGACAAGCTATTTATACCTTATTTACTTTTCAAAGAAAGGACTGTTTCTATGCTCAATTATCTATGGAGTTTTATGATTATCTTCGCTATAATCATAGCTGGTTTTAGGGGCGGGATGAATGGTATTACTGCTGCTGCACTTAGTGCGTCTGAAGATGCCGTTACCATTTGTATTAAAACTTGTGGCATTGTCTGCATGTGGATGGGCATCATGCGTATTGCAGAAAAGGCTGGACTAATCGATGCACTTGCTAAAAAGTTAGCGCCTGTCCTGGATTTTCTATTTCCAGAGGTTCCCCGTGAACATCCTGCACGTAAATACATAGCAACTAACTTTGTTGCAAATTTTCTAGGGCTTGGTTGGGCTGCCACGCCTCCTGGACTTAAAGCTATGGTCGAATTACAAAAGCTTAATAAAGGGTCTCATACTGCTACTAATGCTATGTGTATGTTCCTTATCATTAACATGTCTTCTATTCAGCTTATCCCTATTAATATGATTTCTTATAGGGCAAGCTATGGTTCTACAAACCCGACTGAAATTATTGCCCCCTGTATTCTTGCCACGTATGCTTCTACACTTATTGCCATTGTCTTTGCTAAACTTATGGAAAGGAGGCATAAGTAGATGGCTATTTTAGTGACCATTTCCGATTGGATTATCCCACTTATTATTGTAGGAATTATTATTTATGGCCTTCTAAAAGGCATTAATGTTTATGAAACATTTATCGAGGGAGCTGCTGATGGTATTAAGGTGATTTTAGATATCTTACCTACTTTAGTCGGTCTTATGGTAGCAGTCGGCATGCTTCGTGCTTCTGGGGCTCTTGATGGACTTTGTACCCTTGTCAAACCGCTCCTAGAATGGTCTAAATTCCCTGTAGAAGTTATTCCGATGGCACTTATGCGTACCTTCTCTTCTTCTGCGGCAACCGGACTTATTTTAGACTTATTTAAGACCTTTGGCCCTGACTCCTTCATAGGACGTTTGGTCTCTATTATGTTTGGTTGTACTGAAACTGTTTTCTATACTATGTCCCTTTATTATATGACTATAAAAGTGACTAAAAGTCGTTATACACTTGCCGGTGCCCTTTTTGCTACCTTAGTTGGTTTCATCGCTGCATATTACCTTACTTTATTTACTTTTGGTGTATAATTTTTGCCATATCATATATTGTTTTTCATTTAAAAATGTTATAATGATGATATATTATGTGCCTTTTACTAATGAAGCTTGTAAGGAGAATTTACTATGTTAGATAAAATAAAATCATTAATATTTGGTTCCACAGATGTTTATGAAAATGAAACTTGGTACCACAAAAATGGAAAAGTAATGTATGAAGGTAGTATTAAAGGCTCAAACTTTCACGGAATAGGCAAATACTATGACGAAGAAGGTAAGCTTTGCTACGAAGGACACTTTTCAAACGGATTTCCTGAAGGTGAAGGTAAGGCCTATTTAGAAGATGGTAGCACTTATGAAGGTGCTTTTCATAAAGGCGAGCGCACAGGCACGGGTACCCAACGCTTTACCGATGGGAGCTATTATGAAGGTCGCTTTTCAAACGGAGTCTTTGAGGGCCGTGGTAAATTACATGCAGCAGATGGCACACTGTTTGATGGTAATTTTTTAAAGGGCCATATTCAAGGGACTGGAACAGCAACTTATCCTAATGGGGATCGTTATGAAGGTGAATTTAGAGATGGTATGGAAACAGGTATGGGGAAACTGTTCGTATCTGATGGTGTTTATGAAGGTGAAGTATTAGAAGGCCTCCCTCATGGCAAAGGTTGCTTCACATGGGATAACAATACAGTCTATCGTGGTGACTTTATAGAAGGACAAATGACTGGTAAGGGAATGATTACATACGCTAATGGCGATAAATACATTGGCGATTTCAAAAACGGTCTCAAACACGGTACTGGAACTTATCAAGAAGCCTCTGGTATGCAATACGAATGTATCTTTGATGAAGATATTTTAATCTCAGTTCCTGACCACAATAACTCAAACTAAATAACATTACCAAATAAAGCGACTAGCTCGCATGCTCTACAAAGTAGTAAAGTTAATATCCAACTTTACTACGCTTTAACAAAGGAGGCTTCGTGAAAACATTTCACGAAGCCTCCTTTAGTTTATTCCGCATATTCTGCCATTAAATAAGCCATACTAACTAAAATTAGTAATCTATGGTTTTTAAGAAAGGTGATTATATGAAAAAGGTATATAAAAATATTAGTTTCTTCCTTATATTAAGTACTTTTATACTTTGCCTTTGCGCTTGTAGCAATAATGGTTCGGATGGTAATACGCTCAAAGAAGGCATTACCTTAATGGATATTGTTGATGAAGTAGATAGTCAAATTGGCATTCAAATGCCTCAAGAAGTCAATGATACGATTCTTACTGACTTGTATTATATGGATATGTCCAATGTAGAAACCTACGCAGGTAAGTTTTCTATGACTATGACCTCTTGTGATAATGTTGTCGCTATTAAGGCTGTTCCTGGTAAAGTTGATGTTGTTGTAGATGCACTTAAACGTCGTCAACAAGACCTTATCGATTCATTCTCTCACTACTTACCTGAACAATATCAAAAAGCTCAAGCTGGTACTGTAATTGTTCGTGGTGATTATGCCTTTCTTGTTATTGTTGGAGAATCAGAAGAAACCATTAGCGAGGACATGCAAAAAGCTGAAGATATTATCAATAGCTACTTCCAATAGAAAGTGAGTTAACCCATGGTATTTAGTAGTTTACTTTTTATTTTTCGTTTCTTACCATTTGCCTTAATACTTTATTTTATTGTGCCTCATAGGTTGAAAAACGTTACATTACTTATTTTAAGCCTACTCTTTTATTCTTGGGGCGAGCCTAAGTATTTACTACTTATGCTCGCTTCTATTTTGGTTGATTATTCTGCTAGTCTTCTTATCTTTTACTATAGAAAAAATAAATTCATTAAACTTTGTGGCCTTCTAGCTTCTATTCTATTTAATATGGGGACCTTATTTTTCTTTAAATATGCTAGCTTTTTTGCTACAAACATTAATACACTTTTCGGTACACATTTGCCTATTGTAAACTATGTCCTTCCTCTAGGTATTAGTTTCTATACATTTCAAACTTTATCCTATACTATTGATGTGTATCAGGGAAAAGTACCTGCTGAACGAAATATTCTTACCTTCGCTACATTTGTTACTTTATTTCCTCAGCTTATTGCCGGCCCTATTGTTAAGTATACTGATATCAACGATGCCCTTCATCATCGCAAAATTTCTTTATACAAAATTGAGGAGGGCTTAAAGTATTTTGTGATTGGATTAGGTAAAAAAGTTCTTATTGCAAATAACATTGGTTCCTTATGGTCCGAAATTCAAAGAATAGGCTTCCATCGTATTTCTACACCTCTAGCCTGGCTTAGTATAGCTGCCTTTTCTTTTCAAATTTACTTTGACTTTAGCGGTTACTCCACTATGGCTATTGGTCTTGGAAAGATTTTAGGCTTTGAATTCCCTCAAAACTTTAACTTTCCTTATATTTCAAGAAGTATCACTGAATTTTGGCGCCGTTGGCATATCACCCTTAGTAGTTGGTTTAAGGAATATGTCTATATCCCTTTAGGCGGTAATCGTGTTGGTCCTTTGCGTCTTTATTTGAATTTATTTATTGTTTGGGCCTTAACAGGCTTATGGCATGGCGCAAGCTGGAACTTTGTATTATGGGGGCTATTTTTCTATATTATCCTTAGTATTGAAAAATCCGGCTTACTCTATCTACTTGATCAAATGCCGATTATCTCACACATATATACCATATTTCTGCTTTTAATTAGTTGGGCTATTTTTAGTACAACTGACTTTACGCTTTTAAAAGCACTCTTTCATAGACTTTTTATTTGGCATTATAATACAGATTTCCTCTATTATTTGCGCAGTTATTTTTTAACTTTTTGTATTGCTATTACTTGTTCAACCAAGGTCCCCTTACTCATTCATTATCATTTGCAACACCATCCTTGGCTGATGAATCTCCTCTATATTGCCATATTTATCTTGTCTACTGCTTATTTAGTGGATGCTACCTATAATCCGTTCTTGTATTTTAGATTTTAAAGGAGCGCTAGTATGTTTACTAAATTAAAAAATTATAGCTTTCTTAGTTTAATGAGCCTTATTATTTTAGCATTCTCAGTTACAAGTCTCTTGTTACCTGAAAAACAATTCTCTAATCTAGAAAATCGTTTCTTACAACCTATGCCTCATTTCACTTTAGAAAGCTTTATTTCAGGCACTTATACTACAAATTTTGAAAAGGCTATGAATGATCAATTTCCGCTTAGAGATAATTGGATTAGCTTAAAATCTCGAAGTGAATTACTTCTTGGTAAAAGGGAGAATAATGGTATCATTTATGGGGCTAATCATTATCTCTTTAAGCGCTTTGATACTTTTAATCATGAAAATCTAGGCAAAAATGCGCGTGCTATCGCTACCTTTACCACGAAGCACCCTAATACACCTATTTACTTTATGCTCATTCCAGACTCTTATACACTACATTCAGAGTTTCTACCAAGTCATATTATTAAGGTTGATCAGAACAAATGCATCAACTATATATATAAATACATCAGTAATACTTGTAATATTAATCCTGTTAATATTATTCCCGCCCTTCTTCGTCATCATGATGATTATATTTATTATCGTACAGATCATCATTGGACAAACTTGGGAGCATATCTAGCTTCTTATAATTTCATTTGTACTACAGGTAACTTGCCTCTTTTCCCCAATCCATTAGAAAACACTTGTAAGGAAGTAACTGGATTTTATGGCACATACTTTAATGAATCTAAATTTATGAATATACAACCAGATACAATCAAGTATGTTGAACCTAATGTTTCTGTCTTTATAGATGGTAAACCTTATCCTGGCCTTTATGATGAAAGCAAATGGTCTAGCAGTAATAAATATGCTGCATTTTTATGGGGTAATAATGGTCTTACTACTATTATTAATAATGATTTACCAGAAAAGGGGCGTCGCCTTCTCCTTATTAAAGATTCCTTCGGAAATAGCGCTGCCCCTTACTTAGCTTATAATTATCGCCAAATCGATATCATTGACCTTAGAAGTATTACCTTTAGTTTATCCGATTATCTTCTAGAGCATGACTTCGATGACATTCTTATTATGTATAACCTTACTACCTTTAATAATGATCGTAACATTAGCAAAATCAATTATTAGCTTGCTTTCTAAGTTTGTAATAATAAATAATGCAATACGCCAAAAATACCAAACTCAAAACGCCATACATTGGATATAAAAACTCAACCAACTTTGCAAAACCTATAACTGAAAAAGGCAAGGCAACTACTACAACTAAAAATATCCCCTTATTATACGCAACATTAAATCTATTACGTAAAAAATAAGACAAACTATATACATTAGAAACCTGAGAAGAAAACATTTCTAGCCACATAACACCTAGCATAGCAATCTTTAACCAGTGACTCATTTGCATGGCAATGGCCAAAAGTGGCATCTCGTACATTCTAGGATAAAATGGGTTTACTAACATTAGAAATACAATATATATGCTAATGACAGTAAGCACACTACTTCCTATAATGATACCCGTCTGGATCTCCTTAGGTTTCTTTATATCATTAGTAAGTGGAACGATTACGCCTATAATCGTTAATATGTTAAAACTTACATACACAAGAGTAGACATTACTAAATGCTCTTTTTGTGCTGGTATAAAACGCATATATGTATAATCCAAGGTAAAAGGATTCTGATGGACATAACTTATAAAAATGGAAGTCATAATAATGACTAGTGTTGGCACTACAACTGTATTAACTTCAAATAGTCCCTCTGTGTTACGCATAAGAAATATGCTACTACATCCTATCATAATGAGAATTCCTACCCACTTAGGAATCCCGAAGTATTGGGTAAGTAGCGCACCACTTCCTGCTAATATAATAGAGGTACTGCTTAACAAAAATAGTGTCAAAACAACATTAATAAACTTAGCGACAAATTTTGGGCACACTAAATCGACAAACTCATTATATGAGGACACTCCTTTTTTCATACTAATCTCGACAATTATCTTGCTAAATATAATGTATAATAAACCACATAATATAAGCCCTAAGAAACCAGCTATGCCATATGTAGCAAAAAACTGGTTTAGTTCTCTACCAGAACATACGCCAGCTCCCACAATACTTCCAATAAAAATCATCGCAATCTGTATAATCAAAATAATTCTTTTCATAGCTCCCCCTCACTCTTCCTAACTTCTAAACTGCTTTTCCTATTAAAGCTTATCCTAGTATTATGTATATTCTCCATTTCATAATATATGTTAAAATTTTCTTTAAATATTAGCATTTTTTGGCTCTTTGCATATTATGTAAGTGAGTAAAACTACTCGAATTAAACTATGGAAGGAGCTTATAAATGGGTACTAAATGCTGTAATTCCGGCCAAAAACCTTGTAAATATAATCAAAAAACCCATACACCAAATTGTGAAGCAGCCTTAGCATTCGTCGATATTATCGATGAAGCTCTTGATGATTTCTATGATAAAACTGAAAATGACAATTGTACGAACTGCAATTCGAACTGTGACGACAAAAAACTTCGTTGTTCAGCCGCCTTCGAATTCGTCGATACTGTAAAAGATACACTTGATAACTATTACTATAAATCTGAAGATTCTTCTACCTCCGATAGTGACAGTTACTACTCCGATTACTCTGATTACTATGACTACTCTTCTGAATATGGTGATGACTACTCTTGTTATTCTAATGACTCTTGCTACTCTAGCGATTACTATGATTCTAGTGATTCCTGTGACTCTAGCTATTACTACGATTCTAGTGATTCCTGTGACTCTAGCTATTACTACGATTCTAGTGATTCCTGTGACTCTAGCTATTACTACGATTCTAGTGATTCTTGCGACTCTAGCTATTACAATGATTCTAGCAGCTCTTGCGACTCTAACAAGTCATGCGATTCTAGTAAGTCTTGTGACTCTAGCGACACCTCTGACTCTAGTGATTCCTCTGTCTCTAACAGTTTCTCTGGCTCTAGCAAATCCTATGACTCCAATGATTCTTGCGACTCTAGTGACACCTATACTTCTAGTGATTCTAATGATTCTTGTGATTACTATGACTCCAGTGATTCCTGCGATTCTTGCGACTCTAGTGATTCTAGCGATTCTAATGACTCTTGCGATTACTATGACTCCAGTGATTCTAATGATTCTTGCGACTCCTATGACTCTAGTGATTCCTGCGATTCTTGCGACTCCTATGACTCTAGTGATTCCTGCGATTCTTGCGACTCCTATGACTCTAGTGACTCCAGTGATTCTTACGACTATTATGACTCTAGCGATTCTAGTGACTCCAGTGATTCTTACGACTATTGTGACTCTAGCGATTCTAGTGACTCCAGTGATTCTTACAACTATTATGACTCTAGCGACTCTAGTGACTCCTATGAGTCTAATCGCTCTCATAAATCCAACAACTCTTGTAAACCTAGCAAATCTAACAAACCTTGTAAGTCTAACAACTCTAACAGCTCTTGTAAATCTAACAACTCTAACAACTCTAACAACCCTTGTAAATCTAACAACTCTAACAACTCTTGTAAACCTAGCAAATCTAACAAACCTTGTAAATCTAACAACTCTAACAGCTCTTGTAAATCTAACAACTCTAACAGCTCTTGTAAATCTAACAACTCTAACAGCTCTTGTAAGCCTAGCAACTCTAACAAACCTTGTAAATCTAACAACTCTAACAGCTCTTGTAAACCTAATAAATCTAACAACTCTTGTAAGCCTAACAAGTCTTATGATTCTAGTCTCTCTTATAACCCAAGTGATTCCTATAATGAAGATAATACGTGTAACACACATAAGAGTGATAAGAAATCTCCTATCCGCACTTGTAAAAATGCTATGCGTTATAAGAAATGTCACTGTTCTAAAAATCCTTATCCTAACTCAAAACCTACTACTCATAATAAGCCAAACTATAATAAACCTACGTGTAATAAGCCTACATGCAACAAACAAGAAATGGCTCCTTGCAGAACAGTTGAACGTGCATGCTATGTAAAACCTGCTTACAATTCTAATTGCAATTGCTACAAGAGACCTTCTTATGACTCTGACTACAGTTACTGCAAGAAACCTCCTTACGATTCTGATTGCAACTGCTACAAGAAACCTTCTTACAACTCTGATTGTGATTGCTCTAAGAAATCTTCTTACGACTCTGACTACAGTTATTGCACGAAACCTTCTTATGCCTCTGATTGTGACTGCTGCAAGAAACCTTCTTACAACTCCGATTGTGATTGCGGTAAGAAGCCTTCTTACAATTCCGATTGTGATTGCTGCAAGAAACCTTCTTACAATTCCGATTGTGATTGCTGTAAGAAACCTTCTTACAACTCCGATTGTGACTGCGGTAAGAAACCTTCTTATAACTCCGATTGTGATTGCGGTAAGAAACCTTCTTATAATTCCGATTGTGACTGCTGCAAGAAATCTTCTTACAACTCCGATTGTAACTGCTGCAAGAA
>DYCF01000001.1:0-107701 GCA_019418225.1 Clostridiales bacterium | reverse complement strand
AAGAAATCTTCTTATGACTCTAATTGTGACTGCTGCAAGAAATCTTCTTACAACTCCGATTGTAACTGCTGCAAGAAACCTTCTTACAACTCTGATTGTGATTGCTGCAAGAAAAATTCTTACAATCCTGATTGCGACTGCTGCAAGAAAAATTCTTACAATCCTGATCGTGATTGCTGTAAGAAATCTTCTTATGACTCTAATTGTGACTGCTGCAAGAAATCTTCTTACAACTGTGATAACAAACAATACAAATACAATCCTTGTAGAACCTGTTGCTGTAGAAAATAATTTATATAGGAGGTGTTTCACCTCCTTTTTTTATAAAACTACTGGTACTACGTCATTACCTAGTCGGAAAAGTTTAAAAATCATACCCTCCTACTCTATAAAATACAACACTTGTGCCTTGCATATACTAAATTAGGGGGTGAGTAAATGCCTAATTTCTTAAATATCCAAGAAACTACTATCGATACTGGCGAAGGCTTACTACAAAAAAATCAAATTAAAATCACTAATACTTCCAATCAATTTATTAATGATCTCAAACTTAATATTGATACCACAGATTTTCCGCTTGTAGAACAAACAATTATTAGGGAACGTGGCACATTGTGTTGTGATAAAGATTTATGTACCCTAGAACTTGGTAACTTAGCGCCTGATGAAACTGCTTTATTTGAATATAAATATAAACTAACAGATAAAAAACACGATCTTTCTCTTCTAAATCATATTCATATTTCTTATACACCTGATAATACTGATGAATGTATCACTGAAAAACCCACTGCAGAAGATGACTTTTCAAAAAACTATTGACAAAACACTTATTTTATATTTAATATAGTATTATAAATCAATAAATAAATTCGACAATTTAGACAAAGAGGTCTATATGTGCACATCTGTGTATGTATAGGCCTCTTTTTATTTTTACCGAATTGTAATGAACTTATAGGCCTAGGCTCATTAACCATTTATTTAAAAAGATATATTAACTTTTTAGGGGGGTTTTTTATGGAGAATTACGAATTAGCAATTAATACTGTATGGGTATTACTTGGTACATGTTTAGTATTTTTCATGCAGGCTGGGTTCTGTATGGTTGAAACAGGTTTTACAAGAGCTAAAAACGCTGGAAACATTATTATGAAAAACCTTATGGATTTCGTCGTAGGATCTATTATATTTTGGATTTTAGGTTTCTCTCTTATGTTTGGTGATAGTATTGGTGGTTTCATCGGTACGCCTACACTTCTTTGTAAAGGTGATTTTTCTTCACTTAAAGAATGGATGAATCTTGATATGAATACATTTATTATATGGCAAACTGTCTTCTGTGCAACAGCGGCAACTATTGTTTCAGGTGCTATGGCTGAACGTACTAAATTCTCAGCTTACCTTATCTATAGTTTCTGTATTTCAGCCTTCATTTATCCTGTTGCTGGTCACTGGATTTGGGGTGGTGGTTGGCTTGCTAATCTTGGCTTCCATGATTACGCTGGTTCTACTGTTGTTCACTCTATTGGGGGTTGGTGTGCTTTGGTTGGTGCTAAGATTCTTGGACCACGTATTGGCAAATACGGTAAAAATGGCAAGATTAACGCTATTCCAGGGCATAGCTTAACACTTGGTGCACTTGGTGTATTCATTCTTTGGCTTGGATGGTTTGGATTTAATCCTGGTTCTTCGCTTTCTGGTATGGCTACAGAGCAAAACGGCCTTGTATTCATGACAACTAACATGGCTGCTGCAGTAGCTGCTATTACAACAATGTTCATCAGCTGGATTAAATACAAAAAACCTGATGTTTCTATGTCTCTAAATGGCGCCCTTGCTGGCCTTGTAGCTATTACAGCTGGTTGTGATGTTGTAAGTATTTCTGGTGCTTTCTTCATCGGTATCATTGCAGGGTTTACAGTATTCTTCATTGTTGAACTTGTTGATAAAAAACTTAAAATTGATGATCCAGTTGGTGCTATCGGTGTTCACTGTGGTTGCGGTGTGGTAGGTACAATTTGTGTTGGTCTTTTTGATACAACAAATGGTTTATTCTACACAGGCAGTTTCAAACTTCTTGGCACACAACTCCTTGGTATTATCGCTGTAGCTGTTTGGACAATTGTTTGTATCACTATTATCTTCTACATTATTAAAGCTACAATTGGACTTCGTGTTTCTGAGGAAGAAGAAGTTCAAGGACTCGACTCTTGCGAGCATGGACTTGCAAGCAGTTATGCTGATTTCCAAATCAAAGGTTAATTTATTAAATAACTATAAAACTAAAAAAGAAAGGGCATAAAGCTTCTATAAAAATTATAAATGCTTTATGTAATGGTAGCGCTTTATGGAAACAACACCTATTACTAAAATTGATATTATCACGAGACAAAGTAAGTTTGATGAACTCAAAGATGCCTTAAATGAAATTGGCATCACTGGTATGACAGTTTATCAAGTACTTGGTTGTGGTAATCAAAAAGGTAAAACAGAGGTTTATCGTGGTAATGAACTCACTATCGATTTATTACCTAAAGTTAAAATCGAGATTTGTGTATGCGAAGTCCCTGTTCAACTTGTTGTTGATACAGCTAAACGTATACTGAACACAGGAAAAATTGGTGATGGTAAAATCTTCATCTACCCTGTTCAAAATGTTATTAAAATCCGTACTGGTGAAGAAGGGGTTAAAGCCCTATAATATATATTTCTATATGCATGACTTTAGCTCTTTCTTCTAAAAGTCATAGCGTAAATATGTGTTCTAAATTTTTTCCTAACCCATATACTAAAGAGGAGGCTTATTGCCTCCTCTTTGTGGGCTCATATATGCAACATATGTGTAATATATATATTACATATATGTAGAAAGAAGGTGCTTCTTTAATGTGTGGTTTTGCCGGATGGATTGATTTTCAAAAAGACCTTACTAATGAAGTTTCTATTATAGAAGCCATGACAGATACCTTAAAGCTGAGGGGCCCTGACCAGCATGGTTATCATACTACTACCCATGTTCTCCTTGGTCACCGAAGACTTATTGTTGTAGACCCTAATGGCGGCCTCCAACCAATGACAAAAATGCAGGGTAACTTCCACTACACCCTCGTTTATAATGGGGAACTCTACAACACAGAAGACATTCGAAAAGAACTTTTAGAAAAAGGCTATACCTTCGATTCTTACTCTGATACAGAAGTTCTTCTTACAGCTTATATGTGCTGGGGAATAGATTGTGTAAGTAAGCTCAATGGTATTTTTGCATTTGCAGTTTATGATGAAAAGGAACAACGCATTTTATTAGTACGTGATCCTTTAGGTGTTAAACCTCTCTTCTATAGTATTAAAGGTTCTTCCTTTATTTTCGGTTCAGAAATCAAAACCGTTCTTGCCCATCCTTATGTAGAACCTATCTTAGATAAAGAGGGCCTCACAGAAATCTTTGCTCTTGGCCCTGCAGTCAAACCAGGTAGTGCCGTCTTTAAGGAAATTAAAGAAGTGCCACCTGCCCATCTTGCTATCATCACGCCTGATCAAATCTCCATTAAGGAATATTGGACGCTTAAGCCAGAAGAAAATCATGAAACTTTAGAAGAAGCTACTGACCATTTACGTAGTTTATTAATAGATGCTATTGAAAGACAACTTGTAGGTGATATGCCTCTTTGTACCTTTTTGTCTGGCGGTTTAGATTCCTCTGCTATCTCAGCTGTTGCTGCTAACGCCTACAAAAAACAAAACAAGGTGCTTACAACCTACTCTCTTGAATACGAAGACAACTCCAAGTTCTTCAAGCCTACCAGTTTTGAGCCTACCTCTGATCCTTACTGGGCACATGAGATGGCTGAATTCATTCATAGCAATCAAAGAATATTTACCATTAAACATGAAGATTTAGCAATGGCCTTAAAGGATGCCGTTATCGCTAGGGATTTGCCTGGTATGGCAGATATCGACTCTTCTCTCTTCCTCTTCTGTAAAGAAATTCGCAAAGACTTCGTAATCGCTCTCTCTGGTGAATGTGCCGATGAAATCTTTGGCGGTTATCCTTGGTATACTAGACC
The DNA here is from genome assembly GCA_019418225.1 of Clostridiales bacterium. GTDB lineage: Bacteria > Bacillota > Clostridia > Lachnospirales > Cellulosilyticaceae > Cellulosilyticum. The sequence continues at coordinate 103,631 of DYCF01000001.1, read as the reverse complement.
TGAACTCATGAATCTAAATACATTCCCTTGGTCTAACTTTGTCCGAAGTCGTCGCAAGCTTCTCTCTGATGAATTTAAAACATTGCCTATTACAGATATGGTTAATGAAAACTATCTAGATAGTTTAAAACGTGTACCACATCTACCTAATGAACCAGCCAATGTTCACCGTATGCGTGAGCTCTTCTACCTTAATATCAAATGGTTTATGGTTAATCTTCTTAATAGAAAGGATCGTATGAGTATGTCTAATAGCCTAGAAGTTCGTGTACCTTTTGCGGATTATAGACTTGTAGAATATGCTTTCAACCTTCCTATAGACTATATGTTTTATGAGGGACGTGAAAAAGGATTACTTCGTAAATGTCTTCAAGGTATCTTACCAGATGATATTATCTATCGTAAAAAGAGTCCGTACCCTAAAACTCATAATCCAGTTTACACAGACTTTGTATGCCAAATGTTAGCTGAAGTTTTAAAGAATCCTAATGCACCACTCTTCGATATTATCGATCATACTTTTGCCACGGAACTTTTAAATACCAAAGGTGCAGCTTATACAAGGCCTTGGTTTGGCCAACTTATGACAGGCCCACAACTTATGGCTTATCTCGTTCAGCTTAATATATGGCTTGAAACCTATAAGGTAAAATTGGTATAACACTAAAAGCCTGCCGCGAACTCGTGACAGGCTTTTTAATATTATGTTTGTTCCCAGAAATCATTTATAAGCTTTGTTACCTGTGGCAACTGTCTATAATTAATATAGTATTTCTGGCTTAACTCTGGTGGAAAAAGACTTTCATAAAATGGACTTGTAAACCGTTCGTCCATTAACAAGATAATACCTCTATCCTTCTCTGTACGTACAAGCCTGCCAATAGCTTGAAGCACCTTATTCATACCAGGATACGTATAGGCATAATGATAGCCATCCTTGCCTAGTTCATCGAAATAATTCTTAATCAAATCGCGCTCTAATCCTATCTGTGGTAAGCCTACACCCACAATCATTACACCTATTAAACGATCTTCTGTTAAATCAATGCCTTCTGAAAAAATCCCGCCTAAAACGCAGAAGTTTACTGTAGTTTTATCCGGATTTGGTACAAACCTTTGAAGGAAAGCTTCTCTCGCTTCTTCATCCATATTGTTTTCCTGAATATACACCTCATAATCCTTTTGGATTTCTGCCATAGCCTCGTACACATCTAACATATATTTATAAGAAGGAAAGAATACCATATAATGTCCTACCTTAGTTTTCACCATGGCATCGATATAAGCACTAATTTTACTATAACTACTCTCTCTTACGCGGTATCTTGTGGCTACATCAGTTGCTACCATCTTAAGCGCATGCTTCTCTTCAAAAGGTGATGGCAAGGCAATCGCTTTATCTTCACCGCCACCTAGCATATACTGATAATAATCAATAGGAAGTAATGTGGCCGAGAAGAATATCACACTTTGAGCAGACTCAATCACCGTTTCAATTGCTGCCGAAGGGTCAATGCAGTACATTTTCATCATCACCTCATGACCATTTGTTTCGCCATAAGTCACATAATGATCATCAAAAAACTCATATATTTTATTAAACTGAAAAGCTTCAAAGTAAAAGTCAATAAGTTCCTTAGGCATATCTCCAGCTTGTCCTTGTTGTAATTTCTTATCTACTGCACCTATAAATTTTCTAAGAATTGTATAAAGCTTTTTAGGTGCTTCCTTACTAATATAACTGCCAGTCATTTCAATATAATCCTTACGAAGGTCTAACATATACTCATTAATCTTGTTAAGTTCTTTACTAATGGTTGGAAACTGTTTGCCTAATGTCTTCTTTACTTGCAGACACTGACGCTTCGACAAACTAGCTGAATACATCTCGCGCGCCCTATCCACTAAATTATGTGCCTCATCCACTAATATAATGAAATCACTATGATCTAAAAAGCGTTTAAGTCCTACTGTTGGGTCAAACATATAGTTATAGTCACAAATCACTATATCTGCCCACACCGATAAGTCCAATGATAGTTCAAAGGGACATACCTGATATTTCTTAGCTAGCTCCTCTATCTGACCACGATTCCATAAATCACTCTGATTAATAATCTCATATACCGCATCATCCACTCTATCAAAATGCCCATTTGCATAAGGACAATACTCCGGATTGCACTGCGTCTTCTCCATAAAACAAATTTTATCTTTAGCCGTTAGCGTTACAACCTTCACCTTCGCCCCATTATTATAAAGTAAATGCGCCGCCTGTTCTGCCACCGTTCTTGTAATCGTCTTCGCCGTTAGATAAAAGATTTTCGTGCCATACCCTTCCCCCATAGCCTTTAAGGAAGGGAACAACGTGGAAATGGTCTTTCCAATTCCCGTTGGTGCACTAGCATATAATCTTTCGCCCTTTTGAATACTTTTATACACACTCACCGCTAAGGCTCTCTGCCCCTCCCGATAATTCTCAAAAGGAAACGCCACCAATTTTAGAGACCTGTCCCTCTCCTTCGTCCATGCCATATAGAACTTAATCCATTTGTTGTATTTTTGAATAATCTGGGTAAAGAAGGCTTCTAATTCTGAGAAGAAAAAGCTGCGTTGAAGGTTTTTAATTTCTTTGGTGTCGATATTGTAATAAGTGAGCCTTACTTGCATTTCTGGCAAGTCATTTTGCTTCGCATAAAAATAAGCATAGCATTTTGCTTGTGCCCAGTGTAAGTGGTTATAGTTTTCATCAATTTGATCAAGGCTTGTCGTTGTCGTCTTTATTTCATCTATGGTCACACTTACCAAATCTTTGATAATCCCATCTGCCCGACCTTCTACAACATAAACGATTCCCTCTATTTCACATTCATGAACAAGTCTAACCTCTGCTTCATAATTGGCTTCCATGCTTTTTTGAATCTTTTTATGTGCCAACGTTCCAAGTACAGCTCTATTACTGCTACTAATGGCTGATGCATTGATGCTCCCTTGCCTTAAAACAAATTCCACAAGCTCTCTTACAGAAATCTTCACTAAGCCTTCTAAAATACGCATGCCTTCTCACCGCCTTTTTCTCTTGTTTATTATGTAGTTTACACAATGCGCTAATAACATTATACGCATTTCAACTTATACTGGCAAAAAAGACCTTAAAAACTATAAGTATTTTTCTTTTGGCTTCCTAATTTGTCCAAAATCTAAATGCTTTATGATATAGATAATTATGCCCTTATATGGTATAATTTTAATAATTCATTATTTTCTAAATAGTAGTTTTTCAAATCAAATAATCTTTAAAATAATCGAAATGAAAAGCCTTGAAATATAAGGCTAGAAGTTCCGTGAATTTATTATATTATACAAGGAGGTCTCTATAATGAAGTCATTAAAGGCAAAAATTATCTTTATCTTTGTCATCGGTAGTATCCTTACCTCTCTCATCATTGGGTCAATTAGTATTTTTGATGCCACGCAAATTGCTACCACTAACTCCAATCAATTTATGCAACTCACCTGTGGCAACAAAGGCGACGAAATCAACACCCTTATCTCTCGAATCGAACAATCTGTAGACACCCTGGCACTTATAGCTGAAGATAGCTTAACTGATGTAAATATCTTTAAGCGGAGTACAACTTATGTTAATCACTACACAGATGAACTTACAAACATTGCCATTGATTTTGGAACACATACTACTGGTGCATTAAGTGTTTATGTTCGTTTTAATCCAGAATTTACACAGCCAACATCTGGTTTATTCTTAGTGCGTTCTGATACAAATAGCAATTTTGAAACTTCCACGCCTACAGATTTTAGTACTTATGATCCTAGCGATACAGAGCATGTCGGCTGGTACTATATTCCCACTCAAAACAAAGCCGCTACTTGGATGAATCCTTATATGAATGCAAACCTTAATACATATATGATTTCTTATGTTGTCCCCATTTTTAAAGATGGCACTTCTATTGGTGTTGTTGGTATGGATATTGATTTTAAAACAGTTCAAGATATCCTTTCTTCAACTACGCTCTACAATTCCGGTTATGCCTTTCTTACTGATGCCAATAACAACATTTTATATCACAAAGATTTAGACCCTAATACTAATTTAGAAGACCTCTCTCTTACACAACTTCTAGACATATTAAATGATGAAAATGCCCAAAACATTATTTCTAATTATACATATAGTCACCAATCTAAAAGTATGACTTATACAAGACTTAATAATGGTATGAAGTTAGTCTTAACAGCGCCTAATTCTGAGATTTATGCAAGTTCTACTTACCTCACCTTAAAACTTCTACTCGTTAGTGTACTCGCTGTCATTATCTCATTTATCTTAAGCTTCTTCCTAAGTAAACGTATTACAGGCCCTATCACTAAACTTACTGCCATCATCGAAAAGACTGCTCACTTTGACTTCAGGCCAACACATGATAGTAATAGTCTCTATACCTTGCGAGATGAAACAGGCGATATGGCACGCGCTGTTCATACCATGCGTGAAGCGCTTCGTGATATTGTTAAGAATATGAATACCTCTTGTACTACGCTTACAAATAATATGAATTCACTTTCTTCTGCTATTGAGCACGTCAATACAAACTGCATGGACAACTCTGCCACATCTGAAGAGCTAGCTGCTGGTATGGAAGAAACTGCTGCCACCACTGAAACAATTAGTGATAACACACAACTTATTAATCAAAATACAACTGCCATCAGTACACTCTCACGTACTGGTAATGAACTTTCAGAAGAAGTCTTAAATCGTGCCAATGCGCTTTATGATAAAACAGCTTCTGCTACAAATAAAACGGCTGATGTTTATACTAGTGTAAAAGATAAAACAGCCCTTGCTATTGAAAAAGCTCAGGCCGTTGAAAAAATAAATGCACTTACCAATACCATTACGAGTATTTCTTCTCAAACAAGCCTACTTGCACTTAATGCTTCTATTGAAGCTGCTCGCGCCGGTGATGCCGGTAAAGGTTTTGCTGTAGTTGCTACTGAAATCTCTACCCTAGCTTCTCAAACTAGCAAAGCTGTCAGTGATATCAGCAGCATTATTACAGAAGTACATGACGCCTTCTCTAATATGTCTAACTGCTTAATGGATACTAGTGACTTCTTAGAAAATGTTGTACTTAGTGACTATGAGGATTTCATGAATGTCAGCAAACAATATGCCAATGATGCTAACGCCTTTCAAAGTCATATGTCACAAATCTTTGAAGCTATTAATACACTTTCTACAACTACGATGCAAATTAATGAATCTATTCAAGGCATTAATGCCACAATCACAGAAGCTAGCAAAGGTGTCATGGATATCGCCGAAAAAACAAGTGATATGGTACGTACAACCACTCAAACCAATGCACTTGCTACTACAAATATGAAGTGTGTGGAAGTATTAGAAGATATTGTGGGTAAATTTACACTGGAGTAGGGTTCTTACGTAAGAGCTCAGTTTAAAATTAACGCCCTCCTTAGCTGCTGACTACGCAATTTGTGAAACGCTAAACTTGGTGAACAAAGCAACGCGGTGAACTCACTGCGCTACGCTCCGTTCAAACAGCACCGCTAACACCGCTTCATTCCCCTTCGTTAAGTGTTTCATCAAATTGCTCCATATACAGACTAATCCGGGTGTTAATTTTAAACTTTCTTTATGCAAGAGTTCTGCCTTGCAAAAGCTTAGGGCAGTTACAGTTGTAAGTGTTTTCTTTATGGGTCAGCATAAAGCTAATATTTTCTGCTTGATTTACCAACAAATAAAAAAATACTGGCTTTATATGCCAGTATTTTTTTATTTGTTGGTGGGATAATAGATTTATAATGTTTGTGGACATAAAAGGAGGCAATACTTATGGATAAAGCAAAGAAATCTGCTACTGATAATGAATGGGTGGGACAAAATCCTTATCAAAGTACAGAAGGTACTAAGTACTTTCATGATAAAGCGCAAAAGACAGCTACTAATAATCAATGGGTATCTCGCAATACACCACCTGAAAAATAAAATGGTATAGCATAAGCTTATGCTTGGATAACAGATATAAAAAAGCTACAGAAATAAACCTTTGAGGTGTTATCATCTGTAGCTTTTTTATATCTGTTATGATGCTCTTTTGTTTTAATAAATTATAATTAGTTCTTACGAACGATATCTGCGCCTAGGGCTGTGAGCTTTTCTTCGAGGGCTTCGTAGCCGCGGTCGATGAATTTAACGTTGCTGATAATCATTGGATTACCATCTGATGCTCTTAGACCTGCTAAAACTAATGCCGCGCCAGCACGTAAGTCTGTTGCTTTTACTTCTGCACCATGAAGTGCTTTTACTCCGGTTACAGTAGCTGTGCGTCCTTCTACTGTAATCTCGGCTCCTGTTTTCTTAAGTTCATCAATGTATTGGAAGCGATTGTCCCATACACCTTCGATAATTGTGCTTGTTCCTTCAGCAATGCTCAAAAGTGTAGCCATTTGAGGTTGTAAATCTGTAGGGAACCCTGGATGAGGTAATGTTTTTATATTTGTTGCCTTTAGCTTTTGTGGTGCTACTACACGAATGTAGTCATCACCTTCTTCGATAGTGATACCCATCTCCATCATTTTTAAACTTACAGAATACATATGTTCTGGAATGATATTACGTACGTATACATCCCCACCTGTAATAGCTGCTGCCATCATATAAGTACCAGCTTCTATTTGATCTGGGATTGTAGAGTATCTGCCGCCACTTAAACGTTCTACACCCTTAATACGAATAACATCTGTACCTGCACCTTTGATACTAGCACCCATCATATTTAAGAAGTTTGCCACATCTACTACGTGAGGTTCTTTTGCTGCATTTTCAATAATTGTTGTACCTTCAGCAAGTGTTGCTGCAAGCATGACATTAATTGTTGCACCTACACTTACTACATCTAAGTAAATGTCTGTCCCAATTAATTTGTCCGCATGTGCTTTAATGACACCATCTTCTACTACAACTGTTGCACCAAGTGCCTCAAATCCTTTGATATGTTGATCGATTGGTCTGCCGCCAAAATCACAACCACCAGGCATAGCTACTTCAGCTTTTTTGAAGCGCCCTAATAAAGCTCCTATTAAATAATAAGAAGCCCTGATATGTCCTACATAATCATTAACTGCTCTATGATTAAATAAAGTAGAGCCATCTACTTTTAAAGTATGTTTATCCTCTAATGTAGTTACTGCACCTAAGTCCTCCATAGCTCTCGTTAACTTTTGTACATCATCTATATATGGTAAATTTTCAATTTCACTTATTCCATCTACTAAAAGAGCTGCTGGTAAAATAGCAACTGCTGCATTTTTAGCTCCATTAATAGTTACTTCTCCAACTAGGCGTTTGCCACCATTTATATACAACTCGCTCAACCTTAACACCTCTTAATAATTATTTAAACAAAACATTACGCTCTATACCACATTGTATTATATCATTAAACACCTTAAATAAAAAGCTTATTCTACTAATATTATTCTATTCGTTTATTAGTATAAGCATTCACATATATAGGATTATTTAAACCTTTGAACTCTATTTTATACACGGGTATAAGTTGTGCGCCTAAAAGGGCTATATTTTTTTGATTTATCGTTTTATAACCTAGTGTAATATTTGTAATATAAATTGGCTTTTCTACTTCTAAATCATCATCTATGCCAAATAGTACTAAGTCTATTGGGTAAATAGTTTTTTTGCCTACTTCTCCTTCTAGCTTACTTATTTTACCAAGCTTCATTGTTGCCTTTTTAATCTGGCCATCTACGATTTCAAAAGTAATATAGGTATCAAACACTGGTAATCCTTTATGTCTTTCAAAAAATGTCATTTCTAGACAATTTTCTACTTCACTATATTGTATGTCTGAATTTTCAAAAACTTTACTATAGTTTAACCGTTTTATAAATGCCTTACACACCTTTTTTGCATTTTGAATGCTAATCTTCTGCGTTCCCTTATCAGGGACACTACTATTTGTATATGTAATTGTATTTCTACTAAATTCTAAAGCTTCATCTTGAAACTTATGAATAATAACATCTGGCTCATTACTATCCTTAGATACAGTAATATTCCCATTTTTAGCGCCAAATAAAGCACTTACTAAGTCATATCTTTCTACTGTTGTGCTACTTCCTAAAAGGTCACTTAAAGTTGCCTGCTCTTTAGGTCCAAAATTCCTTGGAAGCTTTGTTTCTAAATAAATTTGCTTTTGTTCTAATGCGTAAATAACATTATTAATACGTGCTTCACTTAATCTATAATTAGCCACAGTCTTGATTACATTAAAAGTAAATAGCGCTACATTTAAAAATATAAAAATAGCAATGAGTTCATTTAATATCTTTCTACCATTCATCTCCTCACCCCTATTCTTTAACGCTTGCATTGACACTATTACCAGTCGTAATATTGCCCTTTATGTTATTACTTTCATTATCAGTATTATTATCTGATAAATCTGCTTCACTACTATATGTTATTACCCAGTTAAATGTAATCGGTTCATTCATGCTGTTAATAATGTAACTACACCTTAAATCTTGTAATTTCTGTCCTTTATAAACATCATCAATCACACTATTGAAGCTCTTTGTCAGTTCGCCTTTCTTCTGCGCCCCTTCAGTGTCTACCTCAATGTCTAGTAAAAGCCACTTTCCTTTAACAATCTGATTATTTTTTACGACTAATTCCAGCATCGCATTGATACCAAGCTCATCTTTAAAACGCTCCGTTAGAAGTACACTCATGCCCTCATACTGATAATCGAACTGATAAGTCGTTTCACCTTTTCCCTTTTGCTCTATAATGTTACTTAAGTAAAGCCCCTGCTTAATAGATCTTGGAATGCTTGGACTCTTTTCCACAAACGAATTCACAGCGACCATCTTTTCCACACTTGATAAGCGGTCTGCTTCTGTGGCCGTCGCGATACTAAATTCCAATGTTCCCACTGGATTATATCTGACACTTGTTTTCTGTCCTTCACGATAAATGATACTGCCATCTCCTGCACTTTCTACTTCTTTAACAAGCGGATTGGAGAAGAACGTATTGACATAGTTTGAAAGTCTGTTTTTAGTTTCCTCCATTGTATCTTGTTGTACATTATTCGTAAGCACAAGCTGTTCATAAATCATTGGTGTACTGGTACTAATATTAGGTAAAAAAACATTACCTTGGATGTATTCTTTAGTCGTTGTTGTCCATGTATTACTTGGCTGATATGTGATTTCATTGTTATCTAAATCAACATTCTTCAATACCCTATAGTGTGCCTCCAACTTACTTGAAAGTGTCACTTTGTAAATTGGGTCAGATTCCCTACCTATTAAATAGAGATAGGTCTTATGTTCATTGTAGTCACTTAAGTCTACTAAAATATTATTAATACGTATTTCTCCTGCCGATTTAGTGACTTCCATACCCACAATCTCATCTAAAGTAAGATATGTCCCATACTCGTAAATAATGCCACGCTTATTAAATGCATCTTCAAAGGTCAAACTTTTATCTACCTCTAGTTTAATTTCCTGTCCCTTAAGCTGCTCAGTAAACTCATCTGTTAACCTTGTTTCATATTCACTTTTCACCTCTTGGATATTATAGGCTAAGCTGCCTACATTTACCCATATTGCCTTAGGTTGAACTATTATATGATGCATAGACTCAGTTTGTTGTAAAAAATTATGGCTTGACAGATCGCCAAGCCATAATATCGTTGTTTGCCATATGCACCCTACAATGAGTATACCTAAAACAAATACTTTAAGTATATTACTTCTCATCGTCTCACCTTATTTATTGAGATATTTTTACACTTTGAAAAACAACGTAATTTTTAATTTGCTGTTTACTTTCTTCTGACTCACGTGTAATATAAAATGCCATTTCATCATTTACTTTGCCTGTAGCATCTGTATACTTCACGACGATTTTATTGTCACTTACAACTAAATCTAAGATTTGGTTGAAAGTACAAGTTGTGCCTACTTTGCCAAGTTTATAAGTATAAGTAGGTTCACTCTTAAATACAGTTTCGCTCTTGCCTGCTTTAGTGATTGTCTTTGTATTATAAATCTCTATTGTGATTTCTGTTCCTTGAGATGAGGCTTCACCCATTAAATTAATTTTACTTTCGAAAGTTGTCATATTAATTTTATTAGGCTGGGTGATTCGAGAGATGTACCCATCTTCGCTTGCCAAATACTCAATGGTTTTGCCATCCTTCTGTTCTGACTTAACAACTACATTAGAGCCTTCGTTTCCTTCCGCTGCATAAATTGTTGTACCAAATACACCAATTAAGCTTAGCATGAGTAGCACAATGACTTTTCTAATACACTTCATAGTTACGAATCCCCCTTTCTAACAACATTTTTTTAATAGATAATTTATTACACTTACATTATATAAGATATATATTACAAATGCATTACATCATAATAACGTTTTTTTTACACATGTTACTAGTTATTTAGTGGTGCATCATAATCAAGAAAATTTAATGTAACAACTGTTCCTTTTCCTATTTCACTATCAATACGAATATTGCCGCCATGTAGTTCAACTAATTCTTTTGCAATAGATAAACCAAGTCCTGTACCACCTAGCTTTCTAGACCTCGCCTTATCTACACGGTAAAAACGCTCAAATATACGTGCGAGATCCGATGCGGGTATCCCAATACCTGTATCTGCTACTTCTACAATAATTCGTGCTTTTTCTTTTCTAAGTGAAACAGTGATTGTGCCTGGGTCAATACTATATTTTATGGCGTTAGACATGATATTATGAAGCACTTGCTTAATTCTTGTGCTATCACCATAAATATAATATTCCTGAGTCTCATCTACTTTATAAACTAACTTATGACCATTTTTATCAATATGTATGATTTGTGCCTCTAATACTTCATCTACTAGCGCCTTCATATCTATTTCTGCTAAATTAAGCTGAATCTGTCTATTATCAATACGTGAAAGTTCTAATAAGTCATGTACAAGTGCTGTCATGCGGTCTGTTTCTTTATCCATAACATTTAAGAAATGAAGGGCCATCTCTTTTTCTTCAATGGCACCATCTATTAAAGTTTCTGTATAGCTCTTAACTGTCGTCAGTGGTGTTCTAAGTTCATGGGACACATTGGCCACAAATTCTTTTCGCATTTCATCTAGCTTTTGCTGTTTGGTAACATCCTGAATGACTACAACTAGTCCATCTGGTTCCTGCTTCGCATTGAGATACACATCAAAATGCATATTTAAATATTTCCCATTTACAACAACCAACTTTTCTAAAGTATTATTCGCCTCACCTAATAAAAGTCTTTCAAAATCCATCTCTGCATCAATGTTCTCAAAGATCGCATTAAAACGGTGGCCCATATTTAAGACCCCAATCATATCATAACATACAGAGTTCACATGGATTAGCATCCCTTGTCTATTAAAGGCCATCACACCATCTGCCATATGTTCGAAGATTTTCTCTAACTTGTTCTTCTCACTAGTAATGACTTCCATCGTATTACTCAGTTGGCTTGCCATGTAATTGAAACTTTGAGTGAGCTCACCGATTTCATCATTTGCCTCTACTGGAATACGCGTAATGGAATTTCCCTTTGCCAGCTTCTTCGCGCTTACTGTTAATGCTTTGATTGGCGCTGTAATCATTTTTGAGAAAAATACACCGAAAACAATCATAATGAACATAGAAGCAACTAAACTCGTTGCGATTGTTCCCATAATACGTTCCATATTATCATAGATTTGAGTAATATCTGATACAACATAGATAATGGCTATAATGCTGTCTCCTTGTGCATTTAAAATAGGTCTTGCACAATCTGTTTCTTTGCGACCGCTTAAAATACCTCCAAAGTGATTCACTGATGCCATTGCAAATTCTTTTGTATTAATCGCACGAATAACCACTTCTTGTGATACTGTTTCGCCTTCTGGGATTGCATTACTTGTTCCCCATTCTACCTTTCCTGTAGCATCCAATCGGTAAATCTTACTTTTACCATTTGTTAAATTGAGATACTCTTTTAGCATCTCATCAATGTCATCTTGTTTCTGATTCCATTCATATCTGGTAGCGATGGAATCTGTGAGCTGCTCCATCTCACTTTGAACCTGTTTGTAGTCACGCTGCTCTGTTGAATAAACAATGAAAGTTCCGCTGATTAGCATGATAATAACAATCGTACATAAATAAATCATTACAATCTTTGCTTGTATACTAAGTTTCATTTCCTTATCCTTTAAAATAGTAGCCCACACCCCTCTTAGTTAATACAAAACTAGCCTTTGATGCATCATCTTCTATTTTTTCTCTAAGTCTTCTAATGGTTACGTCTACTGTTCTTACATCTCCATAATACTCATAACCCCAAACCTTTTCTAAAAGTGTTTCTCTTGAAAAGACCTTACCTTTTTCTAGCCATAAGAATTTAAGAAGTTCAAATTCTCTAAGCGTTAAATCTATTACATTGCCTTCTTTAGAAACTTCATATTTAGAAAGGTCCATTGTTAGATTATCTTCTATTAAAATATCACTACTATTTTCTGCTGCAATTGACTTACTACTTACTCTTCTAAGGTTTGCTTTAACTCTTGCGATTAATTCACGCATTCCAAATGGCTTTGTAATATAGTCATCTGCACCTAATTCTAAACCTAGTACCTTGTCAATTTCATCTGCCCTTGCTGTCAGCATAATAATTGGCGTATTTTTAGTTTGTCTTACAGTTTTACATACTTCAAGCCCATCAAGCTTAGGCATCATAATATCTAACATAATAAGGTCTGGGTCTACTTTATTAATAAGCCTTAAGCCTTCCTCTCCATCATAAGCCACATGAACTTCATATCCCTCTTTTTCTAGGTTGTACTTAATAATGTCCGAGATTGTCTTTTCATCTTCAATTACTGCGATTTTTTGCATTTCATAATCCCCCTATTGTATATTATCAAATTATTTCTGCCTATACAGATTTGCCTATATAAAATCATTATATGTCACTAGCTATTTGTATTTGTTTTACTTGTATTTGACTCACTACTTTCAGCTTGATTTCCTGCCTCTGTTTGAGTCGCCTTATTTCCACCTTGTGCCTCTGTTTTCTGTTTTTCTACTATTCTTAGTGGTAAAAGCGGTTCATAAATGTTGGCATTTAGTTCATCGCCTATACTAAGTACAGTTTTATCATTCATCTGTGGATTTGCACTTTTAAGATTATCTACAGTTATCCCCAGAGATAGGGCTATACCGTATAATGTATCCCCAGATTTCACAGTATAAGTCACAGATTTCGGTGTCGTTGCACTACAAATCTCTACAAGTCTTTCAATGCTTGTAAGGTCACTTTCTTTAGCAAATGTATTTACAATCTTTACATCTTTGCCAAACTCCACCTCTACATCACTATCACCATAATATTTTTCTTTAAGCGCCGCTTTTAACGCTTCGACTTCTTTATCTGTAGCTACAATCCCCACAGATTCACCATCTACAAGGATTTCCTTAAATTCTATTAGTATCCCCATAGAATTACGCATATAACTTACAAGGTATTCTGGTTGGATATAATCTTTTTTATTTGCTTTATATCTTTTTAAAACAAGATCATCTTCAAACTGTATATTTGTGCCATATTCACTTTTTAACTGTGCTTCTACAGTCTCCTTTGCATGTTCTATGACCTTTTTATCTTTAATTGCCCCAACTACGGTGCCATCTATAGTAATTTGATATGCATTTGGCATGAAGGTTAATAAAATTCCTATTACAATTCCTACGGCAACTGCTATTCGTATCATATGGTTGTCTACTCGTACTGTATGACCTTTTCTTCTGCGATCTGATATTTTGATAACCTTTTTGCTTCTTCGCCCTCTGTCTAGCATATTCATTTTCCTTTCTTTAATAATGACGTAAGGGTGACACACTTTTCCATGCCACCCCTACGTTGTTTTAATTTGAAACTTTACACTTTCCTAAAGTCTTTATTCTAAAATAAGAATTTTTTGTGGTGCTGTATCATCTAAATATTCATATGTTATTACAAGCTCCATACCTTCTCTAAGCACACTTCTACTTTGTACTTTTCCATTTAATGTGATTGTTAAATCTACTGGTGTATAAATGCGTTTTGGTACTTGGCTGCCTCCTGAGATTGGGTCATAATCTACAACTACATCAATATAGCTATAACCTGAACCTACTTCACTAATTGTTGCTTTATAGTTGGCATAGCCATTGTTTGATACCACATCTACAGAAATAGCTTCTTTACTATCTAAAACAACCTCTAAGCTTTGACCTAAGTGAAGTTCTCTAAGTGTAATATACTTTCTAGTTTTTTGATCATAAAATTCTGCATCTGTACCTACATGATAAGTTTCAAGCCCTGCTGATGTTTTAATTGTAAGCGTTGGATTTGCAGATAATGTAAAGGCATTTAATGTTCCCTCTACTGTTTTCTTAACACCAGTTGCTTGCACAGCCGTTACAACACCATTTGTTTTTGTGAAAGCTAATGTATCACCTACTCTAATGTCTACAATTTCACTGCTTTTGTTATTTCTTGTGATTTTAGCTGTTGAAGGTACTGTAATATCCATTTCTGTACTACCATTTTTCACTGTAAAAACATAGCCTTTAGTTGTAAATGTTTTACTTATAACTTCACCACTATTTACAGCTGATACGCCTGTATTTGTACCGTTATTGTTACTTCCACCTGTACTACCTGTCGTCGAACTTGTAGCTTGTACTTTAAGCGCAGAATTTCCTTGTAGCGTAAGTGTTACTTTATCACCCACTGCAATATCATCAGCTGAAGCTACTACACCATTTAAGAAAGTAACATTGTTTGCATCTAAAATGTACACTTTAATTGTACCATCAGCTAGTGCGATACGCATAATGCCATTGCTACTTGGCTCAACAAGCGTACCTGAAACTGTCTGAAGTGTTGTATTTGTATCTGAGCCTGTTGTCTCTGAGTTATCTGTACTATTTGTTGCATCGCCTACTAAACGCATGCTTGTAATATATTCTGTACTATTTTCTAGAGCAATTGTAACTGTTGCTTTTGTTTCTGCTGGCACATCTAGGATATTGATAGCTTTTCCATTTGCATCTAAAACTTGTACTGTATTTTTAATTGTATAGTAAGATGTATTATTTCCTCTTACTAATGATACATAATATTCATTTGCATTTTTAGTCAATACTTTTTTAATAGTAACCTGTTCACTTGCTGCATTTGTATTATTATTTGTATTGTTAGAATTACCTGTTGTTCCATTTGACTTTTCTTTATAAATAGCTGCATCACTAAACATTTTTGCACATAATGCTTTTGTTACCTTTGTATTTGGTTCAAAGTTTCCTGTCCCATTAATAAGTCCTAAACTCTTAAGGTAAGCTACGTGTGGTCTATTTGCTTCTTTAATACTGCTTTCATCTGCAAAACCAGTTGATTTATATGTATTTTTAGCTGTTGTTTCTTTACCTAAGAATCTTACAATTAAAACAGCTAAATCTTGTTTAGTCATTGTTTGTTTACCTGATGATGTTACAAAGCTATCTAAGTCACTTGTAGAAATATAACCTCTACCTAAAAGATAAGCTACTTGTTGGTCATATAATTTATCCCAAGCACTATACTTTTTCGCATACGCTTCTAGGGTTGGTTTTTGTTTTTCATAGTTGGCAATGATTTGCTTTTTAAATGTCTCATCTACATTCTTATTGACTTCAACATCTACATAGCCTGTAGCTTTTGCCATAACATCTGCTACCTCAAAGTAGTTCATTGTAGCACTTGGGAAGAAGTTTCCTGCACTATTTAATGACATGAATCCTCTCTCTTCAATATCTACAATCGAATTGTATGCCCAATGTGAACTTGGTACATCACTTATTGTTGCTGCAAAAGTATTAACTGTATATATCGCGCTAAGTCCTAAGATCATAAGCCATTTGCTCATAATTTTTCTACTCATTATTTGTCCCCTTTTCTTTTTATATCAGTTTCTTGATTTCTATTTATGAAAACTTCCTTTTTTATTTACATTCTAGTCACATCTTATCTCTATTCTAGTCTAAACTCATTGAAAATACAATAAGAGGCATGATAAAAAGGAGTCGTCTATTGAATATAGACGACTCCTTCTCATGATTAGTTCCATATATAATGAAATTATTTCCATTTTGCATCAATCAACTCTTCTGACTAAATCTTAGAGTTCAATTGCTTCTACTTCTTGGATAACATATTTAGCTTCTTCCTTAGTAGCTACAACTTGCTCTTCACCAAAAGCTCTTGCATCAACAATTGCATCCATAGCTTTGCTGATTTCTTCAGATGTAAGTGATTCATTTGGTGTATTGATTGTTAGTTTAAGTGTTGCACCTGCTGGTGTATTAAAAGATAACACAAGATTTTTCTTTGTAATCTCAGCCATATTTATGACCTCCTTTCATTTAAGATTTTGCTGCTCCTTCTAGATTACTCCTCAATAAGTACTGTTTCTTCAACCTTAACGATTGCTTCCACAGGAGACTGTACTAAACCAGCAACTGCTTTGCCTAAAGCGTTTAAGCTTTCATCTGTTGCAGATGGATTGCAGTTTGGAATAGTTTGAGAACCTTTTTCTAGATCAAGCACTAACTTAATTCCTTTAAGTTCTGTTGTGATTGCCATCTTTATCACCTCCTTACACCCTTATATATGTCCTTCAAAAAAACTTTCCCTATATATTTTTTAAAATTTTTTATAATCTTTTTCTTCTATAGATTTCACATCTATAAAATCTAGTTATTCCTATGATTTCTTTGTATCTTTTTCTACAAAACATTCATTTTATAAACATTTTCCGGGAAATACTTACTTCTTCAACGTTAAAAAATAGGCCATTTTATAAATGCCGTATCATTTATAAAATGGCCCTGCGTAAACCTTCGCTATGGTTATTTATTTTCAATTAAAGGGATTTTAAAACTCTTCCTCCTTTCCTACTATGACTTATCACGTCTCATAAACTCACCTAGCCTTCTGCAACCTACACGGGCTCCGCTTTCCCATAATTACAGAAAACTGTTTTTACCTCACTTATTCCTCTCACATACCTAGACGGTCTACTAGGTTTCTTCTTCCTTACATCTGAATTCTTCATCAGCACTTTGCACCTCTGACTTCACCTTCCTACACTATAGCCGCCAATTTATAAGCTACTCATTTAATCTACAAATGTTATCGTCAAACCCTCTTCTAGGGCGGTACACTGCCGCCATTTGCCTATGCAAAATGGGCTACATAATCATTTATAAAGCAAACATAATAGTTTATATCTATAGTCTAGTCGCGTTACTACGCATTAGTTACATTGCGCTAATGACATATCCTCGTTACTTTTATAGCCTCTCTACTTTTCCTATTTACCTCTCACAATTTTACCTCTCTCCTCACTATTATTATCAACAGCCCCACCACAGGCCTCATACTACATACCTATATACCTATATACCTATATACCTACGCACTTATACCTTATACACCCACGCTTTTACAACCCTACATTTATTACTACTTACCTCTTCTTTCTGACTACATACCCTAAGTCATCCAGAGTGCCTTCAGTACGTCTCACTCTCTTTGGCCTCTATCGCAGGCCCTCTCATTACTCATCATCTCTAGTGTACGTCTCCAAGTCACCCTATCCGACAACCCACATCATTCTTGACTCACATCATTCTTAACTTTTTATACTTTACTATCCTTCTGTTTTCTATTTCTTTTCTATTTCTTTTCTGCCTTCTAGCTGCCCTCATACTCCTCATCTATGTAAATATGTTCCTATCCTTAACTCGTGTCTCCAGGACCATCCCTAGCATACATCCTTCTTTTTAAGATTTTAATGACTCCCAATTCTCTATAGGCATAAAAATCTATCACCAATGCCCCCTGCTCAAAACCTTCACACGGCCGCATCCTACTCTCATAGTAATATCTTTCTCTTGCTCTAGCGCCACCAACAGCAACTCTTATATCATTGTTACCTCCTACAATGCGATCTACAACTTCCTCTAACTCAACTTCTTCATTATTACTATTTCCAAAAGCCTTCACAGCAATAGCTGTAAACATCCCTACTAAAGGTAATATAAAAAATACTACACAATATAGCATCTCCCACAACATATGTATCCCTCCAAACTTTTATCGTTTGTATTTCTGCATTCCATCTATCTTATATATGTATTTGTAATTCACTAGCATTCCCTTTTTACTTTTTTTACCACAAGCAAAGGTTATAATCATGTTATACAGGATATTTTTTCCAAAATCAAGTACTTTTTTGAAAATTTTTACACTTTAACCTCACTTTATGCTAACTTTAACAACTTTATGAAGAAACACATCACCCACCCACATGAGCCTAAAGTATTTCCTCATACACAAAAAATAAGAAGCCATACTAGCTTTAACTAATATGTCTTCTTATTTAATCTATCTCATATTCTACTTTATATTATTTACTTTATCTCAAGTACACCCGATTCCTTTATCTAACCATTGCCGTTCCAACAGCGCAGTGCAACGAGCGCTACGCCACTTCTCTTCAAGCAAACTTAATTCACTTTAAACGCTTTAAACGCAATGTAGAGTTTTGCCTGAAGCTCCAGTGATTAGAAGAAGAGGTGAGTTTTAGCACCATGGCTGGTCTGCCTCTCCGGAGTAATTTGTTGATGCTCTTAGCGAAGTGAATTAAAGCGGTTTTAGCGTTGCTTTATTTCATAAGCTTAGAGCATCACAAATTACGTAAGGTGCAGCCAGACATGGTACTAAAACTCACCGGCCCTTCTCCTACTCATCTCCTACAGGCAAGTAAACTCGGAATTTATCTTCTATTACCTCAATATTGAGTGGAAATGCTGGTCCTTCTTCACCATCCACATCCGTTACAAAGTGCGTACCATTTGCATCTTGATTATGGCACTCAATCTTAGCTTGAGATGAAGTAAAGTAATCTATACGACTATCGTCTAAATGTTCTCCTTGTAATACTTTAAGGAATAATCCTGGTACTTCAAAGAAGCCTACATCTTTAATGCAAACTAAATTAAACTTACCATCCCTAATGTCCGCATCTTTAGCAAGCTTAAGCATACCGCCTGCACCTTTCCCATTAAAGACAAGTACAAGAATATACTTTTCATTTAGAACGCCATGATCTGTAGTAATCGTCATATCCATTGCCTGATAGTTTTGTACTTCTTCAAATCCCTTAAAGTAATAAGCTAATCTACCAAAGCGTTTTTTCATTTCTAAATCTACTGTATGCGATACGCCACTAAAGAGTCCCATATTACATACATTAACGAAATACTTATCGTTTACTTTGCCAATATCAATATACTTTAAGTTATCTTCTTTAATTAAGTTAAGTGTATCTTGTATTTTACATGGAATACCTGCTGAATTAGCAAAATCATTCGCTGTACCTACTGGTAGGATTAAGATAGGAATATCTATGTCTTTAATGCCCATCCCTGTAATACATTCATTAACAGTCCCATCTCCTCCAGCGATGAGTATGAGATCTGTATTGTCTGTTGTAATATGCTCAATGATATATTCCTTAATATCACCAGGCT
The DNA here is from genome assembly GCA_019418225.1 of Clostridiales bacterium. Taxonomy (GTDB): domain Bacteria; phylum Bacillota; class Clostridia; order Lachnospirales; family Cellulosilyticaceae; genus Cellulosilyticum. Next base: position 83,902 of record DYCF01000001.1, on the reverse strand, counting down.
TTGCACTTCTAAAGAGCCTTAAGCCATAACCTAACTCTTGTAACTGCTGGGCAATTAAATCAATTTGAAACTTGATTGTTCTATGTCCTGCCTTTGGATTGTAAAGTAATATCGCTTCTTTTTTCATATTCCCAACTCTCTCCACTCTAATTTTGTCTTAAGTTTAGTCGTTTATTATAAAGTTTTAATGTAAGATTCCCCTAAAGAAATTTTTACAAATCTCTAATGCATACTTCAACCATATACCTGCATAAACTAAACCGGTTATCCACATATTATATTTATCATAGTAATGTTTTTTATAAAATATCCACATTGCATTGTGGAAGTCGTAGATAACTTTGTTTCTTCTTTTCTTTGAACTACCACCCTTATAATGTGTAATATACACCTCTGGGTAATATAAAATACGTAGTCCCGTCTCTTTTATTCTAAAGCATAAATCTATGTCTTCACCATACATAAAGAAGTCTTCATCTAATAACCCTACTTTATCAAGTACAGCTTTAGGCATCATCATAAAGGCTCCCATTAAGGCATCTACTTCACCTACTTCATCCTCATCTAAATAAAGCGCATCGTATTGTCCATACTTAATAGGGTCTTTTTTATCAAGTCCTAAGAAATAATAAAGAGACGCTCGCGGTGTCGGATAGCCACGCTTACACGCATGATCAAGTTTCCCATCTGGTAAAACTACCTTACACCCTAATGCTCCAATTTTATTATCACTCTCAATTTGCACGACACATTTTTCAAGGCAGTTCGGTCCTACCACCGTATCTGAATTGAGTAATAATATATATAAACCTTTAGCTGCTCTCATACCTTGATTGTTAGCCTTAGCAAATCCTAAGTTTTGTCCGTTTCTAAAGACTCTCAACTTCTCTTCTGCAATAATTTCCTCAAAGTCTTCTTGAAGGTTTTGAATACTTCCATCTGTTGAAGCATTGTCTACTAATATTATTTCATATTTAAAACTTACTTCTTGACTAATAACAGCTTCAATTGTTTGTTTAGTGAGCTTATACGTATTGTAGTTCACTATAATAATGGATAACTTCATCCTATCTTCTCCGTCTCTATTTTAGTCTTATAATAAAGTTTATTATATCAAAAAAACCTCAACCTTCAAGTAAAAAACTAAAAGTCCTCTAGAGAAGACAGCTTCATCTTCTCTAAAGAACCTCGATTTTTTCATCTATTGATGCGATAACTTTTCTATAAATCTCCAACTATCAGCACACATTTCATCAATCGTTTTTTGGGCTTCCCAGTTTAATAACCTTTTAGCTTTGCTGGCATCTGCATAGCATGTTGCAATATCTCCAGCTCGCCTTGGTGCAATACGATAATTAACATGTGTGGCACTTGCTTCCTCAAAGGCTTTAACAACTTCAAGTACACTGTAACCATTTCCTGTTCCCAGATTAATCGCCTCTGCACCCGCATGCTCTCTTGCATATTCTAGTGCTGAAAGATGTCCTTTAGCTAAATCCACCACATGAATATAATCACGTACACCCGTTCCATCCTTTGTATCATAGTCATCACCATAAACGCTTAAGCACTCTAATTTACCTACAGCGACTTGCATGACATATGGTAAAAGATTATTTGGAATTCCCTTTGGATTTTCTCCTAATAAACCACTTTCATGTGCACCAATTGGATTAAAGTATCTTAAAAGTACAATGTGCCACTCATGATTTGATTTATAAAGGTCACGTAAAATATCCTCAATCATAAGCTTAGTTGCCCCATAAGGATTCGTTGTAGAAAGTGGCATTGTCTCCTCAAATGGCGCCTCATTATTCATCCCATATACTGTTGCAGATGAAGAAAATACAAGGTTTCTACAGTTGTACTTATCCATTAACTCACATAAGATTAATGTGCCTGTAATATTGTTATGATAATATGTAAGCGGTATTTGCACCGATTCACCTACAGCTTTAAGCCCTGCAAAGTGAATCACGGACTCAATATGATGCTCCTTAAATACAAATTCAAGTTTTTCTTTATCTAATAAGTCCACCTCATAAAACGTAGGTCTCACGCCTGTAATTGCAGCAATCTTATCTAATACATCTATACTCGAATTACTAAGGTTATCAACAATAATAACCTCTTCACCTTTATCTAAAAGTTCAACAACAGTATGGCTACCGATATACCCCATACCACCAGTCACTAGTATTGCCATATTTACATCTCCCATCACGCCATAATATTTTATCTCCGTTAAATATTATATCACTTTTCTTTTTTAAACTACAATTAACAATACTTCCAATCTTTCGGATTCACCACATATAATCTTCCACCCCACTACCATATTTTGAGACAAATACTTGGGGTATAAATACTTGGGGACAGGTCTCTAATTTTCATGTTAAAACGATAAACTGCCTATGGATTATTACATATCTTGTAAAAGATTTAGATAAATGGTAGAATTTTACATGCAAAAGGGTTTCTATAAATCTATATAGAGAAACCAACGTAAATAGGTTTCTCTCAATGATTTCACATTACTAAAAATTATGAATAACTAAAAGTTATAAATGTGAAATCTATAATATTACAGCATGAAAGGATAACTTAATATGAACAAACGAATGACTTATTTATTATTAGCCACATTAGTTGCTCAATCTGCTTCTCCAATTTTTGCACAAGCTTATCAGCAACAACCAGCTCTACACACAAAGCAATTTACATCAAGAACTACAGATTCTGCAATTGATGTAACCACTAAACCAGGATTAGATGTAGATATGCCAACTACTACTGGGCCTGCTATTAGCATAGATATGGCTAATGTAGTGGTTGATGTAACTGCTGACTCTAACTGTACATACAATAATACTTTATATACTTCAAACTTCTTAAATGACTATGTATCTATTGGTGTAAAGCTTGTAGATACTAGCCTCAAAGATCCTAAGTGGGATGGCAGTTCTATTGCTTCTTACATCACTAGTTCACTTAACTTAAAAACGCTTGCATCTGAAGAAGATTATAAAAAGGTCTCTAGCGTTTATATCTATAATGAACATGAATTCTTAATTAATATCAAAACTAGTGTACTTGATATAGATTCAATCACTGATACACTTTCATTTACACTTCCAAAACAATTATTAACTACAACGCAAGATGTAACTGTAAGTGTACCTATCATAGAAAATGCTTTACTCGGCGGCTCAGCTACTGTAATCACAGGCCCTATTTATGCTTCTGATATTGCTTCTTCTCGTTTCGAAATTGGTGTACGCTTAGAAGATACTGCTTTTAAAGATCCTAAATACGCAGCTGGTTCTTTACATTCATCTATCCTTAGCTCACTTAATTTAAAAACAACTAATGGTGAAGAACCTTCTGGTCTATCAAGTGTTAAAGTTAACAATGCATCTGAATTTGTATTTGCTATGCGTGCCGATAACATTGATACGACTTCTATTCCAGATGTGTTAACATTCACTGTCCCTGGGCAACTTTTAACCAAAGGAAAAGCACTTACAGTAAGTGTCCCTGTTATTCACAAAGTGCCAACATCATCTGGGGGATCTATTAGTTCTGGTAATACTTCTTCATCAAATACTACTGCTCCAATAGCAGAAACACCAGTAACACCAGAAAATCCGACACTTTCAGTAGCACCTACTGCACCAACTACTGTTTCTAGTACTGTAGAAAAACTTATTCAAACGCAAGCAAGAGAATTAACAACTCATGCTACACCTGTTAACTATGGACTTACTGTCAACAACAAAAAAGTAGATTTAAAAAATAAACTTTTAGTAAGCAATGGTAGAACTTTAGTACCAGTAAGAGTCCTTTCAGAAGCACTCGGCTTACCAATTCAATATAATGCAGGCACAAAAACAGCTATCATCCAAAGTGGCGATACACTTATTGAAATGCCTCTTGGTTATAATGTTGCTGTTGTAAACGGTCAAGTTATTCAAATTGACTCTGAAGATTCTAATGTCAAATCTACAATTCAAGATAATAGAGCTTACTTACCAATTCGTTTCATTGCTGAACAATTAAACTTAAAAGTTAACTTTAACAACGGTGAAATTCAAATTCATTCAGCACAATAATAAAACTAAAAAAGGGAAAGCCCACGGCTTTCCCTTTTAGTTTTTAATCTTATAGATTATTTATATATTATATATTATATATTTATTAAAATGTCTTTGTAATATCTAAAAGATATTGCTTAAACTCATCCTTTAAGTCATCACGCTCTAATGCAAATTCTACAGTTGCTTGAAGGAATCCCATTTTATTTCCTACGTCATAACGTTTACCCACGAAGTCATAAGCAAACATAGGCTCTTCTTGTGCGAGTTTGCAAAGTGCATCTGTAAGCTGAATTTCGCCACCTGCACCAATCTCTTGTTTTTCTAGATATTTGAAGATTGTTGGATTGATGATATAACGACCAAGTACAGCTACATTAGATGGTGCTTCTTCTGTTTTTGGTTTTTCAACCATGTTATTAACTGTGTACATACGTTCACCAATTTGTTGTCCATCTACGATACCATATTTATTAACTTCTGAACGTGCTACTGTTTGTACACCTAAAATACTGCTGCCATATTCATCATATTTATCCATCATTTGCTTAAGGCATGGGGTCTCAGATGTAATGACATCATCTCCTAAAAGTACTGCAAAAGGCTCATCACCAATAAATGTCTTAGCTGTTAAAATCGCATGACCAAGTCCTTTTGGTTCCTTTTGACGGATGTAATAAATATTAGCAATATCAGATACAGCACGTGCGATTTCAAGAAGTTCTTTTTTACCATGTTTTTCAAGCTCCATCTCAAGCTCCACTGATTTATCAAAATGGTCTTCAATAGACTTCTTTGTACGTCCTGTTACGATAATGATATCTTCAATCCCAGAGGCCACAGCTTCTTCTACAATATACTGAATTGTAGGTTTATCTACAATTGGTAACATTTCCTTAGGTTGTGCTTTAGTTGCCGGCAAAAATCTTGTCCCTAGTCCAGCTGCTGGTATAATTGCCTTTTTAATTTTACTCATATTCTTCCCTCAACTTTCTTCTTCTCATATTTCTTCTATAACCCATAAACCAATTTTTTACAATAAATAGTTTATATTAACTTACACTAGTTGCGCAACAATTTTTCTAAATTTTCTATCTATATTTGAAAGGATTTTCTTTGCGCATAAACATTTTTAAAGTTGGTTGTACTTTATCCTTATCTGAAAGTAATACTTCTTCTATATCGTCAAGTGGCCAAGTAATATTGATATCTGGATCATTCCATAATACACCACCATCATATTCTGGGGCATAGTAATCTGTACATTTATATTGGAAAGTTGCTGTTTCTGACAATACTAAGAAGCCATGTGCAAAGCCTTCTGGGACATAAAACTGTCTCTTATTTTCTGCTGTTAGAAGTACACCTTCCCATTTACCAAAAGTAGGTGAACCTTCTCTCAAATCAACAGCCACATCATAAACTTCTCCTTCAACGACACGTACAAGTTTCCCTTGTGTATGTTTTGTTTGGAAGTGAAGCCCTCTAAGTACACCTTTTTTGGATTTACTTTCATTATCTTGAACGAAGTTCATTGTAAGTCCTGCTTCTTCAAAGTCACGTTTTGAATAGCTTTCCATAAAGTAGCCTCTATTATCCCCAAATACTGTTGGTTCAATGATGTATAAATCTTTGATTGATGTTTCTATAAAATTAAATTTACCCATTTTTATTATATCCTTTCTTCCTTATGTATCTCTTCATACTTATGTATCTCTTCATACTTTTTTATTACATTATGTTTTGGCATCATTTTATCCATAACATATATGAACGTATTCTTAATAAGCAACCATTCTATATAAATATAATATTTTAAATGACTCACTTTAAATGGTATACGCTTTATTAACTTTAGCCCCTTTAAGCCTTCCCTTATACCAAGAACATATGTCCTTCCAAATCCTTTTTTACTAAACCATATTGCCTTTATGAGCATACCGATTAATAAAAACGGTAGATTAATAAGTAATTGAATCATTGGCATATTTTTATAAGGCACATATAAATTATTCCTCGCAGCCAATTTAACTTTAAAATCGTTATACTTACTACCACTTGTTGCACTCCCTATATGGTATACCTTTGCTGCTGGTAAGTAAATATTTTTATAACCATATATATTCGCCCGATAACTTATATCCACATCCTCCATATATGCAAAGAAGCTTTCATCAAAATAACCTATTTCTTCAAAAGCGTCTCTCCGATATAGCGCTGCACCTGCGCAGGTACTAAATATACGTTCTTGCCTCTCATACTGATTAATTGACTTTCCATCACCTCGCTTATATGCCCACCCCAATAACGTGTATCCATCACCGGCATCATCAATAAGTTCTTTGTTGTGATATTGTATCATTTTACTGCTGACACTAAAGATCTTATCATCTTTTTCCATAGCAATGTACATGGTGCTTAAGAATTCAGGACATAACTGTGTATCATTATTAAGTAGTAATACATATTTTCCTTGAGCCGCTTTAATACCCTCATTAACGGCTCTACTAAAACCATAATTCTTATCTAAGCGTTTAAATCTAATCTCTCCGTAGTCCTTAAGCCACTTATAATCACTATCAGTTGAATTGTTATCAATGATAATAATCTCATAATTACTATATCCTTGATTGTAAATACTCTCAAGACATGTTCTTAAGTACTTTTCTCCGTTGTAATTAGGAATCACAATGGTTATATCTATTTTTCCCATATCATCACCAAGTATTATTATATACTATCTGAGGCCTATAACATATAAAAAGGTCCTCTAAAATTTAAAATTTTCAGAGAACCTTTCCCAAGTTTACATTATTTTTCCTTCTACATCAATCTCAATAGCATCTAAATCAAATTTTGCGCCATCTTTAGCATAAATTTTTACTTGATGTTCACCATATGGTAACCCTATCTTTTCAAAAGTAAGTACTTGGTAAAGCCTTACATTTTTACGTACAGAATACATATGTGGGATGCCATCTATTTCACACACAACTTGTGTTGAATAATTACTTCCTAAACTTTGAATCACCCTTAACCTGGTTCCCACAAAATTAAACATCAGACAATGCTGCCTACTATTGCTGCCACTAATCATTGTTTGCGTATTCTTATACGTTCCCATACTACTCTCTGTCTCGTAAGTCCAATTTTCTCCAATCTTTAAAATATGTGGGTCTCTATCATCAAATCTTTGCCAACCGATTTCTGTTTCTTTATAAACTTTTCCAGCTTTCATCAACTTAGATTTTACGAAGTAATGTAAGGTTTCTGAACTCTTACCTAATTCATCTATTGCTTTAATATGGATATATACACCGCCTAAACTCGTTAAAGTTCCCTCATAACTATTTCCTTCTACAGTAACTATATCATTAGGTATTGTATCTGGATTGGTATCCATCACAATAGCATAGCCTATGATACTTGGTCCTATATGAATACTTTCTATTGTCGATTTCATCTTATAACCTGTATCAATACGTGTGGCTTCTACATAATACTCATACCTTATACCACTTTCTGCTTCCTTAATATTAAAGCTAATCTTCTCTCCTTCTACCTTTAGCACTTCAACTTGTGGCATGGTAGGTATCCTTCTTACTTCCGTATTTTCATTTAGGTACGTCTCCGCCTTTAAATTGCGTGCCAAGTAAAAAATAGTATTGATTACTAACTTTTGTTCCTCATCCGTTGCTTCTCCATTTGCATGTCCCGTTTGAATAAGTGCACAGTTTTTCCAAGTTGTTAAATAAGGACTTTGGTCTGACTCAAACTTCACCCATACATCGCCATATGGATATTGAAAATAACTATGAGAAGTGGGAATTCTATATTTAGTATTTACCTGACCCATCTCATAAGGTACTGTAGTAATCAGGCCCTTTTGAGCTACACAAATGGTACTACACCAACTAATTTGCCTATCGTCACTCTCTTCAAGCATTAAATTAAGGTCTGGTGCAAAAGCTTGAAAGTGCTTTTTATGTATCATTACTGTATCATGCCCAAATAGTACGCCTCCGCCTGCCCTAATGTATTCCTTTAACATAATGGCACTCTTCATATTTAAATCTTTATTACCATTGACATCTGCAAAGCCAAATGCAATCACATCATAATTCCACATTTCTTCAGGCCTTTTATTAAATTCATCTATATACATAGTATTGCATTCAATCTGACCTAGTCCATACTCTGATACCCAATTTCTAAGATGCACTTCTCCTGGATGCACTTCTAATACACGAATCTTATATTGTCTTAACTCACTAAATTCATCTTTTTCTCCTGTATGCCTACCATAAATTTTATATATATAATTATTTTCTTCATCGGGTTTATGCCAGCTTAACCTGATAGCTTTCCTATCTCCTAAAGGCGTTATTGTAAGCTCAAACTTGTTAATTGTTTTCTTTAACATCTCACAATCTCCTTTCCTCAAAATCTCACTATGCCAATACATTGTCCTTTCCTTCTATTTATTGTATTTTCATCATAGGACATTTAGTACTTCTAATTTATATTTTACTTACTCTACTTTTATTCTCCTCTTAGCTCATCACCATAATATTGTGCACAATATTATTTTCCTCTTCACCCAATTTTTCAACTGTTCAACCTTAATTTTCTCCTCTTAGCTATAAACAGCCTAATCATATTTATTTCATGCTATTATTTACTCAAGAATTACTTCTCCGGAAAAGTAAACTTCAAAACCATTACATATTTAAAGGAGGCCTTTATCATGGCTAAATATACTGTTAATATCCCTGCTGGTCCTATTTGGAATAATGAAGATGCTAAGAAAAAATGCCCTATCGTATGCGCTGCACATCTTGGAAAATGGACAGGTCAATGGGTTACTGTTGTACCTGGTGAAATGAGTGTTTGTGAATGTGAATTTGATACAGACGTTCAAGGCTCAAATGAATTAAAACTCAATGTCATTGCCGGCCCTATCTGGAACAACGAAGATGCTAAGGAAAAATGCCCTATTGTTTGTGCATCATATGGCGGCGAATGGACTGGTGCATGGCATACTCCTCAAGAAACATGGGGAAAAATGAGCGTTTGCGAATGTAAATTCAAGTTTTAATTTCTCCTAGGAATATCCTATACCAATAACGAAAGGTGCCATTGCGAAATCCTGCATAATTTCGCAATGGCACCTTTTAATTATCTTAAATATTCTTCTAATGCTTCTTCCCAATTTCTAAAACTATTTAAACCATATAGCTTCAACATAAAGTTATCGAGTACACTAAACTTAGGGCGTTTAGCTGGTCTAACAAATTCTTCACTTGTTACTTTATTTACTTTAACATCAATTCCTTTAAGCTCAAAGATTTTACAAGCAAAGTCATACCAAGAACATTCCCCTTCACATGTACCATGAAAAGTACCATAATACTCAGTCTCTATAAGTTGAATAATTGCTTTAGCTAAATCTACTGTTGAAGTTGGTGAACCAAATTGATCACCTACTACATTGAGCTCCTTATTTGTCTCAGCTAGTTTAAGCATTGTACGTACGAAGTTATTACCTTCACCATAAAGCCAAGCTGTACGAATAATGAAATGCTTCTTACAGAATGTCTTTACATACTCTTCGCCAAGTAGCTTACTTGTTCCATAAATACTTTGTGGCCCAGTTACATCATCCTCACGTCTAGCCCCTGAATCATCACCGCTAAATACATAGTCTGTAGAAACTTGTACAAGTTTAGCACCAATTTCATCACATGCTATCGCAAGATTTTTAGGTCCAATAGCATTTATTTTATAAGCATTTTCAATATCTTCTTCACACTTATCAACTGCTGTATGTGCTGCACAGTTAATCACTACATCTGGTTTTTCAAGTAAAAGTTCTGCTTTAACTTGATTAAGATTTGTGATATCTAAAGTTGTGTAATCTGTTGGGATTACTTTGTATTGATTAGGAGCTTGTCCTAATTGTGCTTGGATTTCAAGGCCTAGTTGACCGTTTGCTCCTGTTATAAGTATTTTCATCTTCTTTTCTCCTATTTTAATCTCAAAACAATTTACTCTCTTCTTATACCTAATATATCATCAATAAACTTATAGCCACAATCATTATCCATTTTTTTATTTCTTCTCAAAGGCAAAAAATTTCACAAAAATAAATGTAACCGGTACACCAATACATGCAGCTATAAGATATGCTGCAATATTGGGTAATCCCAATATATTATACGTCAAAAATACAATAATATTTTGAATAATAAAATTAGGTATATAAGAAATCATAAATTTAATAAGTCCTATAAAAGTAAACTTACTATAAAATATAAATCTACTATTTAGACCATATCCAATACATAGATTTGTTACATAGCCACCTATAAAAGCTAAATTAGCAGATACCACCAATCCATATATCATAGAAAATAATGTACTATTGAATGTATTAATCACTCCTATAATTAAAAACTTAATAAAATCTTTATTCATAAAAGTCGACTTTACCTTTAAAATAAACTGCTCCATCTATTTTCATCCTTTTTATGTTTTTCTACACACCTTTTAATTATCCTATATCTAGTTTAAATTTAATACTCGGTAGATTCTGTTTGGATAATAATTTTACTTCTTACTAGTTCTTTATAAATATCCATTAATATATAAACTAGCATAAATAAATATATTATTGATATACTTCCATTAAACCACAAGAACCCTTGTCTTGGTTCCTCTATTCCAGTAACATATCTTAAATAAGATATAGCCGAAGCTACATTAACACCTAGTGGTATATACCACTTTGTCCTATCTTTTTTTATTATAAAATACAATATACTTAATACATCTCCTGGGAATAAATATCTTTCATGCATTCCTGGTAGAAAGTATGTAATTAGAAGAATAAAAAATAACGCTAAACCAACTAGATTTTCACCATTTATTTCAATCCTCTTATATATAAATATAAGCATACATATTCCTATTAATGCTATAGTTGTTAATATCCCCAACCTTCGCATATATGTAGCTATATACTCATTATCTATCCAAATTAGACTGTAAAAATTATTGAAGTTAGCTGTAAGTACTGATGTTGCTCCTGTCCCATAGGAGACTAATAATTTTAGTACGTCCTTTATTGGTTTTCCTACTAACAATGCTGGTATACTCATTATGAAATATCCTAATAGTATATTTAAAAATTCTAGTATATTAAACTCTTTCGTTCGTATATAAACGACTACTAGTAACGGCAAAAATAATATTGTATGTAATTTAAAGCTCATACCAATTCCAAACAAAAAAAGTGCAACACGATATTTTTTCTTTATAAGCATAAATAATACTATCAAAATAATCCCTGTATAAACTGCATCACATTGCCCCCAATAAGAACCATTTAGAATGACTGTAGGCAAAAATAATTGTATGCTATATACTATGGTTGCATATAATTTTTTACTTTTATCCTCTTTTAATATATTTAAGGTTATTACTGCTGACATAATTGCTATTATAAAATCAAATATAATAGAAAAAATTTTTATTCCATATAAAGGATTTATGGGGATATATGTCAATATCGCCATAAATAACATATACCCATCCATATAATCCCCTATGGTACTACGCAAGCCTCTAATACCACCACTTTCTTTTAAAGTATTATACCAAGGTTGTAGAAAACCAATGTAATCCCCTAGCATACTATCTCTGCCTATATATCTAACTATTATCGCTAAAATAGTTATCAAAATAGTTGCTATGACTAACATATTTTTTTCTATCCACTCTATGAATCTCTTGTTTATTAAACCATCCATTCTTTATCCTCTTCCTCAATTTTTATATAAATGTCCTTATGTAATAACTGCTTCTAACTTTAATTAATCTCACCTAAATCTTAGATATTACAAAATAACTTGGAAATAAAATCTTTGTTAAGCAAATTATATTAACTATTGTCATTATACTAACTATAATATAAGGTAATCCTAAATTAATTTTATGTCTCATAAGCCATTCATCAATACTCTTTAATGCCAAAGTTATAAAATAAATGAGAGGAATGATACATCCCATAATATATCTACCTTGAGGTTGAAAGTCTGTGTAATATGAATAAATTAAGCTTAAAGTAATAGAAATAACACCTGCTAAAATAAGCATTATTTCAAATAAGAGGTTCTGTTTAGGGTCATCTAATTGTCCCCCCCTTGATTTCTTGTATCTTGTAGCTATAGTAACTATCTTAATTCCACCTATTAACATTAGAATACCATAGAGTTTATATATCCAGTTATATACATATATATTCATATAATCAAATACTCCAATGAAACTCTTATAAGTTTGGTCAATCCATTTTCTATCTTTTAACATATATAATAAACTTTCATTTAAATTATGAGGTGTATCTCGATTTGCCGGCTGTAATTCTGGTAGACCATATAAATTACTATATTCTGTTACAGATTTTAAGCCTAATATATCACCATTATGTATTATCCCATTTCGCATAAACCACCAACCGCTTAAAATAATCACAATAACTGCTATAATACCTCCTCGCTTAAAAATTTCTTTCCATCGCTGTTGCATCAATAAATTAGATTTAATAAATAAAATCATACTACAAAGTATAAATCCATAAGCATTATAGTATGATAGTGCACAAATGCTAATACCTATCCCCAATCCTATACATGCTCTAAAAGACCACTTACTTTTTATCCCTTGTATCCAATAGTAGACTATAATGCTAATTGAAAACACTGCTACTATATCATTATTTACATAAGCAGAAATGAATGTAAACTGTGGCCAAAATGCTATTAAACTGGCACATATATACTTATATCTTTCTCCTACCGTTTCCTTTCCTATTTTAAACATAAAGTAAACTGTTCCTACACCACAACAAACACTTGCTAGACGAGCCGCTAAATATAATTGCTCTGTATTTCCACCAATTATACTATAAGCCTTCATAAATATACTGCTTATTATCCCTCCTAGAATGGGGGTAAGTGCATATGAAAATCCCCAGCCAGGTATCCTAACACTTTCCTCTCCTCCTTGAGGTAAACATCCATTTTCAAAAATAAACTGTGGTACTAAATATCGCCCATATTCATCCGGTGCACGATTAAAAGGAATGACATTAGTCCACATTAAATAGATTATTACTGCCATTCCTAATATTCCCCATCTCATTATCCTTTCTTTCTTCATTTCCTTCATTAATATTCTCCTCTGCCTGTTTGTTTTTGAATTTCATACGAAAAAGAAACGGCTAACGTCTACTATAAGTTAATATCATCATTCGTATTTAACACTTCCCATATAATATACCTTGGTCTTGCTTTAGTCTCTAAATACACTTTCCCTACGTACTCTCCAATTATGCCAATGGCTAATAATTGTAACCCTCCAATAGCCCATACAGATGTAACAATTGTTGTCCAACCTTGAACTGTATGACCGAATAAATAGATTATTATAAAGTAAATAAGCATCAATATACTTACTGTAAATATAGTAACTCCCAATGAAGTAATCATTCTAATAGGCTTTATACTTAATGACGTAATACCATCTATTGCAAATGAGAGCATCTTTTTTAATGGATACTTTGATTCACCTGCAAATCTCTCATGTCTCTCATATGTAACAATATCTGTTTTATATCCTATCATTGGTACTATTCCTCTTAAAAAGAGATTAACCTCTTTAAATTTTTCTAGCCCCTCTAATGCCACTTTACTCATCAAACGATAATCTGCATGATCTGATATAATATCTACGCCCATAAATTGCATAAATTTATAAAAACCTTGTGCTGTAATACGTTTAAACGATGTATCTGTCTGTCTTGAAGACCTTACGCCGTATACAATGTCACATCCTTCATAATATTTATCAATAAATTTTTCAATTACATTCACATCATCTTGTAAATCTGCATCTAAAGAAATCACTGCATCCGCATATTCCTTTGCTACCATTAATCCCGCTAGTAAAGCATTCTGATGACCTCTATTATGTGCTAGGTTAATACCAGAGAAGAGCTTATTATCACTATGTAAGTTACTTATTATCTCCCAAGTCTTATCCTTTGAACCATCATTTACAAATGTCACTTTACTATCTGATGATATTTTTTTTCTATTAATTAAATCACTCATTATTGTATATAACTGTTTAGCTGTTTCTGGCAATACTGCTTCTTCATTGTAGCAAGGAATTACCAACCATATTGTCTTAATCCTTTTCATTTTTCCTCCTATAATATCCTATCTCTTGTTTTTATACTTTATTTTAAATCTAATATACCTACTCTACTTTCTATATCCCTTAATCTTTTACCCCTCTTATCGCTCACTACTACATATAGTAAAGTCTTCTTTATCTAACGTTAAATTTTTATTATAATACGGATCCTTCCTGTACTCTCCCCACCTAGCATAAAATCGTTTAACCTCTCCTTGGAAACGTTCTACTTTCTCAGGAGTATCTTCTGTACCTCTTGATTTTGATTCATGGTGATATGCTTCTACATAAGGTGTAAAAATAACTAATTTATCTTCTTCCCTTACTCTTAAGCAAAAGTCCACATCATTAAAGGCTACTTTAAAGGCTTCATCTAAACCATTTACACTATCAAAGACATCTTTCCTTACCATTAAACAAGCTGCTGTGACTGCACTAAGGTTTTGTATGATTTTTAGTCTGCTAAAGTAACCATTATCTTCTCTTTCGAAATATTTATGAGAATGTCCTGCTACACCACCGATACCAATGATTACACCTGCATGCTGAATTGTGTCATCTGGGTAGTAAAGTTTTGCGCCCACTATGCCAACTTCTTTTCTCTGACAATGCATGAGCATTTCTTCAATCCAATTTGCTGTAAGTATCTCTATATCATTGTTTAATAAAATGATATATTCACCTTCTGCAAACTGTATTCCGTAATTATTAATTGCTGAATAGTTAAATTCATCCTTCCATACTACAACTTTTATGTTATTTTCTTTTTTAAGTTCTTCATAATACTTAAAAGTAGACTCTTCCGTACTATTATTTTCTACAATGATTATTTCATAATTTGAATATGTAGATTGCTTAATAGAATTTATGCATTGGCTTAAATCATCTATATGATCCTTAGTTGGAATTATAATAGATACCTTAGGATTACCCTTAATCTCATAATTAACACGATGTGTTCCTCTTATTAAACCAGGTTCAATTTTTCCATTTATTCCTTGACGGTTTAAATGTGCTTGTAAGGCTCTTCTTGCTGCATCTACTGTATATTCTTTTGCATCTAAATTAGCTGCTGTAGAATTTCTATGTACACGCCAGTGATATAAAATCTTCGAAATATGATAAATTCTTGAAGTCGCTTCTGTAAGTCTTAAGAATAAATCATAATCTTGGCTGCCATCAAACTCTTTATTAAATCCGCCTACCTTCTCAAGCAAGTTTCTTCTAAAAACCGTAAAGTGGCAAATATAGTTGTAACTTCTTAGCGTATCTGGAGACCAATCCGGCTTAAAGTGTGGATCAAAGAATTCTTTGCCTTCTTCATCCGTTTTATCTTCATCACTATATATAAAATCTAAACTTTTGTCTTCATTTAAAACTTTAACTACTTCATATAGTGCATTTGGAGTTAATAAATCATCATGATCAAATAATCCAATATACTCTCCGGCAGCTAATTCCAAGCATGCATTAGTATTACCTGAAATCCCTAAGTTCTCTTCCAAGAAGCTTACTTTAATACGTTTATCCTTTTGTACATATTCTTTTAAAAGCTTAATCGTATCTGCCGTCTGGCTATTTCCATCTGCTATGCATAGTTCCCAATTACTATAAGACTGTGCTAACACCGAATCAATCATCTCAGTTAGAAAATGCTTAGGTGTATTATAAGTGGGTACAACAATGCTGATAAGTGGTTCATATGCAAACTTGTGTTGTCGCTGCTCTTCTAACTCACTTAACGTAGGCAGCTGCTTTGCAATCCATTTTGTGTATCCTGAATTTTCTTTTAAAACACCATTTAACTTTTCAATAAGTTTCTTTAATCCATTAGTTCTAAAATATGCTATTGCCTTCTTTACTTTATCTAGATTAGCCAGCTTAATTAATGTACATATCTTATTTAATCTTTCCTTATTTCTTTGCTTTTTTAGGCTTCCAACATTAATGCTATCTTTTACCACATAATTGTTAATGCTATACTCTATGTCCATCAAACTTCTTAAATCACCTGTAATGACTATTTCAAAACCTACATTATTGTGATTTAACATCGTATGATATGCATTATATACATCTTGGCGTTCTTTAAAATCTATCTTATATCCTTTACTTTGAGGTACCTTTATTTGGGGCACATCACCATGTTTAGAAAATGCCCATCCTTGTATCACTACTTTATCTTTATGTAAAATGGTACTGTCTATATGATGTATGATAAAATCACTTTCTTGCATTAAAGCTACAATATCTTTTTTATATAAAGTCTGCCATTCACCTTTATATAAGATTTGTATTTCCACTTCTTCAAAGTCCATGCCTTGAACTGTAATTTCATCTTTAAATCCACAGTTTACTTCATCTGTGTGCATAGTACGCTGTACATCAATACGTTCTACATTCTTTTTGTTAATACTTATTTTTTGTCCTGCTCCTAAGACCATTCTTAAATCATAGTCTGTATCACATAAAATCCAACCACTGACTACTATCTTATTTCCCGTGCTTATT
This sequence comes from Clostridiales bacterium, assembly GCA_019418225.1. GTDB lineage: Bacteria > Bacillota > Clostridia > Lachnospirales > Cellulosilyticaceae > Cellulosilyticum. Next base: position 67,037 of record DYCF01000001.1, on the reverse strand, counting down.
ACTACTTCATCAATATTATATTTGCCATTAAACTTATCCATAAATATAATCCTTATCTCTTCCTATTCATTAGCTTTTTCAATACCTTCCCCATTAATGTACTGTATACATAATCCAATTCTTTTTTATATTCATCTTGTGTGCGCTGTAAGTCTTCTATCTTATTAATCAATGCTTTATTTTCAATACTAATATTATCTATATGGTTATCCTTTAACTGCATTTCTACTTTTTCTTGTTTTACCATACTTTCAATATTCTTGATGTGATTATCTTTTAACTGTAGCTCTTTTTTGTCTTGTCTTACTATATCTTCAATATTTCTGATATGATTATCTTTATCTTTAATAACTTGCTCTGTCTCACGAATGTGCTGCTCTTTCTCCTTAATAGATACTTCTATACTTTCTATATAAACATCTTTATCTTTAATAATTGCTTCAATATTATTTATATGATTATCCTTTAATTGAAGCATCTCCTCTATATTCTCAATCTGCTTTTCCTTAATTTGAAGGTTTTTCTCTATGTTACTTATATGATTATCCTTTAACAGCATAATTTGTTCTAACTCTCTAACTTGAGATTCCTTAATTCCAATAACTTGTTCCAAGTTATGGATATGATTATCTTTTAACTCAAGGATTTCACTATTTGCATATGCAGTACATAATTTTTTATAAAACTCAGCTTCAAGTAAATTGAATTCTGCTAAATCATTTTGTTTAGCTTTTTCTTTCTGAGTCAACTGCTGTATGCCTTGCTTAACTCCTACTATAATTTTTCTATAACATCTTCCCTCTGTATCACTTGGATATACTTTTTCATTATAGAACTGATTGATTACATTAACTTCTGCTAATACTGCACTGCTGTACACAGATAAGAAATGATAACGCATTAAATTTTCCCATATATTTATAGAACCATGTTCAAGGCATGTATATTTGATATTTTTCTCTTCTAAATACTCTAATGTTTGTTTCCAGTTAGGTAATCCGTTTTGAATATGTTCTACAAGCCATGGATGATCATTGCCTACTAGTCCTTTAAAAAATGCATTTATATTTCTCTCAGCATCTGCTACCCCAGCTGTATCAAAAGGCCCCATTAATATGAAACCTTTTTTTGCTACCCTGTTTATCTCATCAATAAAATTTTTTCTTCTTTCAGAAGGAATATGTTCAAATACATCTAGCGCTACAATAAAATCATAACTATTATCCTCTAAATTCATTTGAGTTGCATCGCCAAGTATATATTGAGGATCATTTTGAAACTCTTCATCTAGCTGAATATCTAAGTATGTAATTTTATCACTTGGTAAGAACTTTTCTAAATTTTTATGTTCATTTGCTCCCACTTCCAGGATATTAAATTTTTCTTCCTTATTTCTTAGCTCATTAATAATTTCTTGTGTTTTCTTATATCTTTGGTACTGATCAAATAATACTTCTATCATTTAATCACCTCCCAGTTATGTTCAATATATACTTGCCCTTCTGTAAAATATTCATTGGTAATCGTAAATGATTTGATATCACTCTTATAATCTAAATTAACTATCCCTTCATTATTAAATATACCTACATCAATATTGTAAATGCCACCTAATAATGTTATCTTAGGTATCTTATACTTCACTTTATGTCTTCCCATTATATTAGGAACTGATATTTTATCTAAGTGAGTATTAGGCCCAAATATATAGTTTCTATCAGGTGTATATATGGCTACACCTAATAAGAATCCATCTACTCTCTCTTCATAAACTTCATATGTTACATTCACTTCTAGTGAGTCAAAAGTTTTTAGCTTATCTTTACTTAATTCCACTGCCGTGATTGATGCTAATATATCTGCATTAGGTCTAATAATTTCAGCTTCTTCTTCCTGGATATGTTCAGCTTGTTTTTCTTCCATTTCTATTTCTTGTTTAGCCTCACCATTTCGCATAAAGGATTCATATATATCACACACTTCACTAGCTGGCCCAGTTTGTTTTATTTCTCCACCGTCAATCCATATGGCTTCATTACAAAATCTTTTAACTTGTTCTATAGCATGAGATACAAATAAAATAGTTGTATTACTTTCCTTCAGACTCTTCATCTTTTCTATGCATTTCATTTGAAATCTAGTATCTCCAACGGCTAATGCTTCATCTACAATTAAGATATCTGGTTCTACATTAATAGCTACTGCAAAGGCAAGTCTCGCAAACATACCACTAGAATATGTTTTTACAGGTTGATTGATAAATTCACCTATATCTGCAAAATCTATGATTCTAGGAATCCTCTGATCCATTTCCTCTCTTGTATATCCCATCATTGTTCCATTTAAATATACGTTTTCTATACCTGTATATTCAGGATTAAATCCTGCTCCTAATTCCAAGATTGCAGAAATCTTCCCATTAACAACCTTTGATCCTTCTGTTTCATTTAAAACACCTGTTAGAATCTTTAATAAGGTTGATTTACCAGAACCATTTTTACCTAATATACCTACAGCGTCACCTTTTTTAACTTCAAAGCTTATATTTTTTAAAGCATAATGCTCTTTAAAATATATTTTCTTAGATAAGCTTAGTGATTCTTTAAGTCTATCTATGGGATTATCGTAAAGTTTGTATAATTTACTCAACCTCTCAACTTTTACTGCTATATCTTCCATACGCCTTATCCCTTTCTATAATACGTCTGCAAAATGTACTTTTAACCTTTTAAAAATAACTGCACCTATAGCAAATAATCCTAGTGCTACAATCCAGAAATAAATTGTCTGATTAAATCGATGCCAGAATCCTACATGATAAATAAGGGAATCTCTATACCCTTCTACTATGTAATACATTGGATTTAATTTCAAAATCCATTGATACTGTTCTGATACCATATCATATTTCCACATAATAGGTGTCATCCACATTCCTACTTGTAAAAATATATTAATGATTTGTCCTAAATCCTTAAAGAAAATTACAATGGCACATGTCGCATAAGAAATTCCTAATACAAATACAAACATACATACTGTATAATAAATAACCTGTATAGTATAAATATCAGGTTTATAACCATAAAGAATGAATAGGAATATTGTAAAACAGACAAAGAAGGCATGAACAAATAACGCTGATATAATCTTCACTATAGGTAATATACTAATTTTAAAAACTACCTTTTTTACTAAATAGCTATACTCCAGCATACTATTGGTTGCATTAGTAAGTGCATCTGAAAAGAAGAACCATGGAACAATACCCGTAACTAACCAGAGTACAAAAGGAAAGTTTCCTACATCCCCTGACCTAAACCCTACTTGAAATACGAACCAATAGACTAATACCGTAACAATTGGCTGTACGAATGCCCAAGTAATGCCTAAATATGATCCCGCATATTTGGTTTTAAAATCATTTTTTGCTAAATTCCATATAAGCGTTCTGCTTCTATATACTTCTCCACTTAATTCATTAATCATACGTCGCTTTTTATATACTATGAGCACTATTATATTAAATATTAGGAAAAGTATACCTTTGCACATCCAACTAATAAAATGATTTCCTTTTTCAATAATACTAGCTTGTATATCATTTAAATGAATAGTTATAAACGGGTCAATTCCTTGAGAAATAATAGAATATCCATCTTCGTCTTCTTGTAAAACACTGATATCATGCATTTCCTCTTTATTACTTGTACCGATTAGATCTGTAATATCTATCTTTTGATTGTAGTAACTTAGCTCTAATTGAGAGAGTTTTATATCTGCTGCTGTCTCACCTAAGTCTAATCTGATGTGTTGTACTGTCTTTGGTAAATGATAAGTCAGTGTAACTTCTTTATTTGCACTTTTATAGGATTGATCCTCCACATACTGTCCAAATACACCATCCTCACTGTAAAATAGTTGATATGTTGTTTCTTGATTAGCTGTGACTTTGTACTGTAACTTTAAATCCTGTCTGCCTTCAGGCATTGTGTAACACAATATAAGGAGATTAGCAATAATAATTGCTAATCCCATCAATATCCTTTTTATTAAAGGCTTTTTCATAATATCTGATCTCTCCCTTATCAATTTCCACATTAAATATGAGGGATTAATATTTCTATATGATATGCATTTATTTTTCTACCTCACTATACATCTCTTCATAGTATTTCATATAATCACCACTCACGATTTTATTCATCCATTCTTCATTAGCTAAATACCACTCAATTGTTTCTTTAATCCCTTGTTCAAATGTATAACTTGGGCTCCAGCCTAATTCTGTAGTGATTTTTGTATTATCAATAGCATATCTTCTATCATGTCCTGGTCTATCTTGAACATATTTAATAAGTTCTTCTGACTTCCCTAAGTTTGCAATAATCAGTTTAACGATCTCAATATTTGCCTTTTCATTATTGCCACCAATGTTATAGACTTCGCCAACTTTTCCTTTATGAAGCACTGTGCTGATACCTGTGCAGTGATCTTTTACATGGAGCCAATCGCGGATTTGCATGCCATCACCATATACTGGTAATTCCCTATTCTTAAGGCAGTTATTAATCATAAGTGGGATAAGCTTTTCTGGGAATTGGTATGGCCCATAGTTATTTGAACATCTTGTAATATTGATAGGCATACCAAATGTTTCATGATAAGCTCTTACGATAAGGTCTGCACCAGTTTTTGATACTGAGTATGGACTATTTGGTGCAAGTGGCGTTGTTTCTGTAAACATGCCTTCTTTGCCTAATGTACCATAAACTTCATCTGTTGATACTTGAAGATACTTCACGCCTTCTTTGAATAAACGGCAGTGTTTATCTTCAGGATTTACTTTCCAGTATTTTTTAGCTGTATCTAATAACGCTTGTGTCCCTAATATATTTGTACTAAGGAATAACTCTGGGTCTTCAATACTGCGGTCAACATGTGATTCTGCTGCAAAATTTACAACTGTATCAATGTTGTGTTCCTTGAAGATTGCATCTAAGATTTCACGGTCTCTAATATCACCTTTTACAAATGTATAATGAGGGTTATTTTCTACCTCTTTTAAGTTCTCTAAGTTTCCTGCATATGTAAGGCTATCGATATTAATAATGTTGTACTCATAAGTTTCTAACATATATTTTACAAAGTTACTTCCAATAAATCCTGCGCCACCTGTTACTAATATATTTTTCATGGTGTCCTCCTGTTTTTAAAATATTATTTTTACTACATCTTCTTTATTAATCTATCTTCTTATCTTGCTTCTTTTTCATTAGCGATTTGCATCATATATTGGCCATATTCTGTTTTAATCATAGGCTCTGCTAATCTCATAAGTTCTTCACTTGTAATCCAGCCTTGTCTATAAGCAATTTCTTCAATACATGCTACATAGAGAGATTGACGGTTTTGAATAGCTTGTACGAAACCTGCTGCTTCTGTTAATCCTTCACAAGTCCCTGTATCAAGCCATGCCATCCCACGGCCAAAGAGTTCTACCTTTAACTTATTCTTCTTAAGGTAAGCTTCATTAACTGCTGTGATTTCTAATTCACCTCTTGCTGATGGGGTAATAGTCTTAGCGATTTGTACGACTTCGTTATCATAGAAATAAAGTCCTGGTACTGCATAATGTGACTTAGGCTCTTTAGGCTTTTCTTCTATAGATAATACATTCCAATCTCTATCAAATTCTACAACACCAAAGGCATGTGGATTACTTACATAGTATCCAAAAATAACAGCTCCTTCTTGTAATTTAGCTGCATTTTGTAATGTTCCTGTAAAGCCTTTACCGTAGAAAATGTTATCTCCTAATACGAGAGCTACGCTATCATCTCCGATAAATCTCTCACCAATAATAAAGGCTTCCGCTAACCCATTCGGTGCTTCTTGAATTGCATATTCTATTTTCATCCCTAGCTGACTACCATCACCTAATAATTCTTCAAATACTGGTAAGTCCCTTGGTGTAGAAATAATAAGTACTTCATTAATCCCAGCTAACATTAATGTAGATAGTGGGTAGTAAATCATAGGTTTATCATAAATAGGTAAAATCTGTTTTGATACTGCTTTTGTAATGGGGTAAAGCCTCGTGCCTGAACCACCTGCTAGTATAATTCCCTTCATTATATATCTCACCTCGTAAGTTTATTTATCGTTGATAATTCAAAATTTCATACGTATATATATTATCACACCATGACTATTTATTCTATATTTTTATAATATAGGATATTTTTTCATATTTTCTTACTTTATTTACTTTTTATTCCTTTTATGTGCGTCACAGCCAAAAGTCTAGTATTTAATTTTAAAATTAAAAAAAGCTGTACTTACTAATCTCATCTTAGTAAATACAGCTCTTTTCATCTTATCTTTTTAATTTATTTATACAAAAGCTTATAGTATTCTTAATAAGCATTCCTTCTATATTAATATAGCTAGCAACATGCGACCATCTAAAGGGCACCTTCTTCACATGTTTTAATCCTTTAATGCCATTTATAATGCCTTCTTTATAAGCACATCCTAATCCTTTTTTCATGAAGAATAAATACTTCACCAAGTATCCAGCTATTAGAAACGGACTATTTAAAACAAGTTGTAAAAGTGGCATGTTTTTATAAGGTACATAGACATTATTTTGTGCTGCCAGCCTTACTTTAAATTCATTATATCGGCTTCCTGATGTGGCGCTTCCTATATGATAGATTTTTGCATCAGCACAATATCTATTTTTATAACCATATATTCTAGCACGATAAGAAATATCTACATCTTCCATATAAGCAAAGAAGGTTTCATCAAAATAACCTATCTCTTCAAATACTGCCTTGCGATATAATGCTGCACCCGCGCAGGCACTAAAAACGGCCCCCGATTTTGTATACTTAGCGGTAGATTCTCCATCCCCTCTTTTACGTGTCCAGCCCAGCAAAGTATATTCATCCCCCGCATCATCAATGAGGTCTGGGTGATGATATTGAATCATCTTACTACACACTGCAAAGGCTTTAGGATGATTTTCCATTTCTTTCAAGATTTCATCCAGGAAATCTGCTTCCATGATTGTGTCATTATTTAAAAGCAGTACGTACTTACCTTTTGCCAAATAAATCCCCTCATTAACAGCCCGACTAAATCCATAGTTTTGATTCAATCGTTTAAACTGAATATTTGGATATGCCTCTAACCACTCATAAGAACCATCTGTTGAGGCATTATCAATGATGATTAATTCAAAGTCTTGATAAGTTTGAGCATAGACCGAATCTAGGCACGGCTTTAAATACTTATTTCCATTGTAGTTTGGAATAACAATAGAGATCATCTTGTGCCTCCTTTAATGCGATTCTATAACTTCATAACCATTTGGATGCCCTTGATGCCACTTCCAAGCTGATGCAATAATTTGATTAACATCTGTAATTTGTGGTGTCCAATTTAATAAAGACTTAGCCTTATCTGAAGAAGCTATCAATTTAGCTGGATCTCCACTACGTCTAGGTTCAATCTTTGCTGGAATAGCATGGCCTGTAACCTTTCTTGCTGCTTCTATCATTTCTAATACTGAGTAGCCATTATTACTTCCTAGATTACAAATCTCACTTTTTCCACCTTTTAATAAATACTCTAAAGCTAAAATATGTGCATTGACTAAATCTGTCACATGAATGTAATCTCTGATACATGTGCCATCCACCGTTGGGTAGTCTGTTCCAAATATACTAATATACTCTCTTTTTCCTAATGGTACTTGTAAAATAAGTGGAATCAAATGTGTTTCTGGATTATGAGCTTCTCCGATTTGCCCACTTGCATCTGCACCGGCTACATTGAAGTATCTTAAACACATATAATTTAAGTCATGAGCCTTATTCGTCCACTTCATCATCTTTTCAATCGCTAACTTTGTTTCACCATAAGTATTGGTTGGCTCAGTCTTAACATCCTCTGTAATAGGCATTTCTTCTACTTCGCCATAAGTTGCTGCTGTTGATGAAAAAACAATATATTTTACATTGTTATTTAGCATTGTTTCTAATAAAACTTGTGTCCCATATACATTGTTATGATAATATTTTAATGGTTTCACCATAGATTCTCCTACAAGAGAATTAGCCGCAAAGTGAATTACACCATCTATTTTTTCTTTTTTAAAGACTTCATCTAAGGCCTCTTGATTTTTAATATCTACCTTATAAAAAGGAATTCCTTGTGGTACAGCTTGTCTGTAGCCTGTCTCTAAATTATCTACTACTACTACCTCGTAGTTATTTTCCATTAATTGTTTAACAGCATGTGAGCCAATATAGCCCGCACCACCTACGACTAAAATTTTCATTTCTTCTCCCTTATTTCTTATTCGTATTTACTCTATTAATATTAGCTAAATTCTTGTCCTATTTCTTTATACGCCTTTGCATCTTTATACTTATATACTCTTATAGACAGCTTCATATATACGTTGTGCTGCATTAGCATCCTTATATTCTAGATATTCATTTATAAAACCTTCATAGCTGTACTGTAAATAAACTTTATCTTGTATACATCTAATAAGTTCTTCCCTTTTTCTCACAATCACACCTGGCACATAATTGTTATAATCATAATAAAACCCTCTAATCTTATTGCCATATTCTGCTTGATCATATGCGTAAAAAATCATTGGTTTCTTTAAAATGGCATATTCAAAAATAATTGAAGAATAATCTGTCACTAATATATCAGCTACTAATAAAAGACGATTTAAATCATCATAATGAGATACATCCACAAGCTTACCTTCTTCTATTAGCTTATCATCCTGTATTGCCTTATAGCCTAACTTGTATTCCTGTACTGACCTATAGTTTTGTGCCACAAATGGATGAAACTTAGTCATAATCACATATTCCTCTGAGAGTACTTCTGCCACCTGAGTTAAATCCATATTGTCATTTGTAATTTCTAAATCATTATCTCTAAAGGTAGGTGCATATAAAATAAGCGTTTTTCCTTTAAGCTGCGGATAATCCTTATAAAAAGCATCCTTTTCCCTTTGAAGTACTGTTTCATCTTGAAATAAACTATCCATTCTCGGCAAACCCAAAGCATAAATTTTATCTTCCGCTACACCAAAGGCTTCCATATGCAGTTTATTCATTTTTTTAGAACTTGTAATCAAATGGGTATAATGGCTATTTGCCTTTTTTTCTAACTTCTTAAGTTGTCCTACATTACTCAGTTGTCCAAATTTCTTAAGTGTATTGCAACCATGCCAAAGTTGTACAATCTTTACCTGTTTCTTAAATCGCATAAATGCCATAGGTAAAAAGACATTATCTAAGAAAATAGCCTGAGAAGTTGCTAAATGAAAAGAGGATTTACATACAAATTCAACTTCTTTTATGAAAAGTCGCCAACCTTTTTCTTCTTTAAAGCCTTTCTTAGTAACGAACTTACAAAGCTCATGTGGTCTTTCAGCTTTAATTTTTTGATACATTCTCATAATATTACCATTAATACTTTCATCATGAGTCATAATAAACGTCGTTTTATTTTTATTAATAGGTAAGAGACGATACATATAAAACATCATGGCATAAAGCATATAAAGGATTTGTTTCATCTCTTCACCTACCCTCTTTTAATGATTTCCACAATGCGTTCTGCTGCATGTCCATCATCTACTAAACTATACTTCTCCCTAAAGGTCGCATACTTCACCTGATACTTTAACATCTCTTGATTTAAATCTTTAAGGCACGCTAGAAGTCCTTCACTATTTGCAACAATTGGTCCTGGTGCTTCCTCTATAATGTTAAAGTAAAACTCACGTATTTCACTTTGATAAACTTCCTTGTCATACATATAAAACACAATGGGTCTGTCTAAAATACTATAATCAAACATCACAGAAGAATAATCTGTAATGAGTGCATCCGCCACTAAATATAACTCTTGGATATCTTGTTTAATCTCACAAACACCTACGCAGTCTTCATAACCTTTTACATCAATTTGGTCTGCTATTAAATAATGTGGTTTTAATAATAAGTAATACTGATCACCAAGTTCTTTCTTAAAAGCTTCTAAATCAATAGGTAATATAAACTTATAACGTCCTAATGCATCATATTCATTATCACGCCAAGTTGGTGCATAAAGTAAAATTTGCTTATTCTTTGGCAGGCCAAGTTTTTCTTTAATCTGTTCTACTTTAACTTTATCCGAGTTAAAGAGTACATCATTTCTAGGATATCCAATTTGCAATACTTCTTTATGAAAATTAAAAGCTGATTTAAATATCTTAGTGGAATAGGCATTTTGAGAAATCAAATAATCCCATCTACTTGTATTTTGCTTAAAAATATTAATGTATTCTTCAATATCTTGATACCCCCCCATATTTACAAAGCTCATATCTAGGCCTAACTTCTTAAGGGGTGTCCCATGCCAAGTTTGAATATAAATATTACCCTTTTTCTTCTTTAAATACCTTGGTTGTCTTGAATCCATCACCCAAAACTTTGCAATGCTCATATAATAAAAATACTTTAATCGTTGTCTTTTCACTTTAATACATTTTCCTGGAATCTCTTCACTTGTATCTTCTAATATCCATACGCACTTATATTGTTGATCTAATTGTTCTGCCACCATTTTTTCATATATTGCCCTTGGATTTCCTGTGTAGTTACGTCCTACACTACTTTCAAAAAGAACCACCTTCTTATGAAGAGGGAGTATATAATAAAAAATATTATATACTCCTAATACTGCTTTCTTAATGCAATTTTTAACAGTCTGCTTCATCTTACATCTGATTAGGCTGAACATAGTTCGCCTTATTTAAATCACCCTTAATTTTAGTGGCAGATATTCCTTCTGTACGTGGTAAATAAACTACTTCACAGTATTCTTTTAAGAAGTCAAACTTTCCTTCCCAGTCATCTCCCATAACAAATACGTCTACATTATGCTTTTTGACATCCTCTATTTTTTGCTCCCAGCAGATTTCTGGAATCACTTCATCTACTACTGACATCGCTTCTAATATCTCTTTGCGATCTTCATAAGAAAAGTATGATTTTTTCCCCTTTATCGCATTAAATTCATCTGATGATATGGCTACGATTAAATAATCACCTAACGACTTTGCCCTTTTCAAGAGTCTAACATGCCCTTTATGCAATAAATCAAATGTCCCATATGTTAGTACTACTTTCATTTTGCCCTCCAAATTAACTATTCTTATTAACTCCATTTAATATTTTTTCTTCAGTAAGTTTAAATGCACGTTTATTATATTCTTCTATATCAAATGTATAGTCTGGTATTTGATTATTTATTAACTTTCTCATACCTTCTACTAATCCATCTACACTATTATCTACTAACTCCCCTAAGCCACCTTGTAATACATCCACATTAGCCTGAATATTAGTTGCAATAATTTTCTTCTTTAGTGCTAATGCCTCTAATAAAACCATAGGCTGCCCTTCACTATTTGATGATAATATGAATGCACTAGCTTGATTTAAAATATAAAACGGATTACTTAGCTGACCTGTTAATATTACTTGTTCTTGTAAATTTAGTTTTTTAATTTGATTTACAAGAGACTTGTATTCTACCCCATCTCCAACTATATAAAGTCTTATATTTGTGTATTCTTCACTAATTACTTTAAATGCATTAATTAATTTCTTATGATCTTTTTCAGGCGAAAGGCGACCTATTGTTACAATATTTATAAAGTCAGAAGATAAGTTTTCCATTATCTCAACTTTTTGTTTAACATTCTCATTAATATCACTCACTGCAATATATACCTTATCTTCCACTGTTACTCTCGTACACTTATCTTTGTTATTAAATATCTTCTCTATATCTAAGAGATTATTAATATAATCAAAATTATCTACATTGCAGAAAGATGATAAATTTGTTTTATTAAGTTCCATTGTAAGTTTTGACACCGATAAAACCTTATTAAATCTATCATATATTGAGAATATTAATTTTAAGTTATCTCTATGTTTAAGCTTACCTTGAATAACTTTATTGTACTCCGAAAGCATATCATTATGTTGATATATATATGATTGCTTAATAGACTTACAATGTGAAAAAATCAAACTCCAAAATGGCACATACCCACTATAGTCTATGGCTATATCAAATTTTAGATTTCCAAATATTCTTCTATATTCTCTTTCATAGAGTTTTTCTGGAAATACATTTTTTGAACTTTGCTTACTTAATCCCATCCTTAATATCCAACGATTTTGATAGGCCTCTATAAATTTATGATTAGTCTGTCCATTCCTGAACAGTAATTTTACATTAGGATTCAGTTGGACTAAGTTTTTCTCTCTAATATCATTTTTAGCATTAGATTCGATAATAGTTACAGTATACTTATCATAATCTATATAATTAAGTAAGTTAATTAACGATGTTGTAATTCCATTATTTAAGAAGCCTCCTGCATATATTAAAATATGCTTTTTGTTTTCTGCATAACAAGTAATTGGAGTTAGACTGCCCTCTGACTTAAAAATATAATCTACAATTCTTTTAGTATTATCACCTTTTAAGTTCTTACAGTATTTATTTTGATACTCACGATATATATCGCCATATCTTTGATTATAACTCTTCATTTCTTGAATCTCTTCAAGCACTTGATTAATATTACTACAAATTGGTCCTGGTAATTTCTCTTCTTCTACATTAATATAGCTTCCTACTTCTTCAAAGTATTTCTCTTTATCATGCATATAGTAAATAATTGGTCTTCCTGTTATTAGGAAGTCAAAAAATACACTTGAATAATCTGTTATTAATATATCAACTGTACTAAGCACCTCATTAATATCCATATAATCTGGTATTAGGTGAATATCTTGAAACTCTTCTTTACCTTTAATAAATTTATATTGTAATGTATGAACTTTAACAACTAGATCATATTCTTCTCCTATCTGTTCTTTCATTACTACTATATCTTGTACTAATTTTTCTATATTACGATCAACTTTGCCTACTAATCCTCTCCAAGTAGGTGCATATAGTACAATTTTTTTATTGGTATTCACACCAAATTCTTCTAGTTCTTTTTTCATTTTTTGTACATCTGTATTAATAATTGAATCCGTTCTTGGATATCCAATATAGGAATAGGTAAAACTTTGAAATTATCTCCATCTTTTCCCCTCCTCCACACCGTGCATGAGACTTTCACCTCACACGGCGTTCCATCAACAAAACTATTGTTGACTCGTGACTATCCCTTCATCTACTTTCATAGATTTCATCAGTACTGTGTCACTACTTTCACTAATATTAAGATAAGTTATAGTCTATACCTTTCCTTATCACCACTTCTTCAGAATTAAGTCCTCCATGTTATTAGCTTACCACGTTCCAATGGTTCTATCTGTACATATATCCTTAGGTAATCTCTATAAGCCTGTATGCTAAATACTGCCTATAACAGTATAAGGAATTTCATAATAGACACTTTTACTTTTCCTCACACACACCCTTTTCTCAGGGTACATACATTTCTATATGTTTGATATTTAGACTTGTACATTCGAGATTTTGTCAGTTTCCATTCTTACCATAGATATTTTATAGACTCCCGGTCTATCATACACTCGACTACCTCTAGTTCGCATTTCCTCAGCCTTACTGTTAGGGTGTACTCTCAACCGCCTTTACCGAGCTTATAACCATTCTATACTTAATTATATAATAGCTATTCGGAGTATCAGAGAAAGCCCTTCTAAGCGTTACCTTATCATTTGACCTTTCAAACCATTAGTTCTTAAATATTTATATATTTAGGCAGTACTTTTTATACTGCAACGTGTCGCACATCTATTATCTTTCCTGGATAAATATCCTGTAAATCATATGTTCGATTAAATATCTCTGTTGTATATCTATTTTGATGGATTAAGTAATCACTTGCTATAAAGTTTCTAACTAAATTACAAGAATAACTTTTTACTGCTGTCTTTACATCTTTACCAAGATGTTTAAGAGGGGTGCCATGCCATGTATTAATATATGTTTGTTCTTTTCTCTTCATAAAATATGGCGAAAATGATGTATTATTTATTAAGTACTTTGCTCTTGCTAAATATCTAATATATTCTCTTGAATGTACTATAACAAATTCTACATTACTATATTTCTCATAACCTCTCAGCATTTTTTCTTCTTTTTGTGTTACTGCCCATACATGCTTAAAATCCCTATACTTTATGTCATTTAGCATATACTTAAACATAGCAAAAGGACTATCACTTAATCCTTTTCCATGAAAAGATTCATACAGTATTACATCCTCATATACCGGCTTATTAAGCTCATTACTATATCTCACGCCACGTCTAAATTCACCACTTTTTACATAATCCTTAATTGGTCCCTTAGCAAATTTATACATACTTTTAATCCTTTTCATTTCTAACTCCTTCTATATTCAAACTAACATATTTCCTAATTATTTCTGACTATACTTCGCTAAAATCTCTTTAGGGTTACCAATCTCTTTGACCTGACCTTTTTCTAACCAAACGACCTTAGTACATATCTTTTTAATTAAGGAGTCTGAGTGAGATACAATCAGTACAGTGGTACCACCTTTTATCATCTCATTAATTCTAGCTTCACATTTTTCTCTAAACTTATAATCTCCCACCGATAATACTTCATCTACTATTAAAATATCAGGTTGCACAACAGTTGCTATGGCAAAACCAAGTCTTGCTTTCATCCCTGATGAGTAATTATTTACGGGATTGTAAATGAAGTCCCCAATATCTGCAAATGCTATAATCTCATCCATCTTTTCTTTGATAAACTTTTTGCTATATCCTAGTAGTAATCCATTTAAATAAATATTTTCTATACCTGAGAGTTCCCCATTAAATCCTGCTCCCAGCTCAATAAGTGGTGCCACTGAACCATGTTTAATCACCGTTCCTGTAGTTGGTTTAAGTACACCTGCTATGATTTTAAATAATGTACTTTTACCTGCACCATTAAGTCCTACTAAGCCTACTACCTCGCCCTTATAAACTTCAAAGTTTACATCTTGTAAGGCTTTAAATTCTTTATAGCTAATTTTCTTTTTAATACGTTGAATTAAGTAGTTCTTAATTGAACGTGTTTTATTATTCACAATTCTAAAGGTCATGCCTACATTTTCTACTTTAATTGCAATTTGTTTCTCCATATGCTTTCTCCTAACTATATATGAAGTATAAATTTATCTTGTACTTTATAAAATGTTACAAAACCAATAGCCATATAAACTACTGAATAAATAGCACAAGTTAAATGACTTTCTAGGCTTGGCACTGTATTGTACATGAGCACATCTCTAAACATATTTACTAATGTAAATAATGGATTGAGTTTAATAAAACCTACAAATTGCTCTGCAATAATATCTGCAGGATAGAATATTGGTGTCATATACATTAACATTAATAAAAGCACAGAATATAAATGTTTTATATCGCCAAAAAATACACGTATCGTACATAGTATAAGTCCAATGCCTAAACTAATCGCTAGTAAATAAATAAGTGGGAAAATTATTAGCACATTCACTTTATGGAATGGTACTTTTGTAATCAGCATGACAATTATTAATGGAATAAATGAAATGACAAATGTAATAAATGTAGAACATACTTTTGCTAATGGAAAGAAGTACTTAGGTACATAAATCTTTTTGATTAACTGTTTATTAGATAAGACTGCTTCCATCGCACCTGTTGTACTTTGTGAAAAGAAAGAATAAACCAATCTTCCTATTAACACGTAGACAGGGAAGTTTGGAATATCTCTTTTAAAAATTGCGCCAAATACAATAGTTAACACAATCATTGTGAGCAGCGGATCTAACATACTCCACAATATACCTAAAATAGAATTCTTATATTTCAGCTTAATATCTTTGATAATAAGTTCTATTAATAAATCTTTATACTTCAAGAAGTTCTTGATATTCTGTTTCATCTCTGAATGCTCCTTCTAGCCACCTATTTCCTTGCTTATGCATACTTATATTTGAAGAGGTATGCCTATGTTTACATATACCATGCAACTGTTTTCTTTAAACCTTCTTCAAAACTATGCTTAGGTATCCACCCTAACTGAGTTGTAATCTTAGTATTATCAATAGCATAACGTCTATCATGTCCAGGTCTATCTTTTACATATTCTATAAGTGATTCATCCTTATGAAGTAGTTTAAGTATCTCTTTAACGATTTCTATATTCTGACGTTCGTTATTCCCGCCGATATTATAAACTTCACCTACTTTACCCTTATGCATTACTTCAGCTATGGCACTACAGTGGTCTTCTACATATAACCAGTCTCTCACCTGCTTGCCATCGCCATATACAGGAATTTTTTGATTATTTTTACAGTTTGAGATAATAAGAGGCATCAATTTTTCATTATGCTGACATGGTCCATAATTATTTGAACATCTTGTAATATTCACTGGCATACCATAAGTTTCATAATATGCACGAACCATTAAGTCCGCACTTGCCTTAGAGGCTGAATATGGACTATTAGGTGCTAAAGGTGTCTCCTCTGTAAACATGCCTTCTGCCCCAAGCGTGCCATATACCTCATCCGTTGAAATCTGGATAAACTTCTTGTTTACTTTAAACAGCCTACAATATTTATCTTCTGGATTAACTTTCCAATGACGTTTCGCTGCTTCAAGTAATGTTTGTGTCCCCAGTATATTCGTCTTTAAAAATATAGCAGGGTCTTCTATACTGCGATCCACATGTGACTCTGCTGCAAAATTCACTACAACATCTATATCATACTTTTCAAAAAGGCTTTCTACTAATTCTCTATCTGTTATATCGCCTTTTATAAAAGTATATTTCGGCGCGTCTTGAACTTCCTTTAAGTTCTCTAAATTACCTGCATAAGTCAAACAATCTAAGTTAATAATATTATAATCGTAGTGCTGCTTCATGTATGTAATGAAGTTACTACCAATGAATCCGGCTCCACCAGTTACTAGTATATTTCTCATATTCTCCTCCTCTAGCTGCCTTATTTCTTGTTGTCTATGGAATATATATTTTTATATTGATATATTAACATCTTTCTATATAAATAATCCTTATATATAAATAATCCTTATATATAAATAATCTTTCTATATTAACTATCTTTCTATATTAAATATCTTTCTATATCATTTATACCTTTTATATAAGGCTTAATAAATATATGCCATACTCTGTCTTTTCTAGTTGTTTACCTAACGTTACTAACTGTTCCTTACTAATCCAGCCTTGTCTATAGGCAATTTCTTCAATACAAGCCACATAAAGCCCTTGTCGTTTCTGAATAGCCTGTACAAAGTTAGAGGCTTCAGCTAATCCTTCGCAAGTCCCTGTATCCAGCCACGCCATACCACGCCCAAAAAGCTTAACTTGTAATTTATTTTCTTTAAGATATGCTTTGTGTAAATCAGTAATCTCTAATTCACCCCTTGCAGAGGGTTTTACCTCTTTTGCCAAACGAATGACTTCATTATCGTAAAAATAAAGACCTGGTACAGCATATTGTGATTTTGGTTTTTCAGGTTTTTCTTCTATAGAAAGCACCTGACCTCTGTGATCAAATTCAACAACACCAAATGCTTCTGGTCTTTTTACATAATGACCAAATATAATGGCACCTTCCTTAAGTTGTACTGCTTCTTGAAGTATACCACTAAAGCCTTGTCCATAGAAGACATTGTCTCCTAATACTAACGCTACATGATCACTGCCAATAAAGCTTTCTCCAATAATGAATGCCTCCGCTAGCCCTCTTGGTGCTTCTTGAACAGCATATTCTATTTGCATCCCTAACTGACTGCCATCACCTAAAAGCTCTTGAAATACTGGTACATCCCTGCTAGTAGAAATAATTAATACTTCCCTAATTCCCGCTAACATTAATGTTGAAAGAGGATAATAAATCATTGGCTTATCATAAATCGGTAAAATTTGTTTTGATACCGCTTTTGTAATCGGATATAATCTGGTGCCTGAGCCACCAGCTAAAATAATTCCTTTCATGCCCTCTTTCTCTCCTTATTATTTATTCATAACCTCTCTGTATATGCTATGTTCTCTCACTTGTATCTATCTTTTTTAACTGCATAAGATAACAGTCCCTAGCCATTTTCCTATACATAAAGATAGAAGCATTTATACCTAATACTTCATATAACCTTAGGCAAAATGCATCCATCTTTCTGCATAGGAAACATCTAGCTTATTTAGCTAGATGTTTCCTAGTTTTCATATCAATTGTAGCATGAGCTACTCTTCGCTCAATTTCCATTCTCTCTTTATTAATCATATAGTTAATTGCCATACCAACTCCAAGTAATGCCCAGAAAATAGGTGCGACTGAAACAACAGAGTCATTGAAGAATCCAGCGCCTAAGTAACCCATTACTGCTAGGAATGTTGCAATTCCTATAATTTCTTTATTTTCATAGAATCCTCTAAATGCATAAAGCTTAAAGCAGCTTACAACATATGTGCCTACTAATACGAGGAATGCAAGCAGTGCAAGCCCTCCATTATTAAGTGCAAATTGTAAATATAAATTATGAGGTTTATCAATAATCATATTTGGTGTATTGTATGCCCACCATTTAGCTAAGATATCTTGTTGTGGAAATGCTAAAGCAAATGTATCTGGACCATTTCCAATAAGCCATGTATCTTTTAACATTGGAATACTTCTAGACCAAATATATCCTCTGGCAGAGCCTAATTTTTCTTTACCTTTGAAACCTACATATGGTGCATCTTTGATTTCAATCTTTTGTTCTGCAATATCATTGATTGCATAAAGTCCTTCAGTAGGATCTACTTTAAATAAGAAAGCTTCAATGCCATTTACTGTTACGCGAACAATTGGTACTGATACTTCATTTTCTTTTAATAATTCTGTTTGTCCCATCACATATGAGATATTGCTAAATCTAGAATCTGTTGTTGTATAAGTGCCATTAGCCACTGTATAAGCTACAGGATTTCCTGATTTATCATATGTTGCTACCCCATCACTTTCTGCTTTAAATGTTAAAGCATCATCTTGTGTTTCAAGTGTCGCTGTACCATTTTCTATAATCACATTTCGTACAGGAATATGATCTTTGTAGTCAAAATCTGTATCTGCACCACTAAATAAGCTTGTAATATCATTTACAAGTGTTGGTATTCTGCTAAAGATTTGACCATTTGTAGCTGCATTAAATCCAAATACCACAACGATTGCCGCTAAAATAACAGGTACAACAATCTTCCATTTTCTCATCATCTTTCTTGCAAAAATAATGATTCCAAATACAAGTGCTACACCAAAACCAATAAGACCCGCTCTTGATGTACTACCAAACAATAAGAAAACAGCTAGTAAACTTACAATGCCGCAGAAAATTTTATTTTTCTTACCTTTTAAGAACAATGTAAGCGTTACAAAAAGCGGTACCATCATTGCTGCAAATGAACCTACGTAGTTATAGTGGAACATTGTACCGTAAATTGTTCCTTTGTCAATCAATCCTGATAAACCATTGATACTTGCTTGGTCAGTCTTAGAAATAACTAAATTTTGAACGAACTGATTATTAACAATAAGGTCTTTTCCTACGTATTGGAAATAACCAAAGAATGCATTCACAGCAACAACTACTGCAAGTGCTAAAATGATATACTTATAGCTATCGTATTTTCTAAATACCATCAGTGCATACATTAAAATTAAAATGTAACAAGCTGTGACTACCATACCTTCGCATCGATCTGGTATTCCCCACCATGCAGCTGAGCCGTACTGACTCATCACAGTTGCTGCCAAACTTGTAATTATGAATAACCCACTACATATCATATATGTAATTGTTGTCTTATCTACTTTAAACATCTCTTTCTGTGCCACTAAGAACAGCACGACTAACATAGCAACAGCCGTTAATATAATGAAGCTTGCCTTATAGCTAGAGAAGAAATCTGCAAACTTACTTGTTCCCATTGCAATAGCTACATCTACATCAGGTGTAGTAATTTGCAGCCTCACAATAAGTGGGATAATGCCTAAAACTACAATAAGTGGGATTAACATGATTCTATTTATAAGTAAGTTTCTTTTTTCTAGCTTCTCTTGTTTGCTTTGCTGCCTACTTAGCGTTTGATTTTCCGCCATAAAATAACACCTCAACTCCTTAACATATTTATTCCTAGTATAACATTCTTTTACTGTATATTCTATAAAATTAGCCATTCCTTTTTAAGGAAAGACAATATTTTCCCCATTTTATACTATTGTCCCTCTCTTGTTCATCTATGTTATAATACTTATATCTTTTTATTCTTAGGAGGAACGAAATGATTCGGGAAAATCAGAAATACTTCAATGGATTCCAAGTCTTCTTGGACATTGTCATTATATTCATCTCCTTTTTAGGAGCATACCTCACCAGATTTTATATCATGGATGATGGTACCATTACCGTAACCTTTGCAGAATCTCTGCCTTTCATCGTTGCAACGATTCCAGTCTACTTGCTACTCTACAGCTGGCTTGATTTATATACTTCTAAACGTATCAAATCTGTTACCCAAGAAGCAACTAAAATCATCGGTTCCAATACCGTAGGTGTTCTTGTCCTTGTAGCCTTTCTTTATATGTTCAAAGAAGCTAACTTCGCAAGATACGTCTTAATTTACTTCTTTATGTACAACTGCCTTTTAACGATTGCTTGCCGAAGCTGTGTACGCTTTTTACTGCGCAAATATCGTAAAAAGGGCTATAACCTTAAGCATTGCCTCATCGTAGGTACTACAGAGACATCTGCTAAGCTCATTAACAAACTTGCAACACATGCCTTCTGGGGTTATAGCATTGTGGGAATTGTACATACCGAACAAACTACCATGTCATCTTCTACAGGAACTATCAATACATCCTCTAATGTATCCCCTTCAAAAAAACCAATTTTTTGTGGTCACAAAATACTTGGCACCTTAGAGGAACTTCCAGAGTTACTAGAAAACACCTATATCGACCTTGTGATGATTGCAACTGAAGAAAATAATGCAGGTCAACTTGGCTATATCATTACTTGTTGTGAAAAGGCTGGTATCAAAACACATATTGTACCTTATTACTACAAATATGTCCCAGCCAAACCTTACATTGATGACTTAGATGGCTTACCTATCATTGATACAAGACACATCCCACTGGATAACTTATTTAAAAACTTCCTCAAAAGAAGTTTCGATGTTGTCTTTTCCCTCTTTGCCATCATACTCACAAGTCCACTCCTAGTTTTCTCTGCAATTATGGTCAAACTCACATCTCCAGGCCCTATTATCTTTAAGCAGGAACGTGTAGGCCTAGATCGCAAGAACTTTGATATGTACAAATTCCGTTCCATGCGCCTTCAAACAGATGAAGAAGAAATGGATAAGTGGACCACTAAGAACGATCCTCGTAAAACTTGGTGGGGTAACTTTATGCGCAAAACAAGTATTGATGAACTCCCTCAATTCTTCAATGTGCTTAAAGGTGATATGTCCGTTATCGGTCCTAGACCAGAGCGACCTTTCTTCGTAGATAAATTCAAAGAAGAAATCCCACGTTATATGATCAAACATCAAGTACGCCCCGGCATTACAGGTTGGGCACAAGTTAACGGCCTCCGAGGAGATACTTCTATAGAAGATCGCATCGAACACGATCTTTACTACATAGAAAACTGGACCTTCGGCCTAGACCTCAAAATCATCATCCTAACAATCTTCAAAGGCTTCATCAACAAAAACGCCTACTAAACATTGGGGACAGGTCTCTATTTTTAATGTTATAACCTTGGGGACAGGTCTCTATTTTTAATGTTATAACTAAAAAACAGACGATATGATATTCATATCGTCTGTTTTTTTATATTATTTAAGCGCCGTATTGGAAGGTTGCTTCTTTGGTGGTGTTGTTCCATGAGGCTTTTACGCCAAGGAGTTTGCCCACTTCGCTTACGGATACAAAGGTTCTACCTTCTTTTATAATAACTGGTACCTGCATTTCTATTTGTGCTGAATTTACTATGGCAAGTTTGTTGCCTTTTGTAAGCTGAATAATTCTATTACCTGCAAAAAGCGTAATTGTACCTTGTTCTTTATTATAAGTAATATCTTGTTCCGCTAAGCCAAATCCTTGCGCAACATAACGTATAGGCACCATTGTAAAGCCCGGTTCTTCAATATAGGGTGCTATATCCATCAAGATTTCTTCACTTCCCTTATAAGCTTTCATTGAACCGATTATAAATCTCAAAGTCTCTTTACTTAGCCCTTTATAATCTATGTCTTCTGTATTTTGAGTCGTTATATTAAAGAAGTCTTCAATAACAATACTTTTACCATATGCATCAATCGCCGTACCACCAATTTCTAAATCAATCTTGCCTTCTGGCACACTGCGGTCTACTGTTACTTCATTCATAACAATCTCAATCTTTCCAATTTCCTTCGTTTCCTTAAGAGTTACCAATGCTAAGAAGCAATCTTCTTCAGATGTACTGGCTCTCACACCTTTAATGCCGCCTTCTGTATGCATTTCCATGCTACTTCCCTTAAGCATAACCCCTTGATATTCATCACCAAGTTTAAATAAGATTTCTCCTCTTTGTAACATACCATTTTGGACTTCAGTAATTGTAATCTTACCAGCATATTGATTCTGCAACCCTACCTTCAATGAAGCCCCCTCTGTTACAATATTAATTGGATTACGAATAGATATAATCTGAAATACCTTACTACCTTCTGCTGCCGGCCCTTCAATAGTCATAAAAGTACTTCCCTGTTGCCTATTTTCAATAGGTACATAAACCGGCAATTTAAACCTTACCCTGTCTACTTTATTATTGCCACTAATCCCTTTGGCGATTGTTACCACCAAGCTACTTGGATTAATTTTTCCTTCTTCATCTTTTTCAAAGGCGATATCACTAATAAGCTCAATATTATTTACAAGCTGTATGTATTTATCCTTCTTGAGGGCCTCTAACTTTAACTGAGGATTTAAAGCTAAAACTTCATCGTCCGTCATCTTCTGTATCTCTTCAGCTTTTTTCCCAGTCTCACCATATTTAGTTAATAAGCTGCGATAATCAAATTGGGCCGTATCTAAAGTCATACTTAATGTACGTCCTTCTCTAAAACTATCATCTACCTTCTCGCCCATTACAAAGTTAATCTCCTCAATATGCCCAGCACCTACTTCTACTGCCTTACCTGACATCTCGCCATAGGCTCCATACTGCTCAACCTTCGCCATAATAACGCCATCTTTTGCATTCGATAACTGCTCAGAATTAATATTTACAAGTAAATTTCCTTCTGTAGGCTTTGTTTCTTTAGTCTTTACATACAAGTTTTTAATCATAACCGTTCCAGTTGTTGTCCCACCACTAATACCTGGAATTACAACCTTCACGATACCCTTATCACTATTATTAACTAGCATATAAATATAAGTTGCCTTATTATAAAATCCATTTAAAAACTCTACATAATCTTTTCCTGAAATTTTATAAGTAGTGTAACCTTTTTGATCATATTCCGTACTTACATGTTCGCCATATATATCAAATACATATTCGCTGCTATCTATTTCTAATGTAAACTCAACATCTTTCTTCATGGCACCCTTATAGGCCTCTACTATTTTTAAATCAGCTAATTTTCCACTTACACCAATTGTATTAACTGTTCCTAGTGCCCAACTTGCTTGTTTATCTGATACCGTTGCAAACGTCCACTTACCACTTGTAATCGTCGTGCCGCCTTGTAAACTTACTGTAGCTAAGGCATCTGTAACCTGTACCAACAAAGGAAATGAATATCTCCCCTTCTCATTAAGTGTACTTCCATCAACAAGGACTTTCATCACTTTATCCGACTCTTTAATATAGGTTATCTTAGCTTTAGGCACACCCACTACCCCACTCGTTTGCTCAAACTGCCATGTTGGTTTACCTTCTTTCATACCGGCCTCACCAAAGGCACCAGTTAATGCCTCTTCACTCCATTTAGAATTTGTTAACTCTAAATAAAATTCTTCATCCTGCCCTTCTGTATCCTTAAAAGTAATTCTTAAAGCATTAGCCGTGGTTATGTCTCTAAACACATGATTCTTTTCTACCTTTAACATTGTCCTAGCTAACCCATTAGCAGATGCTGCCTGTACATCAAACTGTATCGTGGTAAAAATCATAATGACTACTAGTAACCATGCTTGTACCTTTCTCTCCCTCATAATGTCCTCCTTTGTATATTCACTTTTTATTTAAACATTTTTAAATTTTACATTATATATTATACACTTGTACATATAAATAAACTAGCTTATTAAACCGCAATTTTATTAACATCATAGATCTATTTTCAAACTCACTTCATAAACATTAACCAAAAAACATCCTAATAATTCATCACAATAAAACAGGGTTGTTACATTAATTGCTAATGTAACAACCCTACTCTATTTATAAAACTTATTCTTTAACCTAACTATTATTTATTTTCAAATGTAGCTGTCTTTGTAGCTGAATCCCAAGAAGATTGAATACCGAGAAGACTAGCAATTTGGCTAGCTGGTAAATATGTTCTACCATTCTTGTTAACTACTTTTGCAGCCATTGGGAAGCTATTACCATTTACTACTGCAATATTGCTGCCTGTTGTAAGGTTGATAGTTCTTTCACCAGCGAAAATTGTAACGACACCTTTATTAAATAAGATATCTTTTTCAGATACACCAAATGCTTGTGCTACATATCTTGCTGGAACCATTGTGTAACCAGGATCTTGGATATATGATGGTGCATCCATTGTTACTTCTTGCTCATTTAATGTATACTTACTTTCACCGATTACAAATTTAGCAGTACCTTTAGCTAAACCACTTGCTGTAATGTCTTGAGTATTTGTTGTAGAAATCTTGATAAAGTCTTTGATAACTATTTTATGATTATCTACCGTACTATTATCTTCTACCCAACCTGCATCTTCATCAATGGCTGAACCGCTAATTTCAAGATCATATGTTCCTTGTGGAACTGTTCTATCTGTAGTGAACGTCATATTCTTGAATGTAATTGTAGCTGCTTCTTTAGATGAACGATTTAACGTTAAGTTAATTTTAGCATTTGATGAAGCCTTACCCTTAGTAATATCTGTCTTTGTACCCTTTAATCCATCTGATACTTCAACAGTTGCATCTGTTAAGTAAATATTGAAGTCTTCATCATCCTTTGTAATCTTGAATGTTACATCACCTTTTTGTAAGCAATCCTTATCTGTTTCTTTAATGGTTACAGAGCCAGATACTTGACCTTGAAGACCTGTTTTAAGTACTGCTTGCTCATATGTTACATTAAATGGATTGATGATATTAATAACTGTTGTAGATGCTTCATTATCAACAGCACGACCGCTTACTTTAAGTGTTACTTTTTCTTTGCCTTTATTATTAATTGGTACACAAATCTTTGTCTTGAATTTTAATACATCATTATCATCATTATCTTGGATAAGATCACCATCTTTATCCTCACCTAATGTAAAGTTAATTGTTTCTGGAATTGCTAAACCATCACTATCTGTATCAAATTCAGCTTCGCAATAAGTATGTTTATCTGTGCCTGATGGCATTCCACTTGTTGTCTTCCAGTCACTATCATTATCCATAAGTTGTTGTGCTAACCAATATGAATCAATCTTAGTTGCCCATCTCATATAGTCTTCATCACTGTAGTCTTTACTTGAATCATATGTTTTTCCATCAACTTTTGCATCATCAAACTTGCTACCATAGTCTTTAACAAGTTGTTTGTAATCCCAATGACCATTATCTAATGTCATTTCAAATTCACGGCCTGTAATCATACTATCTTCTACAGCTTCACCGATTTCAAATTCAACTTCTTCTTTACGTCCAGCTTTTACGTCTTCTGCTTTTTCATCCTTCATTTTAGCATAAACGCCATACTCTGATACTGTAGCTACTTTAAGGTCTGATTTCTCAGATACTAAATCATCACCTTTAATATCTACAAGGAAATCACCTTCTTCAGGATGTTTGTTTGTAGATTTAACTTTGATGTTTTTAAGTATGATTGTACCGCCACTATCACCTGTGATTTTTGGAATTGTAACTTTTAATACACCGTCATCTTTGTCTTCAACTGTTGCTGTAACTTTTGCTGTCTCTCCACTAAAGCCATATTTATATTCATATTCAAAAGCGCCTGTGAAGTAGTAATCTGAATCATCTAATTCAATCGTAAATGTTGTACCACCATCTACATTTAAAGCACCTTTATAAGCTTCTTCAATAGTAATATCACTTAAAGACCCTTCTGTATAGAATGTCTTGTCATTCGCAGCACTAACTGAAATTTTCTTTTCTGCTGTGGTTGCAAATATGAATGTACCTTTAGATACTGTTGTTGAGCCACCTTTACTTACAACACTAATTTTTGCATCCCCATCATCAGCTTTTGCAAAGATTGGGATTTGAACAACTGGATCACCTGATGATGGTAAACCTGAAACGGTAATCTTCATTGTATCATCATTTTGTCTTTCAAATGCAATAGTAATACCATTGTAGATGTATTTATATTCCTCTACATCTCCTTTGTTAGCTGTTACATTTCCATCTTTATCATATGCTATAAATTTGTTTTCTGCATATTGAGATGCATCCCATAATGTATCTTCATCCCATTTAGCATTGTCAAGGTCTAAGTAAAAAATTTCATCTCCACTAATGTGGTCTGTAAACTTAACTTTTAAGGCATTTGCTGTTGCATAATCTGTAAACTTAGCCTCTTTTTTTACTTTAAGTGTTTCTTTAGCTAAACTATTTGTTGAAGCAGCCATTGTTACCACTGGTACTGCGGTCATTGCCATAGTACTAGCTAAAACTACTGCTAATTTTTGATGTAATTTCATTTTAACTCCCCCTTGAATAAAATTTATAAGCTAATTAAGTTATATATCTGAATAATTAATTTATTAACTTAATTGACTATATTCTAATACTTCTATTTATTTTTTCAAGAGTTACTTCCAGTTTTAACCATTTTGTAACATAACTGCAAAAAACAAAAAAGACGCTTCACTTTAGCGTGAAGCGTCCTTTTCCTTGATATATCGACGATATGCCGTATAGACAAGTTATTTAGCTACTAATTAGTTGTTTTCAAATGTAGCTGTTTTAGATGATGAATCCCAAGCTGATTTGATACCAAGTAAGCTAGCGATTTGACCAGCTGGTACATATGTTCTACCATCTTTGTTGATTACTTTTGTAGCCATAGCTACGTTGTTACCATTTACTACTGCAATGTTACTTCCTGTTGTTAAAGAAATTGTTCTTTCACCAGCGAAGATTGTTACAGTACCTTTACCGAATAAGATATCAGCATCAGATACACCAAATGCATTTGCAACGTATCTTACAGGAACCATTGTGTAACCTGGGTCTTGAATGTAAGATGGAGCATCCATTGTTACTTCTTTGTCATTTAATGTGTATTTGCTTTCACCGATTACGAATTTAGCTGTACCTTTAGCTAAACCGTTTGCTGTGATATCTTGTGTATTTGTTGTAGAGATTTTGATGAAGTCAGAAACTGTGATTGTGTGACCATCTGCATCTACACCTGTACCACCAATTTCAAGATCATATGTTCCTTCTGGAACAGTTCTATCTGTTGTGAATTTCATATCTTTAAATGTAAGTGTAGCAGCTTCTTTAGAAGCACGGTTTAATGTTAATGTGATTTTAGCATTATTTTTAGCGCTACCTTTTGTTACATCTGATTTTGTTCCTTTTAATCCATCAGATACTTCTACAGTTACATCTGTTAAGTAGATACCGAAATCTTCATCATCTTTTTTGATTTTGAATGTGATATCACCTTTTTGGAAGCAATCTTTGTCTGTTTCTGTTAATGCAATAGAACCAGCTACTTGGCCTTGAAGACCTGTTTTAAGAACTGCTTGTTCAAATGTTACATTGAATGGGTTAACGATATTGATAGCTGTTGTAGTAGCTTCATTTTCGATACCACGACCAGAAATTTTCATTGTTACTTTTTCTTTGTCTTTGTTATCTACTGGTACACAGATATTTGTTTTGAATTTAACTTTATCACAGTCACCATTGTTTTGAACTAAATCTCCATCATCTTCCATACCAAGTGTGAATGTGATTGTTTCTACGATTGCTTTACCATCTGTATCTGCATCGAATTCAGCTTCACAGTATACATTTTTATCATCAGCTCCTGGAGTAGCATCTGTTGTTTTCCAGTCACCATCATTGTCCATAATATATTGTGCTAACCAATATGAATTGATTTTTGTTGCTGCTTTTTTGTAAGCATCATCATCTAAGTCACTAGCTGTTTTAACACCTGCTGCATCTAAAAGATCTGATTCTTTTTTGAAGTAATCTTTTACCATTTTTTTGTAGTCAAAGTGACCATTTTCTAATGTGATATCAAAATCACGACCTGTGATCATACTATCTTCTACATTTTCACCAATTTCGAATTCTACTTCTTCAATACGACCAGCTTTTACATCTTCAGCTTTGTCATCTTTCATTTTAAGGTAGATTCCGTATTGAGAAACTTTAGCGATTTTAACATCTGTTTTCTCTGCTACTAAATCATCACCTTTAATATCTACAAGGAAGTCGCCTTCTTCAGGTTTTTTATTTGTAGATTTAACTTCAAGTCCTTTAAGGATGAATGTA
This sequence comes from Clostridiales bacterium, assembly GCA_019418225.1. Lineage (GTDB taxonomy): Bacteria > Bacillota > Clostridia > Lachnospirales > Cellulosilyticaceae > Cellulosilyticum. The sequence continues at coordinate 38,131 of DYCF01000001.1, read as the reverse complement.
CCAGCTGTAGCTGCATTTGGCATTTTTGGTAATGTGATTGTGATTTTACCATCATCTGTTTTAGAGATTTCAGCTTGTCCAACTGTCTCTTTATCTGTAGTAGTAGAAACTTGTTTTTCACCATAATCACTGAAACCGTATTTTCCTTCTAATGTGAATGTTCCAGATGTGAAGTAGAAATCGCTATCTGCTAATTCGATTGTGAATGTAGCACCTTCAGCTAAAGAACCTTTGTATGCTTCTTCAATTGTGATATCAGCAAGTTTACCATTTGTATAGAATGTTTTATCATTAGCAACTGTTAATGAAATTTTCTTTTCTGCTGTTGTAGCGAATACGAATGTACCTTGAGATACAGTTGTTGAACCACCTTTACTTACAACAGATACTTTTGCATCACCATCTTTAGTTTTTGCAAAAAGTGGAAGTTGTACAATTGGGTCACTACCTGTTAAACCAGAAACAGTAACTTTCATTGTATCATCATTTTGTCTTTCATATACAACTTTTGCACCATTAGAAGTAAATTCATATCCTCCATCTACTGCATTAAAGTCAGTACTTGCTTTAGCTGCTTCTTTTAATACATCTTCATCCCATTTAGCGTTATCAAGATCTAAGTAGAATACTTCATCTCCACTGATATGGTCTGTGAATTTTACTCTTAATGCATTTGCTGTTGAAGCTTCATAGAATCCAATTTCTTTTTTAACTTTAAGAGTTTCTTTTGTTAAGCTGTTTGTAGAAGCAGCCATTGTTACTACTGGTACTGCTGTTACAGCCATAGCACTAGCTAAAACTACTGCTAATTTTTGACGTAATTTCATTTTTGAAATCCCCCTTATTATATTTGAATTTTTTAATTTACTTAAACAATTAATAAAATAATTAATTCATTTAATTGATTACATTTTACATACAACTCGTCCTAAAATCAATACGTATTTGATTATTGTAATTTTTCTGTAATATTTGTGACATGTTAGGAAATATTACTCCTGTTTTGACCAAACGCAATATTTATGTTCCCTTTTTATATTTTCAAGCGCAAAAAAGGCAATTCGTATACTCACGAATTGCCTTTTTCTATCTACTTTATGTCATAAAACACTAAGTTTTTATTAGTTGTTTTCGAATGTAGCTGTTTTAGAAGCTGAATCCCATGTAGATTTGATACCAAGTAAGCTAGCGATTTGACCAGCTGGTACGAATGTTCTACCATCTTTGATTACAACTTTTGTTGCCATTGCTACGTTGTTTCCGTTTACTACTGCAATGTTGCTTCCGCATGTTAAAGAAATTGTTCTTTCACCAGCGAATAATGTTACTGTACCTTTACCGAATAAGATATCAGATTCTGCAACACCGAATGCTTGAGCTACGTATCTTACTGGAACCATTGTGTAACCTGGGTCTTGAATGTAAGATGGTGCATCCATTGTTACTTCTTTGTCGTTTAATGTGTATTTGCTTTCTCCGATTACGAATTTAGCAGTACCTTTAGCTAAACCACTAGCTGTGATATCTTGTGTATTTGATGTAGAGATTTTGATGAAGTCTTTGATTGTTAAGCTGTGACCATCTGCATCAATACCTGTACCAGAAATTTTAAGATCATATGTTCCTTCTGGAACTGTTCTGTCTGTTGTGAATTTCATATCTTTAAGTGTTAAAGAAGCAGCTTCTTTAGAAGTTCTGTTAAGAGTAACTACTACATTACCTTTTTTACCTTCTGTTACTTCAGATGATGTACCTTTAACACCGCCTGATGTTTCTACTGTTACGTCTGTTAAGTAGATACCAACGTTTTCATCTTTATCTTTGATTTCGAATTTGATATCACCTTTAGAGAACATTTCTTTGTCTGTTTCTGTAAGTGTAATTGTACCGCTTACTTGACCTTGAAGACCTACTTTAAGTACAGCTTGTTCAGATGTTACGTTGAATGGGTTGATGATTGTTACAGCTTTAACTGAAACTTCATTTTCTAACGCACGACCAGAAGCTTTTACAGTAACGCTTTCTTTATCTTTGTTTCCAATTGCTACGCAAACTGGAAGTTTGAAAGTCATTTTGTCTTCTTCTTTGTTGATTTGAGCATTTTTGTCTAATTCAACGATTAATGTTTCTGGAATGATTTCTCCATCTTCATCTTCATCGAAGTAGATTTTTGTGATGAGGTCTGTATCTACACCGTTTAATTCGAATGTAGCATCTTTGATAAGATCAGCACTCATTAATTTTTCAACGTTTAATTGTGTTGATACATAGTGATCTTCATCTTCTTTACCATCTTTATCTAATTCAAGTTTATCACTACCGTATTTGTTTAATAATGTTTTGTAATCGAAGTGACCATTGTCAAGTGTGATTTCAAATTCACGACCACCAACGATGCTATCTTCAACTGTTTCACCAATTGTGAATTCTACATCTTCAATGCGACCAGCAATGATATCTACTGCTTTGTCATCTTTCATTGAAATGTATGTACCGTATTTAGCTACTTTAGCTACTTTAACGTCTGTTTTTTCTGCTACTAAGTCATCACCTTTAATATCTACAAGGAAATCACCTTCTTCAGGATTTTTAACTGTAGATTTTACTTGAAGACCTTTAATTACGAATGTACCAACAGAATCTTTATCTTTCATTGCTGGTAATGTAATTGTTAATTTACCATTGTCTTTAGTAGAGATTTCACCTGTAACAGTTTGTGAACCGTAACCGCTGAAACCATATTTACCTTCTAATGTGAATGATTCTGAATCAAATTTGAAGTCGCTATCAGCTAATTCAATTGTGAATGTAGCACCTTCTGCTAAAGCACCTTTGTAAGCTTCTTCGATTGTGATATCAGCAAGTTTACCACTTGTGTAGAATGCTTTATCGTTAGCTGCACTTACAGAGATTTTTTTCTCTGCTGTTGTAGCGAATACAAATGAACCTTGAGATACAGTTGTTGAACCACCTTTGCTTACTACAGATACTTTTGCATCACCATCTTTAGTTTTTGCAAGAAGTGGAAGTTGTACAATTGGGTCACCGTTTGATGTTGATTTGTCTAAATCTGAAACAGTAACTTTCATTGTATTATCATTTTGTCTTTCATATTTAACAGTTGCACCATTAGATGTGAATTGGTATCCACCTGATACTGTAACAAATCCTTCGTTTGCAGCTGCTTCTGCTAATACATCTTCATCCCATTTAGCGTTATCAAGATCTAAGTAGAATACTTCATCACCACTGATATGATCTGTGAATTTTACTCTTAAAGCATTTGCTGTTGAAGCTTCATAGAACCCAACTTCTTTTTTAACCTTAAGTGTTTCTTTTGTTAAACTATTTGTTGAAGCAGCCATTGTTACTACTGGTACAGCTGTTACTACCATAGCTGACGCAAGAACTACTGCTAATTTTTGACGTAATTTCATCTATAAATTCTCCCTTCGAATTATGTTTCCTAGTTGTATAATCATTAACTCAAAATTGATTATATATATTTAACTATTCTAAGTCAATTTTAATTTCAAAATGTAATATTTTTGTAACATAATGTCGAAAGAAAATGAATTAAAATATTTTTCTTTCTATTTTATTCCAGTATATCCATTTATTTGTATATGTGCATATAAAAAGAAGTTAACCTAAGAGCATTAATACCATTTCTTTAGGTCAACTTCTTTTTATCGATTTATTCACATCATTCGCGGAGACAAAGCAACTAACACTATGTTATCAATTCAAACTTTAATCTAGCTTTTCGCTATTTCTAATAACTTAATAGTCTCCGCCAAATGTAGCAGTCTTCTCTGCATTGTTCCACGCTTTACTTAATCCTAGTAATCTAGCTACCTCGCCTATTGGTGCATAACTTCTGCCATCTTTCACGACAATAGGTGCATCCATTGGGATATTTACTCTATTAACAGTTGCTACATCACTATTTACGCGAAGTTCTACTGTTTTATTGCCATACTTGAAATAAATCATCCCATTATTATATTGAATATCTTCTTCATATACACCAAGAGCTAAAGCAACATATTTAAGCGGTACCATAATATATCCTGGTTCTTGTACAAAGGTTGCTGCATCCATTTCATATTGCTCACCATCAACACTATAATAATTTTTGCCTACTGTGAACTGAATGCCTTTTTTCTTTTCTTTTTCTGTTTGCTGTTTTTCTTCTTCTGCAATTATTGCATCTTGCTCTGCTTGTTCTTCTTCTGATGTTTTTGTTTTAATATATCCTACTACAATGTCTTTTTTGGTATCAACTATAGCATCTCCCTCTAAGGTCAAGAGTACGCTTTCTTCTTGAACATTAGATGACTTATTGATGATTGGAATATTTTTAAGTGTAATGCTTCCTACTTCTGAGGTATTGCCACCTTTAACTTTAAAAATGATTGTTTTATCATCATTATTAATCTTTTTTAACATTACAGTTGTATTCATTCCTGCAAAACCACCGCCATATGTTATGTAGTCATCTGAATTTAATTCATAATCTGTATCATCAGAATGAACTTTTTCACTGATATAATCAAAATCCCCAAAAGCTAAATTCGTATTTTGTAATTTTAAAGTAATTTCAATTTCATCTTCTATAATATAAGGGCGTAGTTCTGTAAAAGTAATCGGTGCAATAGTTCCTTCTTTTTTCATAGATGGAATATCTTCAACTTCCCAGGTAACCTTCCTTTCTCTTTGTGCACCAACTAATACCTTCTGTGTACTAATAAGTTCACTTTCATCTCCTGGTTCAACAACTACACTTACTTCTTTATCCCTAGCTTCTATCATAAGTGCTACTACAAAACTTACTTCATCTCCTTCTTCTATATCACTTGGAATATCTACATTAAGTTGAAGACAATCTTCACCCCTGCTCATTAATGCCACTTTATATGCATCAATATTCTTGGCATCATAAATCTGCACACTTGTCCCATTGCGATCTGCCCATACGGCATTGTCTAACTTTAAGATAATCTTTTCTGTTTTTCCTGCACGTTTGTAGGCATCTTTGATTGTAATTTTAAGTCCTGGTGCTTCTTCTTTATCTGTCCATGTGCTACCTTCTTTAACATTTTCCACACTACTTGTAAGTGCTGCCTCAGATTGCGCTTGTAACGGCATAACCCCTAAGCATAGTGCTGCAATTATAATACTCATTCTTAATCGTTTGCTCATAACTATTTTCGCTCCTTTTATTTTTATAGTTTTTGTTAGTTTATAATCGGTTTCTCTATATAGATTTCACAGTTATAAATTTTAGTTAATCATTATGTTATAGCTATGTAAAATCATTGGGAGAAATCTATTTATGTGATGTATAATTTAGAGTTATAGTTGGTTTCTCTATAAATATGTCTTCTTAGAATTTATATTTCCCGCCACAATTGTAAGAGTTTTTAGTTAATTATACCATTTATATAGGATACTTTACTACTACATCTTGGACTAAGTTAGTTTTATATTTCAATATTCTCTTTTACCTTATGATAAATACCAGATAATAAGTACAAAAAAGCAGCCCTTACGGACTGCTTTTTGTGCTTTATTCATTTATCAAATAAATATTATTTGTTTTCGAATGTAGCTGTTTTTGTAGCTGAATCCCATGATGTAGAGATTCCAAGAATTCTAGCGATTTCTCCAACTGGAGCGTATGTTCTACCTTCTTTAACTACTACTTTTGTTCCCATAGTTACAGATGCACCATTAACGATAGCTACGTTGCTACCAGCTGTTAATTGGATTGTTCTGTTACCAGCGAAGATTGTAGCTGTTCCGTTTGAGAATAAGATATCGTTAGCTTTAACACCGAAAGCTTCTGCAACGTATCTTACTGGAACCATTGTGAATCCTGGATCTTGGATGTAAGATTGAGCATCCATAGCTTTTGTTGTACCGTTAGCTGTGTATGTAGCTTCACCGATTACGAATTTAGCTGTACCTTTAGCTAAACCGTTAGATGCTGAAAGATCTTCTGTGTTAGGTGTTCCAATTGTTAAGAAACCTTCTAATTTAATTGTTTGTCCTGTTGTTGTAAGAGCGTCTCCACCAAGTGTTACATCATATTTACCTTCTGCTACAGTTCTATCTACTGTGAAACCGAAGTTAGCGATTTCGATTGTTGAAGCTGTTTTTGAAGCACGTTTAACTGGAACTCTAACGATTACAGATTTTTCATCTTTTGATTTTGCATATGTAACTTCTCCAATTTGGATATCACCTTCTGTAACTTTTACTTCTGGAGTAGCTTTTAATGTAATTCCACTTGTTACTGGAATTGCAATTTCAATATCTTTACCAGATGTAAGCATAGCTTTATCAGCTTCTGTTAATGTTAATTTACCAGCTTCTTGTCCTTGAAGACCTACTTTAAGTACTGCAGCTTCTGTAGATACTTTAATACCTTCGTTGATTTTTGTGATTACAGCAGTTAATTTTTCAGCCATTGCACGACCTGAAATTGTTACTGTTACATCACCTGATTCTTGAATTCCACCAACAACTGGCATTGTAACTTCGATTTTATCTGTTTTTTCTCCAGCTACCATAACTGCTGTGAAACCAACTACTTTTTTATCTTCAACTGTTACATCTGTAATTGTTAAAGCTTTATCTTCTACTGTATTTGTTAATTTTACAGCTTTTTTAACTTCTTCAAGTGTTTTTTGCTCATCATATTTGTCATTTGTTGTTTGTTGGTCCACGATGTAACCTTTGTCTAATGCAAATTCTACTTCACGTCCATTAACGAATGATGTTTTTTCTGTTTCTGTAAGTGTAAATTTAACTGTTTTTGATTGACCAGCTTTAACTTCTACTTTATCAGAATCAGCGATTGTTACTTTACTTCCGTATGATGCAACTTCAGCTACTTTAACACCTGTTTGTGTTTTTGTTTTGTCACCATATACAGAGATTGTAAAATCACCTGTTTCTGGAGCTTTATCTTTAGTTGTTACTTGAAGACCAGAAATTCTGATTTGACCCATTCCATCAGCTTTAAGGTTGTTTGGTAATGTAACTTTTAAAACATCTCCATCAGCTGTTAATTTTACTTGTGATTCAGTGTTACCTTTTCCTGAGAAACCGTATTCGAATGAAACTTTACCTGTACCGTCTACGAATTTGTATCCGCTGTTGTCAATTTCAAGTTCGATTACGTTTTTACCTTCTTCAATGTTAGCCATAGCTTTTGCCATTGATTCTGTGATAATGATATCTGCGATTTCACCTGTTGTGTAGAATGTTGGAATTGTTTTTCCTACTGTTACTTCTACTGAACCTTCGCTTGTTGTAGCGAATACGAATGAACCTTTAGATACTGTTGTAGCACCACCCATAGAAAGAACTTCTACTGTAGCATCTCCACCTGTAGCTTTAGCTAAGATTGGGAATGCTAATGTATTTGATTTTGCATCTTTAATTGCATCAGCTGTAACTGTTACTTTTACAGTTGTGCTATTTTGTTTTTCGTATTTCATTGTTGATGGAACAAATTTTCCAAGTGCTTCATCATCCCATGTAGCATTTGTAAGTTGTAAGTAGAATACTTCTGAATCTGTTCCATTGTTATCTTTAAAGTTAATTTTTAAAGAGTTTTCTGTTGTAACTTGATTTTTAGAAACTTTTAATGTTTCTTTTACTAAGCTATTTGTTGAAGCAGCCATTGTTACAACTGGTACTGCTGTGATTACCATTGCTGAAGCAAGAGCTACTGCTAATTTTTGACGTAATTTCATTTTGTCTATTCCTCCGATGTATAGTTTTAAATGGCACCCTTAAAAACTTTACCAATATTAGGCATTTTGTACCATGTATTAACTATTATATCCATATTATGTATCTTATGCAATATTTATATCAAACTTGTAACTTTCCTGTAAATTATTGTTATATTTTCCATTATTCAAAATTTATTATCTACTTTTAAAAAAGAGGATACAAATGTATCCTCTTTCAGGCTGTAGACAATTAACTTTTCCATAGTATTTTACTAGTCTAGAAATAGAAAACAGAGGTAAAAATGGACCTAAACTGCTCTTTTTACCCCTATTTTAATAGATTTTCTTGAATAATCCTCACTTAATTTGTGAGTTTATTTTGGGAAAATTCATTTGTCAACAATCTGAAAAGAGGATACAAATGTATCCTCTTTTCTCTATAATAAACAATTACTAGTTTGTTATATGGCTTAATTATTTGTTTGTGAATGTAGCTGTTTTTGTTGTGTTATCCCAAGCTTTGCTTACGCCAAGAAGTTGAGCTACTTCACCGATTGGTGCGTATGTTCTACCTTCTTTGATAACTACTTTTGTAGCCATTTTTACTTGAACACCGTTTACTACTGCAACATCACTGTTATTTGTTAATTGGATTGTTCTATTTCCAGCGAAGATTGTTGTTACTCCGTTTGAGAATAATACATTGTTTCCTGTTACTCCGAAAGCTTCAGCAACATATCTCATTGGTACCATTGTAAATCCTGGATCTTGAACGTATGATCTAGCATCCATTTCTTTTTCTACACCGTTAACTGTGTATTTGTTTTCACCGATTACGAATGTTGATGTTCCTTTAGCTAATCCGTTAGAACCTAAATCTTCTGTATTTGGTGTACCTACTGTTAAGAATCCATCTAATTCAAGTGTTTGTCCTGTTGTTGTAAGAGCATCTCCACCAAGAGTTACATCATATTTACCTTCTGCTACAGTTCTATCTACTGTGAAACCAAAGTTAGCAATTTCGATTGTAGAAGCTGTTTTAGAAGCACGTTTAACTGGAACTGTTACGATTACAGATTTTCCATCTTGTGATTTTTTGTATGTTACATCACCGATTTGGATGTCACCTTCTGTAACTTTTACTTCTGGAGCATCTGTTACTGTGATTCCGCTTTCTACTGGAACTGTGATTTCAATTTTTTTGTTTGTAGCTAACATAGCTTTGTCAGCTTCTTTTACTGTGATTTTACCAGCTGTTTGTCCTTGAAGACCTACTTTAAGTACAGCTGCTTCTGAATTTACTGCGAATACATCATTGATTGTTGTGATTACAGCTTTTACTTCTTCAGCCATTGCGCGACCTGAAATTGCAACTGTTACATCACCTGATTCTTGAAGACCAGCGATGATTGGCATTTTAACATCGATTTTATCTTTGCTATCTGTAGCTGCCATAACTGCTGTGAAACCAACTACTTTTTCATCTTTAATAACAACGTCTGTGATTGTTAAGTCTTTTTTAGCTACTGTATTTGTTAATGTTACAGCTTTTTTAACAGCTTCAATTGTTTTTGCTTCATCATATTTGTCGTTTGTTTCTACTTGGTCCATGATGTAACCTTTGTCTAATACGAATTCTACTTCACGACCGTTAACGAATGATGTTTTTTCTGTTTCAGCAAGTGTGAATTTAACATCTTTTGTTTGACCAGCTTTGATTTCTACTTTATCAGCTTTGTCAATTGTAACTTCACTACCGTATGATGTGATTTCAGCTACTTTAACACCTGTTTGTGTTGTTGTTTTGTCACCGTAGATAGAAACTGTGAAATCACCTGTTTCTGGAGCTTTTTCTTTAGTTGTTACTTGAAGACCAGAAATTCTGATTTGACCCATTCCATCAGCTTTAAGATCTGCTGGTAATGTAACTTCTAAAACATCTCCATCAGCTTTAAGTGCTACTTTAGCTGCGTCATTTCCTTTTCCTGAGAATCCGTATTCGAATGTAACTTCACCTGTACCGTCTACGAATTTGTAGTCGCTGTTGTCAAGTTCGATTTCGATTTTGTTTTTGCCATCTAAGTTTTTGAAAGCATCTGTCATTGATTCTGTGATTACGATATCTGCGATTTCACCTGTTGTGTAGAATGTTGGAATTGTTGTTCCTACTGTTACATCTACTGTAGCTTCACTTGTTGTAGCGAATACGAATGAACCTTTAGATACTGTTGTTGAACCACCCATAGAAACAACTTCTACTGCTGCATCTCCTGTTTCAACTTCTGCTAAAATTGGGAATGTTAATGATGCGTCTTTTGCAACTGTTTTATCAACTGTTACTTTTACTGTTGAATCATTTTGAATTTCGTATGAACTTACAGCATTACCTGATGCATCTTTAGCATATTTTGGTGCGAATTGTGCAACTGAATCTGCATCCCATTTAGCATTTGTAAGTTTTAAATAGAATACTTCGTTTGCTGAACCATTGTTATCTTTAAAGTTAATTTTTAAAGAGTTTGCTGTTGTAACTGTGTTTTCAGGTACCTTTACTGTTTCTTTTACTAAGCTATTTGTTGAAGCAGCCATTGTTACTACTGGTACAGCTGTAACTACCATTGCTGATGCAAGAACTACTGCTAATTTTTGACGTAATTTCATATTATATAAGCCTCCTAATATGGTGTGTGTTTTAAGTTATTGTTAGTTATAAGTTTCGCAAAGACACATACTTCTAGGGAGGTATGGTGCGTTGTTATATTTAATAAGCAACTTATGTGCTTATGTACTTTAATATTTCTGTAATATTTCGTAATACTTTTTTAATCCCTAATTGTCTTTTGCGTTTTCGAACACTCCCGTGCTCCATGTGCTTATTATAGCGTGGGCCTAGCTCCTTTTTCAACACCCATTTCTTGGAATCGACGTATTTTCATATGTTATTTACATTTTTGTAACGTATATATTTATAAAAAAACAAGGCCCTAGGCCTTGATATTTATAAGCTGCAAGTTTATTAAACACAAGTTTATTTTTCCATCAATTGCTTAACAAATTTAACATTCTTATAATATTTATATCTTATTTTTTAACTTTATCCTATGAATTTATTATATAAAATGCTTACATATGTCTTCTTATCTATCTCACTATCTTTTAAAACCAAGCTTATATCTACGCCCCTCATGTCTTCTGCCAAAAATACTTCTATATCCGTAACAGGATTCACCTGGTATAACAAACACATGCTTGCTTTGTAGCATTTCCATATATCTAACACATATTTCTTTAAAACACGACTTACTTTCCTGCATGCTTTTTCCCATTTTGATACTCCCTAAATAATAAATCTTCATCATCCTATGAAAATCATACTTCATAACATCTATCATCCTCACAAATGCATTTCTATGGTAGGCTTCTCCCCATTTAGGTGTAAATTTCTTAAACGTATTTATGTCCTCTGCAATACCGATTTTATTACTACGCTTCACAAATACAATGTGGCCATCTTCTATCAACTTATTAACCTGTGCTTTATTAAATCTTTTATCCACTTCCACAGCTTCCTCGTATATAAACTGCGCTTCATTCTGCCTCAGCCCAGCACTAGCCACTACACCGGCCATCCATGCAGTACACTCATACCTCGTTAACTGCATGCCATCTGCAAGCTTCACCCCATTCGCAACAGATATAACGCCCATATGATTAGCCTCTCCATAATGAGCCATCACCGCATATACACCTCTGCCTTCTACTTCCCTTAATCCCTTTATAAATTCAGTCACCTTCCTTTTCACCCTATTCTCCTCCGTCGCAATAGCCATAGCCCGCCATTCATATCGCCTAATTGTCTCAAGGAATCCTTCCCACTCCTTACTACTCACCTTATAGTCCATCCCACCATCAAGCCTAAACTCCATCACATCATCCACTTCCCACAATTTATTCCCCACCTCAAACCTCACATAACTATTCTCCTTTAATTCTCCTATTTCATTAACCCCCCGCCAATCTACAACCTCCCCCTGCAACCTCGTTACAACCACATATCTAACACCCTTTTTAAAGACCTGTCCCCTCTCTTCTCCAACACCACTTTTAGAGACCTGTCCCCTTTCTTCTCCAACGCCACTTTTAGAGACCTGTCCCCTTTCTTCTTCAACCCCGTTTTTAGAGACCTGTCCCCATTTTTCTTCAACACCACTTTTAGAGACCTGTCCCCTTTCTTCTCCAACGCCACTTTTAGAGACCTGTCCCCTTTCTTCTTCAACCCCGTTTTTAGAGACCTGTCCCCACTCTTCTTCAGCGCCACTTTTAGAGACCTGTCCCCATTTTTGCTGCCATTGTTTGTAGGGAACAATATAAACGGTGAGAGCATTTCCTCTTGTCCCTGGATATTGTGCTGTGAGTGTTAAGCATGGCGTCTTACAGGTAGCATGTTCTCCTGAATTTAATCTATAGATTAAAACTTGTTTAGCCCTTTTAAATGCTTCTTTTAATAAAATTAGCTCCGATGCCTCTAAGCTATATCCTAATATTTCTTTAAAGTTTGAACTAGCTTGTAGACTTATTACTTTGTGACTTTCTCCATAATCTAAAACTAGTGGCATTGCAACAATTCCTCTATTTTTAGGTTGTCCAATTATATATTTGTTCTCTATCTCTTTTTGTATCTCCATAATCTTTATCCCCTTTTACTATAGACTTCCCCAAGTTTTTTATCGAACATATGTTCTATTTTATTCTACTACTTTTTTAAGTATAAAAAAAGAGGGAATTTATTAAAAATTCCCTCTTTTTATTTCTATTTAATTCTCTATCTTTTCAAAACGCATCTTATAGTATTCCCAGTTTCTTAAGTTGTTCACTAATGTTTGGTCATACTCATCTAGGTCTTTTGTATAGCCTTCATCTGCTGTTTTGTAATTCTCTTTATAGATTACTGGAACTTCTTTTCTTACTTCATTAATATAATCAAAATATGGATCTTGCCCTGTATATCCTAATAATTCTAGTACCATTCCCCCTAAGAAGTTAGCACTAATTTTGTTATCTGCTTGTAAATCTAATTCTGCTTTTTTGTCTTGTAAATTAATAAGCTCTGCTGCTTCTTCATTAGTCCAAATTACATATGGTGTACTATAAGTGTTAATGATATTTTCTGCACTTGTTTCATCGCCTATATTTAATCCAAGTTCTTTATAAGATAAGTAATTATCTCCTAAGTTTGGTAAATGATCTCCGAAGAATACAAGTACCACCGGTTCATCTTGTGCTTCAAAGTAATCAGTTAAATCCTTAATCATTTGGTTGGCATCTTTAATACCTTCCATGTAAACTGATAAAAAGTCTTTTGCTTCTTGTGAGATTGTCTTAGAAACTTGAACCTCTTCTATTGGTAAGTCACCATATTTCTTAGTTGTATATGGCATATGGTTTTGAATAGAAGTAATATATGAGAACAATGGACCTTTTGAGGCATCATCTGTATGTGCTTCAAACTGTTCAATAATACGCTTGGTAAGTACACTATCAGCAATCATATTTCCTTTTTTATCTTCTTTGCTAAATGCTTCATTAAATATTTCTTCTTCCATGCCAAAGTATTTATAAACACTATATCTATTATAGAACCAGCTATCTCCTGGATGCATAAATAATGTTTGATAATCATTTCTTGAAAAAATTCTAGCTAACGATTGTGTACTTTTACCTACTACTCTAAACGCTGATGTTGGAATACTATTTAACATATTCGTCTGCATTCCTGTCATTACATCAAACTCTGTATTAGCTGTACCTCCACCAAATCCCGGTGTTACAATATGTCCAGCTATACTATTCTCAGATGCGATAATTTCTCTCCAATATTTATATGGGTCATTTTCTGCCGTATAAGTAAATTGCTCACTCATCCCTATATCTGAAAATGCCTCATTCATAATAAATATCACATTAGGCTTTTCTTCTGGCATTACTGCATCAGCTACTGTATATTGCTTTATGAGTCCTTCTACCTCTTCTTTTGAAAAATTCTCAGGCTTTTCAACTGGGTAACTATTAAGATTATATAAAAAGCAATATGTAAATCCTAACTCATTAAATACTCTTGTAATATAACTTCTGTTACTTACATGAAGCTTATCATAATATACTACCTTTGAACTATAAATATATTTATTTGCTAAAAATGCCATAATAAGAGTAGTTATAACGCCAATGATTCTTATACTTCTACGTAATTTTTTTGCCTTTACAAAATAACCTGATACTAAAAACATTATAACTGCTAGTATAATCAATGCTAATAAATCATATTTTATTTCTACTTGAAAATCTGATACTGTATTGACTGCTTCTTGAACAAGTTGTATATCTCTTGGTACAAATGGGTCATCTCGGAGTTCAATTTTTAGTCTATTGATTAATGAACATGCATTAAATATGAAGCTAGTAACTGCTGCTGAATAAAATAGGTTATTGATTACAAAATATAATAATGTGAGCATTAATAATGGTGGTAAATAATTTACTAATAATATAAGTGGTTGCTGTTTTATTAGTTTTAAAACAGCTTTTGATGAACCTGGCTGTATATAAAAAGTTGTCAGTGTAATGAACATTGCTATTGCTAATACAAATATCACAGTCCATGTCCAGTTTAATTCAAGTTTCTTGATACTACTTAAGCTAAATTTCCTGTGTACTTGCTGCGCCTTCTGCTGAACTTTTTCTTCTTCTAACGTTCCTTGCATAAGTACCTCCTTCTTTTATTACTCGCTTACCCCTCATAAACAAGTATTTATCTTAATCATACTATAACTTTAATTTTATATTTTTTGAGCCTTAAAATCAATTAAAATATATTCCCATTTGTTTCATTGAAGTTTAATTGAAGTTTAATTGAAGCTTCATGTAAATATAGATTATAATATAACAAGACTATACTATATTGGAGGTTATTATGTCTTCTAACAAAAAAAGACTATACACAAAGAAGCTTAAGTTTAGCTTAACGTTTATCCTAGTGCTTATTATTCTAGGTACTGCAGCCATAACTTGGCCCATTTGGAAAAGCTACCACAAACCGGTAGAAATCATGAAATTAATACAATCTACTGACCCAGTGTTTAACTTATCCCCTATTTTACCTTATAAACATGATCTAACTAATGATTTTATTAGTAATTTACAAGGTTCCTCTTCATTAAATTTATCTCTAGAGGTTTCCAACTCAGATTTTAACGAAAGTGAATTATTAAATGACCTTCAATTATTATCTGTAAATAATATTCCGATTTTCTTATCTTTAATGCCTACTACAGGTATTACTGATGAAGCTTATATTTCTACATTTTCAGCTGTAGCAGATGCACTCAAAAATGCCAACCTAGAAAATGTTCAACTTATATGCTATCCAAAAATTCAATACGCTACCAACACTGCAACATCTACAATAAGTAGGTCTTCTATTAATAAGTACAAAAAACTTACACCATCATATGTGGGTATAAATATTGGTTCATCTGCAGATTTAACTGTCTTAGACCAAATCTATACTGCCTTTAGTGATTCAACTACATTAATCATCAATGATACAGTTCCAGCTCATTATACTGCTGATATTAAAAATGGTGCTACAGATCTTAATTATATTTACTATACCTTAGCTATTGAATATCCTCGCATTACAACAATCTATAATCCTTATATGATACTTACCAGAAACAAATGGCTAAAGGATGTGGATGCTACACTGCTTCCATCACTAGATAATCGCTATATTACGACTTATGAGCATCTTATCTCAAAGCCTTGGATTACAACAAAATCTAATGAAGTAGTAGATATATCACCTTATCAAGTATTAAAGGATTATGATATGCTTGCTGGTCAAGAAGAAATCATATTATCACCGCATTCTGCCTTACTTAAAACACATAAAGAATCTGCAAAAAACATGGCTTATGCAAATTATAGGATCAATACAGAGCAATTCAAGGTACAAGCTTATTACCCTTATGAACTCACTATTGATACAAACACATTACCAAATAGCATTAATAGACTCAAAGTATTAGTCTACAACGATACAGATACAATTATCGAGGCCCCTAGCATTGATCTTATTGTTAACAATGATAACGCTACACTTCGTGCACCTAGACTTGAAGCCACTTATCCTTTAGGTCAAACGCCAATTTATAAAGGTGACTATATTCCCATTCTCATGTATCACACCATAGCAGATACTGTTGCTCCAGAAGATGAGAATAGCTGTGTACAAACAGAAGTATTTGATAGCCAAATGAAAGCATTAATAGATAACAACTATACCCCTATCACCTTCTACGACCTAGAAAACTACCTAGAAGGCAATGCAGGACTACCAGAAAAACCAATCCTAATTACAATGGATGATGGCTATCTCAATAACTATACAATAGCCTATCCAATCTATAAAAAATACAATATATCAGCTACCTTGTTTGTATCCCCATATTACATGCAAGAACAAAATACAGAGCGCCACTTCGGTTTCGCTGCTGCTAGAGAAATGGAACAAAGCGGACTCATAGACATCGAATCACACGGTTACAACCACACACCATTTACTAAACTATCTATTAGAGATCTCAAATATCATATCTCTATCTCAAAAGGTATTTTAGAAAAAAACCTTGGTACCCGTGACGTCTTCACAGTTGCTTGCCCACAATTCCGCAACAACTACTTCACCCGCAAGACCCTCATCTCCCAAGATGTAACCTTCCAAATCACCAAACTAGCAAAACCCGGGACACATCTCAAAACTTCGCGTTTAAAACGCATCAACGTGCCAAACACCATGTCCCCAACCAACCTCATCTCAACCCTAGAAACCCTAACCCAATAATTCCACGAATTCTTAGGGACAGGTCTCTAATATTGATGTCTTACTCTTGGGGACAGGTCTCTAATATTGATGTCTTATCCTTGGGGACAGGTCTCTAATATTATGAGATAAAAAATAGGTTATTTCACAATTCGCTGTGTGAAATAACCTATTTTTATTATCCTATTAACATTTTATCATTATAGTCTTTTTGTAAATCATATCTTAAATAATCAATGAATTGATCTAAAAATGCTGCACATTCTGCTTTCGTTACATATTTTTTAGGAAAAATATAACCGTTGCTTACAGTTATAATACCTAACTTACTAGCAGCATAAAGTGAACTTTTTGCCCATGATGAAATTTGATTATCATCAACAAATGGCGTATATGCACCCATAGTTCCTAACCCTAATCTTTCTAATCCGATAGCACGGATGTTATACATATACATCATCTCTCGTGTTAAATATGTATTAGCACCAAATGTGCCTCCACTGATGAGGCCTGCATTATATGCTGCTACTGCATATCTATAATTAGCATCACCTTCATTTATATCTGTAAATGGTGAAACTACTGTCTGTTTTTTCTTAGATGAACTCTTTTTACTTGTTGTATCTTCAGGCAACTCTATTTGTAGTGCTGTAACTAGCATTTTAATATATTCACCTTTTGTTACTACCTGATTAACCGAAAATGTACTAGCATTATCAGTAAATAATTTCATACTATACATTTTTTTAATCTGAGCTTCTGCCGGATGTCCTTGAAGATTTAATACCGTTGGAACAGATAGTTGTTCTATTGTTGGTGTACTTTCTACGCTAATCATTCCTGACATTTCATCATCATATAAACTTTTACTACCTTGTAATATGTTATAACTTAATACACCTTCACCTCTAATAATCTCTTTATAGTTTCCAGCCATACTTATTGCAGTAGGCTCATTACTATCATATTGAATGTCTCTATGAACTGTATATGTCGGAGTTTCCTCTATTGCATATCCATCTCCATTACCAAGGTCTATTGTAATAGTTCTTCTTTGAGTTTCTGATTTTGCAAAAGCTTGATCATATCCGTAAATTGGACCGTTAACTGATACTGTTACTTGTGTATCATTTCCTGAAGTATATACTGCATCATATTGGATATCACCTCTATAATATAAAACTCCTGGTGTATAATCTTCTAATATACTTTTAGTATAACTAGATTTATCACTATCTAATTTATATGTTTTACCATTTACAGTAACTATTTCACTCCACTTTTTAACTTTTGATACCTTTGTAGCTTGTTTCAAATTTGAATCATATGTATATTGTGTGTCAAATGTAATTGTTCTCGTAACTCTAGCTGTATTTCCAGCATTTTGCGCTCTCATTACATATGTTTCTGTATAACTTCCACTTCCAGCTTCCTTATCCATTTCTTTGCCTGGTTTAATCTCAATCGTTCCCTCTACTGTTTCTGCTTTACCTGAAAGATAAATATTCTCTTTATATGGTAATGTATACTTAGAAACGCTTTTTGTGCTAGCCTGTGCCAAAGATGTTGATGTTGGTAATTTAATTCCCGAACTAATACCACCAAAGTATCCCATCTCACCTTCTGCACCATAAACAGAACTAGCCATTAATATAAAGCTTATGCATAATGCAAATATTTTTTTCATTGGCTCCTCCTAATTTTCTACGACTATAATATAACCTGGTACACTACCCTCTGTATCTTTTAGATTAGTTTCTATCATAGCACTAATAATATCACCTTTCTCTAAACTCTTGGCTGAAACAACCTTACCATCCTTAATAATCACACTATTAGGTTGTAATTCAATAGTCGCTCCTACGTTCTTATTACTATACTGCAACCATTTTTTCTGTGATTTATGATAATAATATACATCCTTAATGCTAATGTTTTCACCATCAACTTTGTAGACCTGTCCCTTAGCTACATTAGTTATGTATGGCATATCGATAATCATATATGCTTTATCTCCAATTGCTACTACTGTGTAAACATTTCCGATTTCAGAGTCTTCCCCATATGCTAAGAATTTTTCAATACCATCTTCAACAAGTCCTGATTTATTATAGAATTTAGTATCTGGGTCAATTGAAAATGTACGTGGTGTTGGATGGAAGTACCATGTATTGTCATCCAATAATGAGAATGTTTCAAATTGGAATTCTTCACTATCTGTGATTTTCTTAATTCTTCCTCTAAATACCTCCAATGAAGCAGTTGTTAAATCAGATGATATTTGGGCTACTGCTAATTTGTTTTCACCAGTTACTACTGCTTGTAATACATCACCTACCATAATGTTATGTGATTCTACTAATTTATTATCTCTTACAATAATAGCATCTTCAGCAACATATAATGTTTCACCGGATAATAACTTAATCACGCCAGAAGAAGCATATGTTACTGTTGATGGGGCTAATGTATTTTGAAGCTTGCTTTGGAAGTTAAGCTTAATAGCTGATTCTTTGCCTTTGTAATTTTCAGCAGCTACATAAGCATATCCAGAAGCATTTTTTAGATTTCTACTTACGTAATCTAAAGAAACCTGATTACCTATTAAGTATGATTTTATATTTTGTGGGTCAATATTTAGGCTTAATAGATTGTTATAACTTCCCCATGTTAACTTTCCTAAAGGTTGTGCATTCTTTAAATTCAATACATTTTTATACTTATCAACAGAAGTCACCTGTCCTCTATAAATATTAGAGATAATACGCGTATCGTTGTCAATTACAACTTCTTCAATGTTTTCTTCTATTATTCCTTCACCTAATATCTTTTGAGAAACGAGCACCTTAACCCAATCTCCAGGCTTAATCGCACTAATTGAATATGGTGTGCCACCCTTAGTTACAGGTGTAGAAAGCCCTAAATCATATGAGTACATATTCCCCTTTTCATCTTCAAGCAAAATACTTGCTGTACCCTCAGTATTAAAGTTAAATGAATTTACCTTAGCATAGCGCATTATATAGTCATTGTAAGCACTAATATATGTTATATACTTATCCTTATCCATTCTAATATAAATACAATCCCCAGCTTTAATACTACTAATCGTGGTATCTCTTGGGTCATATTTGAAATAAGGAAACATCTCATCTAAATAGCCAATTTTATCCTCTGTCTCATAATATGGCTGTTTCTCTACACTAACCTCATCTCCATAATAATTTCTAGTAATTGTTATTCCACTACTATTTCTATATGTTATATATCCTAATTGCGGATTATTTTCAACAACAATCCCTCGATCTTCTGAATAATTATCATACAACGCATCTGTATATTCTTGTTGATCATAATATACTGGAATATCTGCCATCGTATTTACGCTCATACTCATAGCCAATAACATCGAACCCAGTATACACCATTGTTTTCTCATCACTCTCTGCCCTCCTAATATAGTTCTAACCTTGTCCTATATATCGGTTAAATTCTCAAAAAACTTAGTCCTCCACTTATAAAAATAGGAACTAAAAATGGGGACAGGTCTCTAAAATTGCTGTTTTATTTTCAAACAGCAATTTTAGAGACCTGTCCCCATTAATTTTAGTTAGCTACGAGCATGTAAACGTTATCACTTACTTTTTTATCTTGCATCCAAATTGAATATTCGATAGCTATTTTTATCCCTTTTTCTAAAATATATGTGTCACATTTATGTGTCTTAATTTGAATCTCCATTTCTCCATAAGGTGTATGATATATTGTTTTATGTGGCACCTCTTTATCAAAATGCAAGTCTGCTTTCATATTGCCATATCTTTTTACTGAGATTCTATTATCTCTAGCTTTGATCATCGTTGTCGTATTGTTTTCTTTTTCTTTATAGGTAATAAATATACCTTCATTTTTAAATGTAAGTTGACCACTATAACTTACTTCATTTGTATCAAAATGTGTGTCATATGTTTGTTTATCATATACCTTTATTTCTACTTGTCTCATCTATTCTTCCTCTATATCTATGTTTTCGTCTTCTATTTCTTATGCTATTTAACTTTTCCCTTGCAACACAATAAGGTTATTTGTGGTACATAGTCTATCACAAATAACCTTATTATATTCTAAACCTATATTTATTATAAACTAGCAAGCTCGATTAAATTAGTTATAAGTTCTGTTATTTCAATACCTGCCGCTTTAAAAAGCATTGGATACATACTAATTGATGTAAATCCTGGTAATGTATTAAGTTCGTTGAAGATAATGCCGCCATCTTCTTTTACAAAGAAGTCTATTCTTGAAATACCTTTTCCTTCTACTGCATCAAATACATCTCTTGCATATTGTCTAATCTGTTCTTTTGTCTCTTGTGGTAAATCAGCATCTACAACTGTTTTTGATTCAGCATTGTTATATTTGGCATCAAAATCATAGAATTCAGCTGCTGCTAAAATTTCACCTACACCTGATACTTTTAAGTCTTCATTTCCTAATACTGCTGTCTCTACTTCTCTACCTATAATAGTTTCTTCAACTAATACCTTTTTATCGTGCTTCATCGCTTCTCTTAAACCATCAACTAACTCTTCCTTGTTTTTAGCTTTAGAGATACCCACTGATGAACCAGCATTAGCTGGCTTGATGAAATATGGGTAGTCGAAAGCAGCTTCTATTTTTTCTACCACTTGATGAATATCTTTTAATTCTTTTTCTTTAACAATTACATATTTTGCTTGAGGAACACCCTTTGTTGCTACCGCTATTTTAGTAAATGCTTTATCCATTGAAACAGCTGAAGCTAATACACCACAACCTACAAATGGAATCTGTGCTAACTCACAAAGCCCTTGAATTGTTCCATCTTCTCCATTTTTACCATGTAATACTGGGAATACTACATCAATGTTAATTTTAATTTGTTCTGTATTACCTTCTTTACAAATCCATAAACATTTTTGTGTAGCATCTGGACTAAGAATTGCTGGAATACCATTTGTTTGCCATCCGTTTTTAGTAAGGTCTAAATCGTTGCCTTTGTATAATAACCACTTACCTTCTTTAGTAATTCCTACTGGATGTACTTCATATTTAGTTTTATCAATATTAGTTAAAATAGTTGTAGCTGATTTAAGTGATACTTCATGTTCTGATGAGCATCCTCCAAATAATAATAATACATTCTTTTTCATCGTGTTCCTCCTATTTACAGAACCTATATTATCTAGTACTTTTCTATATGTCATTTATTATATTTTAGTACGTTATTATTTATTATTCAACCACACAACCCATATTTTAACTTTAAAACTTTAATGCACCTCTGCCTCTTTATAATTTTCCTTGTGTAAAAGAGAGTTTACTGTATCTACAATTTTAAAGCGAATCTCATATGGCTTATCTTCTTTACAAATAAGGTCATATTGCTCTGGCGTTAATTGTTCTTGCAATTCCTCTTTCCCTTCTATAGGTACTACCCCTGTAGCTGCATCCACATAGCATAAAGGAGGAAACATAATACACCACCAATTCTGTCCCTTTCCTTCACCTATAATAACTCTACATGCCTCATATTCTCCCGCAGGTAAAACAACATCTCCGTAAGACTTAGTTGGAAAGTTAGCTTTATCTAAAAACACCCTAACATCATAATCTTTTCCCCATTTATTAACTACATTTTTAGCCACATCTGCAATTTCATTTGTATGCGTTTGAATAAATACCTTGCTCTCCTCAACATCTTTAGCATCTTTTAATAAAGGTTCCATATATGCTATAATCTCGTCTTTTACTTGCTGTTTTAACAACTGATCTTCTGTAGTATCACTGTTAGCTACTACATGAAAACGAAGTATACTTTCAGATAGTGTCTGACTTACCTTTTCTGTATAGATTGTAATAGCTGCTGTGCCCACGCATACGACAATTGCTAAAACTAATACAATCATATATATCATTTTATTTCTAATTTGTGCGTCTCCCCACAACTGACTTAATCTCCTCATTACCGTTCCCTCCAAATATAATATATTTTCTAATTTAATACTTGCCATATTTGAGATAAGTTATGCATATTTTTAAACTCATTTATAGTTTTGAATCAAAATATATTATTTGAAGTCTTTATTTCTAATTCATTATTAA
Organism: Clostridiales bacterium; assembly: GCA_019418225.1. Taxonomy (GTDB): domain Bacteria; phylum Bacillota; class Clostridia; order Lachnospirales; family Cellulosilyticaceae; genus Cellulosilyticum. The sequence continues at coordinate 15,355 of DYCF01000001.1, read as the reverse complement.
ATCTCTCATTCTATCTACTCGGTGTAAAATTTCGTTATCAAAAACCATTTTTTCCACCATTCTCTTAATACTACTGCCTATAGCTGCAGGTTTTACCCAAAATATATCTGCTAATTCTTTATAAGATAATCTAGTCGTTAATGCCATTAAATAAATACAAATATCTCGTTTACTCCCCTGACTTCTATTGTTTCGTCTCATAAGATCTAATCTATGAATCTCAAGTTCCCGCTCTATTACCTCAAAAACCTTTTTGATACTAACACTTATACTACTTTCCTTTTTAGTTCCTTGAATCTCTTGCTTTTCATGAAGTGTCTCAAGTGCAATAGCTACTTCAGCCTCATCCATATCTTCTCCATTATGAATATATTCTAAATATAGCTTTCTCGCCTCACCAAAATCATCAGAAAAATACTTTAATATACGCTCTGTATTCACAATTCCCCATCTATCTTGATTCTCCATATAATACTTAAAGCTAGACCAATTATACTCTATTGCATCCGCTACAATATTTGCCTTTACAGGATTTAAATGTACATATTTTGATACATGAATAAAATAATCATCAGTCTTTATCATCGCGCTTGTAAAGCGCCCCTGAAACACATGCCCACATCGATCATATTTTTTATTAAAATATATAGCATAGCTCAAATTAAGCCCCTGCATAAACTTAGAAATATCCTGTCCATTATCATAAACCACTAAATGCACATGGTTAGTCATCATACAATATGCATATATCTCCATTTGAAACTTCTCTTTATAATGTTTTACTCGATTCAAATAAACTTCACGATCCATATAATCTCTAAAAATATTTTCCCGATTGTTACCTCTTACAATAAGATGATATATGCTATTTGGACATTTCTCCCTACGTACCCTTGGCATGCGCATACTCCTTTTTTAATGCAAGTATTGCCCATCATACCTCCTTCTAATCACCTCACCTCTTAAAACATCAATTTTAAAGACCAATTTTAGAGACCTGTCCCCATTCGTATAACACCATTTTTTAAGACCTGTCCCTAATCCATTATTCCGGTATTTTTGATAGTTGGGATTATTTGAACTTGAATTGGGAAGTTTTTGTAGCCTTGTTCATTCCAATTTGGCGCATAGTTTTGCCATTGTTTAGGGTGTTTTCTGTACATTTGTAAGCCTATATTTAGAAAGTCTGTGTTTAGTTCCTTAGATTTGTTAACAGCCACCATGACTTGATGCCTTATTTCTTCTTGTAATAATGTTATTATTTCATTAATATCTTCCATATTAAATATATTTTTTGTACTAGTTGAGATATATTCCGTAATATTCCCTTCTGTTAGTATTTCTATATTGGCTACTAGTTCACTTCCATTATTATTAAATGTAATTTTAGAGTTTTCCTTATCTATCACATAAGTTAAGGGAACCCCCTTATACTCAACAACAATAGGTACTTGGTTAATTTTTCCTTCTACAAACAACTCACCACGCACAACATCTTTACCTATGAAATCTACTAACTCATAATTTTTTATAAGTGCGGCCCCACCAATTTCAATATCCTTTTTTTCATCCGTGCTAATAAGTGGAATGGTTGTAATATTAGTATCTTGTAGCTCTTTTATCATATTACCTGCAATTTGTTCTTTAGCATAACTTACAGGGCGCTCTGTGTTATTGAAATATTTCATAATATATAAGCCTAAAATTGGATTCTGAGGGTTTTCCCCTTGTGTTAATTCCCCTGCTTCTCCCTGGGCTGCTAAAATATCTGTGTCACGACTTATCTGCATGTTTCGCATTAAACCATCTACTGCACCTCTAAAAAGTTCGGGATCCTTTAAAAGTTCCTCACCTAATACAATAGCCTGTGTATGACTAAAAGTAATTGTATTTTGAGACTTGCTTTCCACCTCATCTACACTCGTCTCTACCGTTGGACTTTTTGTCACGATTGCTGTTTTTACATCCTTTGCAAGGCTATCCTCACCTGAAAGCTTTCCTATATCCGGAATAGTGTAGGTTATCTGATAGCTATCCCGCTTATGAATAGGTTGACTTTGATCTGCATCTTTATTTTTGTCTATAGCTACTTCTAAGACTACATTTCTCTCATTAATTTCAACACTATCCCAACAGCCTGTTAATAAAAAAGGCATTAATAAAATAGGTAACCATTTTAATTTATTTTGCATCTAAACTCCTCCTTTTCCCCTTAGCTATAAGCGCCAATATCAGAGGAATAGGCAATAAAAACCATATTCCAAAATAAAGTTGGAATCTATTATAATAATCATAAGCTGCAACCAAATTTTCGGGAATCATTGCTATAAAATAAATAACTGGTACAAGAGGTAGTATAAACACATTTTCCCTTTGATATTTCAAACTCCGACTCCCTATTAATGAAGTAAAATAAATACCTGCACTGATATACATAAAAATACTTAATATCCATCCAGTCATCATCAAAATCTCTTGATTTTCAATAATTGAGCTAGATAAACTAATGCTTTGCATAAGCGTTAAAACCGGCCATACTTGACGTTGTACTTCATTAAATCCAACACCTGTATACGTTAAAAGCACAATAATTGCTTCAACAACTCCTATCGTAATTACTGCCACTAGCATTGTCCGCTTAGCCTTCTTAGGCTTTTGCATGAGTCCAGACATCATTAACATAAATTCAATAGGTGAAAATGCTAGACTCACAACAAATGTCCCTAGCCCTATTCCTCTTAAATTAGTTTGAAAAAACGGCATAAGCTGTTTATATTCTGCATGCGGCACAATCAATACAAAAACAAGGATAAGAGGTATAGCCACAAAGTAAATAAGCACTTCTGCCATTCTTCCCGTTGCTTCAATCCCTGACTTTACAAGATATGCTACTGTAAAGAGCATTACTAAAATAATAACTTGCAATGGTGTCTTGGGCAATAATACTTCTGATACCATTTCCCCCAACATCCTTACTTCAAGGCCCGTTGTAATAGCAATTTTTATTGCAAATAAAATTAATATAATATAAGCAATAAATGAAGGAACAATTTTAGGTGCAAATTCCACTAACGTCTCTTTTGGAAATTGCCTTGTAAGAGCATCTATACAATATATATATATAATCCCAGGTATAATAGCTAAAATGGGAAGTATATATCCATTTCTCCCCACATATCTTCCTGCAATCTTTGGCAAAAACAATATTGCTGTATTTAGCATTTGAAGTATAAGAAATATCTCTACTTGCCTCACTGATATCTTCCCATTATGCGAAAACATCTACTTCCTCTCCTTTCTCTCACCCACTTGACCATTAGTAGTGCCACTATTAGGTCCTGGAGGCACATCCTGTACATTTTTCCCTTTTACTCGTAAACGGCGTCTTTGATTTGACCTTGCATAAATAGGTCTAATTGTTTGCATAAATGTAGGAAATCTAAGAATTGTATCCTTTAAATCATTAAATTCATTACGATCACAAGTATTATATGGTGAAAGGTATGGCACCTTGAAACTTTCAAGAGATGATAGATGAATGAGCATAATTAAAAATGCAATTAAGAATCCATATAATCCTAAAAAAGCTGAAAGTGCAATAAACATATAACGAATCAATCTAAAAGCAGATGTCAAACTATAGTCTGGCACTGCAAATGTACAAATAGCTGTAAGTGAAATAATGATAATAATCATTGGACTTACAATATTAGCATCTACAGCTGCTTGCCCAATAACAATACCACCAACGAGTCCAATAACATGTCCTATCGCTCCCGGCGCCCTTATTCCTGCTTCCCGAAACAGTTCAAATATCAATTCCATCACCACAATCTCCCCTACCGTTGAAAATGATACGCCCTCCCGCGACGCAGCAATAGAGACAGCAAAAGGTGTTGGTAGCATAGCTGGCTGAAAATTTAAAGTTGCAATGTACAATCCAGGTAATGTAAATGATAAAAATGAAACCAAATAACGCAGTATCCTTATAAAACTCATAATTTGCCAACGTTGATAGTAGTCCTCTGATGCTTGATAAAATGAATTTAACGTTGCAGGTACAATAAGCCCAAAAGGCGATGTATCTACCAAAATTCCTACTTTTCCTTCTAATAAACTCGATGCAAACTTATCAGGTCTTTCTGTTGCCTGTGTTTGTGGAAACGGACTCTTCCAGCTATCCTCTATTAGTTGTTCAATATAACCGCTGTCAAAAACGCCATCAATTACATACTTATCTAACCTATTAGTTACTTCCTCTACAAGTTCAGGTTTTGCTATGTCTTCCATATAAACAATCGCTATATCTGTCCTACTCCTTGTACCATAGCTCATCATTTTAAATTTAAGCTTTGTATCACGAATACGTCTTCGAACAAGCACTGTATTGAACCTAATTGTTTCAGTAAATCCATCTCTAGGTCCTCTTACAACACTTTCTGTGCTCGGTTCACCAATACTCCTACCTGGCCATCCACGCGTTGCTATCACTAATCCCTTAGTAGATTTATCTACAAATATAGCACTATCCCCAGATAAGACTGCTGTAACTAAATCATCCATTTTATCTACTTCTTTTACATCAAAAGTAGCAGAAAAATGTTGCATGATAATTTGAGTAGGTGTCCTACTATCATCAATTTCTCCCTCTAAATTCTTATATTCAAATGCTACACCAAGCAAACTTTTCTCTAATATATCCCTATTAATTAGCCCATCTGTATAAACACCATAAATTCTAATTTTCTTATCCGTACCCAGCTCTACTTCTCGCTTAACGACATCCATGCAGTTTTCAAAAAGTATATTTACATTTTTTATATTTACATCAAGATCCAATGATAATGGAATATCTATTTTATTCTCTCTATCATGATAAGGATCTTCCACATTCACTACATTTGTTGGGTCTTCCTTCTTTTTCATACTATCTCCTTCCTACTTATATCACGCTAAAATATTGCTAATATAATAAATCCAATAATAGAAACCACAATATAAATCCAGCCCATTACTTTAACAATCCTAGATTCTCGTTCCATATGTTCTACTTGTATCAAGTTCGTTCCCTGTACAAAAGCCATATACAAACCGATACACAACATCACTACATCTATATAAACAGAAAAAATATTATTTATCCGGCTCATTTTTTATACCCCTTTCCTCTACATAAACTACTGCATATACATAACAATTATTTGTAGTCCTAAAAAAAATATGCAAAAAACATCAAAAAGAAGGGGACAGGTCTCTAAAAATGATGTTGACATCACTTTTAGAGACCTGTCCCCTTCTTTAAACCACACTTTTAGAGACCTGTCCCCATCTAATTACTATTTAATTACGTTTGCAACAAGAGCCTCCTTGGACTAATTCTACAGGTAATATAATATGTTGGTGCTTAGCTTCCCCATTTAATAATTTAAGGAGTAGCTCCACACTTAGATTACTCATTTCATATTTAGGTTGTTTTACTGTTGCAATAGATGGCTCATAATATTTTGCTACATCCATACCATCAAATCCAATAAGTGAAATATCTTCACCTAATTTATGCCCTTTATCAAATATAGCTTTCGCTACACCAATAGCCATGATATCTGATGTACAGAAAATCGCCGTAATATCTTTTTGCTCTTCTAACAATTCTTTAGTGCGTTCATACGCCGTCCCACTATCATACTGTCCATATGTAACATATTCTTCTCGAAACTCAATCTTATGTGCTTCTAATGCATTTAAATAACCTTCAAAACGCTCCTTACCTACTCCTATATCCTTTTTATCACCTAGTACAAGGCCTATATGGTTATGCCCATTATTGATTAAATACTCAATTGTTTCATATGCGGCCTTTTTATTATTAATACTAATAGATGAACACTTCTTTAGATTTTTTATACGTACTAAATCTACTGAAACCAATACCACCTCAGCTTCTGCACCTTCTAAATGCTCATCATCTAATTCAAGAAAGTTTCCCCCTAAACAAATAACTCCCTGCAATCTTTTTTCCTTAATAAATCCTAACAATGTATCAATATCACTTTCATTATTATGATGTTGTAAAATCATTGTATAGCCAGCTGCTTCTACACCACCACTAATAATTTTTAATATTTCTGAGAAAAACGGGTTAAATACCCCTTTTACTAACACACCTATATTTCTTGTATTAGTTTGCTTGAGTACTCTAGCACTATTATTAGGAATATAATTATTTTCTTTTATTATTTGCCACACTTTCTCTCTGGTTTCATCACTAACATCTGGATGATTATTCAAAACCCTAGATACCGTGCTAACTCCTACCTTAGCAATTTTTGCTATATCTTTTATATTCATATCTATATCTCCCACATTATTAAAAACTTTTCACTTAATATGTCTAAAATCCATGTAATTTGATGCTCTTATATGCACTGGTTATCATTATAAACTACTATAAACTACATTTTTCTTATAATCAATGCATACTTTATCTATTTTTATAATTTTGTTTTATTTTGCATTTAATTCCCCTACTTTAACTAACTACTATGCCCATTTCACTTATATTATTGCTTCTCTTGGAAATACTAATCTTGTATTTCCATATCCGGTAGTTTTTGCTTTACTTAAAACTACATTATTATTATAATAATATCTATGGCTTAAAAACCTTTCAATTATTTACATTACTTTATTTTTATGTAAGGAGGTAATCAACATGATTTATACTGTAACATTAAATCCTTCTTTAGATTACATCATGCACTTAGATGGCATGAATATTAACAGTGTTAATAGAAGTCTTAAAGAAGAAGTATATCCAGGCGGCAAAGGTGTAAATGTTTCAATCGTACTTAATAATTTACGCGTTCCTAACAAAGCTCTTGGATTCATTGCGGGCTTTACAGGTAAAGAAATCGAAAGAGTTATGACTAATCTTGGCTCAAACTGTGATTTCATTACTTTAGATCAAGGGATTTCTAGAATTAACGTTAAACTCGAAGCAGGGAAAGAAACTGAAATTAACGGCATGGGGCCACAAATTACTCCAGCTGACTTAAAAGAACTTTTCGCTAAGCTTGATGAAATCCAAGAAGGTGATTTCTTAGTTCTTGCTGGAAGTATTCCAAATAGTGTCCCAGATAGTATCTATCAAGATATTATGAAAGAACTCGCTCACAAAAACATTCATGTAGTTGTCGATGCAACAAAAGATTTATTAAAGAATGTACTTAAATACAAACCATTCCTTATTAAACCTAACCACATCGAACTTGCAGAAATGTTTAATGTAGAAATCAATTCAGACGAAGAAATCGTAACTTATGCACGTAAACTTCAAGAAATGGGCGCTCAAAACGTACTTATTTCAATGGGTGGAGATGGTTCTATCTTAATTACAAGTGCGGGTGAAGTAGTTAAAATTTCTGTACCAAAAGGAACAGTTATTAATACTGTAGGTTCTGGTGACTCTATGGTTGCTGGTTTCATTGCTGGATATCTTAAATCTAAGGATTTAAAAGAAGCACTCAAATTTGCTACAGCTACAGGTAGTGCAACTGCATTCTCACCTTGGCTTGCAACTGCAGATAAAGTGGATGATTTATTATCACAACTTTAATTATACACTAACTTAATTAACACACTAAAATAAAATATACACTTTAAATTATGCACAGAGAAACAAACTATAAAATTGAATTATACACCTTACAAATTTGTTTCTCTTAATGATTTCACATTACTAAAATATAATAAATAACCCAAATTTATAGATGTGAAATCTATACACTAATACAAAACACTAACTTAATTTATGACTAATCGGAGGCTCACAATGAGAATTACAGATTTACTCAGCCAAGATAGTATCAACTTAAATTTCACTGCAAATTCAAAAGCTGAAGCTATCGATAATTTAGTAGACCTTATGATGTCTACTGGCAATATCAGTAATAAAGAAGAGTACAAACAAGCTATCCTCGCGAGAGAAGATCTTAGTACAACAGGTATCGGTGAAGGAATTGCTATTCCTCACGCTAAAGTAGGTGCTGTCAAAAAAGCTACACTAGTTGCTGCTGTTAGCAAAGATGGTATCGATTACGCATCATTAGACGGTGCACCATCTCATCTTTTCTTCATGATTGCTGCACCAGATGGTGCAAATAATACACACTTAGATGTACTTTCTAGGTTATCAACAATCCTTATGGATGCTAAATTTAGAGAAACACTTATTAATGCAAAAGATAACTTAGAATTCCTAAGACTTATCAATGTTAAAGAAACAGAAAAATTCGGTGCTGAAACTGCTAAAACAGAAGCGCCAAAATCTGAAGCTACTAAAGAGAAAGTGCAAAGTGGCTATCAGATCCTTGCTGTTACAGCTTGCCCAACAGGTATCGCTCATACTTATATGGCTGCTGAAGCTCTTCAAAACAAGGCTGATGAACTTGGTATTACATGTAAAGTTGAAACAAACGGTTCAAGTGGTATCAAAAATGCTCTTACAAAAGAAGAAATTGAAAATGCTACGTGTATCATCGTTGCAGCTGATAAAAATGTAGAAATGACACGTTTTGATGGTAAGAAAGTTATCATTACTAAAGTAGCTAATGGTATTCACAAAGCTACTGAACTCGTTAATAAAGCTGCTGCTGGTGACGCTCCAATTTACCACGCAAAAGAAGCTGGTAATGCTACTGACAGTGAAACAGCTACAAGCGAAGGCATTGGCCGTCAATTATACAAACACCTTATGAATGGTGTATCACATATGCTTCCATTCGTAATTGGTGGCGGATTATTAATCGCTATCGCCTTCTTAATTGACTCATTACTTGGTTACACAGATGCACTTGGTTCAAATGCTGCAGCTGCTGTTTGGTTCAAATCAGTAGGTGATGCTGCATTCGGATTTATGCTTCCAGTACTTGCTGGTTACATTGCTATGAGTATTGGTGAAAGACCTGCTCTTGCTGTAGGTTTCGTAGGTGGCGCACTTGCTAATGCTGGTGGTTCAGGTTTCTTAGGTGCATTAGTTGCTGGTTTCGCTGCTGGTTACTTAATGATTGGCCTTAAAAAAGCATTATCTGTATTACCACAATCTCTTGAAGGACTTAAACCAACTCTCCTTTACCCATTATTAGGTATCGGTCTTATTGGTGTTGCAATTACATTCATCGTTAACCCTCCAGTAGCATTCGTTAATGGATGGCTTACAGAAACATTATTAAATATGGGAACAGGTAGTGCTGTTTTCGTTGGTATCCTCTTAGCTGCTATGATGGCAATCGATATGGGTGGTCCATTCAACAAAGCTGCTTATGTAGTAGGTATTGCTGCGCTTGAAGCTGGTAACCTAAACCTTATGGCCGCTGTAATGATTGGTGGTATGGTACCTCCACTTGCTATTGCACTTTGTACAACATTCTTCAAAAACAGATTCACACAAAAAGAACGTGAATCAGGAATCGTTAACTATGTAATGGGATTATCATTCATTACAGAAGGTGCTATTCCTTTTGCTGCATCAGATCCAGCAAAAGTTATCCCATCATGTGTAATCGGTTCAGGTATCGCTGGTGCTCTTGCAATGTTCTTCGGATGTACACTTAATGCACCACACGGTGGTATTTTCGTACTTCCAGTTATCGGAAACCCATTAATGTACTTCGTATCATTAGCAGTAGGTTCAGTAGTAGGAGCCCTCATCTTAGGCTTCCTCAAAAAAACATTAGATAAATAATTGAAAGTAAAATACTTGGGGACAAGATATTTAGGGACAGGTCTCTAAAATTACTGTTTTACCTTAATATTTCCGCTAGGGTAGCTATACAACCACCCTAGCTTTATCCAAAAAAGAGTAGGGACAGGTCTCTAATATTGATGTTAACATCAATATTAGAGACCTGTCCCCACTCTTTTTCTTATATCTTTTACATAAGTGGTGCGAAGAGGCGAAGAATTGCTCTTATAAGTTTTTTCCCCCAACCTATACGTATACAGTCATCTTCTGTAATCGGGGTACATAATTCTAATGTTTTTAGAAAATCTTCTTTTATCTGAGCAACTGTTTTTGTTTTATATAACCAAGTTGCACATTCAAAATGTAGATATAAACTTCTATAATCCATGTTTATGCTACCTACTACCCCGATTTCATCATCACTTACGTACGCCTTAGAATGAATAAATCCAGGTGTGTACTCATAAATTTTTACACCCGCCTCAATGAGTGGTAAGTAATATGCTCTTGTTAATGTATGTACGTACCATTTATCGGGGATATGCGGTGTAATGATTCTAATATCCACACCACTTTTAGCGGCTAACTCTAAAGCTACTACCATTTCATTATCTACTATCAAATATGGTGTCTCAATATAAACATAGTCTGTTGCCTTATGAAGAATATTTAAGTATACATTCTCACCTACTGTCTCATGATCTAATGGGCTATCACCATATGGTTGTACATAGCCATCACTTTCAAATGGTTCTGGATGATACTTATAGGGTTTAAACATTTCATAGTCTTCTTTTACCTTATGATTAAGTTCCCACATCTGTAAAAACATCATTGTTAGATTCCATACAGCTTCACCTTTTAGCATAATAGCTGCATCTTTCCAATGGCCAAATCGTTCATATTCATTAATATACTCATCTGCCAAATTTATACCGCCCATAAAGCCTGTATGTCCATCTATAACTGTAATCTTTCGGTGGTCCCTATTATTCATAATAAATGATATAACTGGTGCCAACCTATTAAATACCATACACTTAATACCTGATTTTCTTATTCTTTCATCATACTTATACGGTAATGTTTTTAAGCATCCTATATCATCATATATTAACCTTACATCAACTCCTTGCTCAGCCTTTTCCTCTAATATTTCTAATATAGAATCCCACATAACTCCTTCCTGTATGATAAAGTACTCTAGAAAAATAAAATGCTTAGCCTTTTTTAGCTCTTCTAGTAATTTCTCGTAAAACTTTTCTCCTGGTGATAAATACTCACTACTTGTATTTTTATAAATTGGAAATAACGAAAAATCTTTAATGTACTTAGCCTGATTAGCTACGTTTTTATCTTGTTTTTGTATATCCTCTATTATCTCTGGGTTTTGCTGTAAAAAAGGAACTGTACGATTATAAATCTCACTCAATCCTTTGGTTAATTTTTTATTCATTTTTGCATTACCCGCCAATATATAAAAGAAGCCTCCAAAAACAGGGAAAAGTAATATTGGTATTGTCCATGCTAACTTATAAGACGGATTCTGATCCGTACTTATTAAATGTAGCAATACCACAGCACTTAGTAAAACAGAAATTCCATAGAAGTACACGAAATATGTACTCAATTTCCAAATCACCATCACCAAAAGGCCTAGCTGTAGCAAGATGAGAATTCCCACTATCACCATTCTATTAAAGATATTTTTTAATTTCATTCACTACTCTCCTAAACTACTACTTATTATCAAACATAAACCTTACTGCATGTTTGATCCATTCACTAGATATATGTTCTTCCCCAAACTGCCTTTCAGTATCCACTAAATAATTTCCAAGTGATAGGCCATGCCCCCCTCTTCTATAAATATGAACTTCAGTTGGAACATTATGTGCAATAAGTTCATTTGCAAAAAGCATTGTATTCTGTACTGGTACGCATCCATCTTCATATGTATGCCAGATGAATGTTGGTGGTACATCTGCCGTAACTTGTTTCTCTAATGATACAAGACTCAAACTTTCATCCCTCTGATTCTCTCCTAAAAGTGCATCAAAAGAACCTCGATGTGCATATTCTCCACTTGTAATAACAGGATAGGAAAGTATCAGCATATTAGGCTTCATTACAGTTCTACTTCTATTTATATACGCATCTAATATAGAATTATTCCAAAATGTCCCCACACTTGCACATAAATGTCCTCCTGCAGAAAAACCACACACTGCAATATTGTCTGGATCAATATCCCACTCACTTGCATTCTCCCTAATATACGCTATCGATTCAAGTGCCTCACATAAAGCTTGTGGAAATCTAGCAGGTGCTATGCTATATCTTAATACAAATGCGCATACACCTCTGCGTATAAATTCTAAGGCTATCGGTTCTGCTTCTCTATCTGATGTATACTCATAACCACCGCCTGGTAAAATTAATACAGCTGGGCGCATACGTTCCTTTTGTTCTTGCATAATATTATCTGGTATATATCCCGTTAACATTGCTTCATAATCTGACTTACCACTCGTTGCTACATTAATTGGTACTTGAAAATATTTCATTAAAATCTCCTCCTCTTGAATTAATCTAATCTTTCATCTAAAAAATATATTGTTTCATTCATAAGTTTGCTTAAATAAATATTATATTGAATACCAATCTAGCTTATTTTATACATACTCAAGTATAACATTAAATCAAGTTTGTTTTATATAGATTAAATATTTTTATAGTTGAATTTTTTATTTTTTCAAACTATAATGTATAATTATACACTTACTAAATTTTTATTCAAAGGAGAGAATGCTATGTCTACTAAAAAATTTAATATTTATGTGGATGGTCAAGCCGGAACTACTGGTCTTAAAATAAATGAGCGTTTAGTCAATCATCCTTATGTTAATATCCTAAAAATCGCCGACGATAAAAGAAAAGATTATAATGCAAGAAAAGAACTTATTAACGCAGCTGATATTGTATTTTTATGCTTGCCTGACGCTGCCTCTATTGAAGCAGTTTCTATGATTGAATCAACTAATAAACATACAAAAATCATTGATGCTAGCACAGCTCACCGTACAAACCCTAATTGGACTTACGGAATTCCTGAACTTAGTTCATCAGCTCGTGAGCAAATTGCTTCTTCCATTCGTACTGCTGTACCTGGCTGTTATGCAAGTGCTTTCATTCTTCCTATGTACCCACTTGTAAATGGCGGTATTATTCCAAAAGACTATCCTATTACGGCCCATGGTATTTCAGGATTTAGTGGGGCTGGAAAATCAGCAATCGCTGAATATGAAAACCCTGATCGTTCTACATTATTCCCTACATATGATACACCACGCCACTATGCTCTAGGACTTCATCACAAACACATTCCAGAAATGCAACAAAAAGTCGGTCTTACCTATGCCCCTATCTTCTCGCCAATTATCGCCGACTATTACGAAGGCTTAGAGGTTGCTATTCAACTCCACACAAGATTACTTAGCAAAAAGGTATCACCTGCAGATGTTCATGCATTCCTAAGTGACTACTACGCTAACCAAAACTTCGTAAAAGTTATGCCATTTAATCCATCACAATGCTTAGACTCTAATTTCTTCAATCCAATCGCCTGCAATAACACAAATAATGCTGAAATATTTGTCTTCGGAAATGACGATCAAATTATGCTTATCACCCGCCTAGACAATCTCGGAAAAGGTGCCTCAGGTGCAGCCGTCCAAAACATGAACATCATGCTCGGCCTAGACGAAACTATCAGCCTCATCTAACAAAGACACTTCTCAATATGGTTTTTATACCCTTGGGGACAGGTCTCCAATATTGCGTTCTATACTTGGGGACAGGTCTCCAATATTGCTGTTCTATACTTGGGGACAGGTCTCTAATATTGCTGTTCTATACTTGGGGACAGGTCTCTAATATTGCTGTTTCTCATTATAGAAATTATAAGATAAAGGCCGTTGGATAGTCTTCCAACGGCCTTTATCTTATAATTTCTATAATGTTAATTCCTTAGTGATAAAGCTCCAAAATACTGCTGCCCCTGCTGCTCCTGCAAATGGTGCTATAATAAATACCCATACTTGTCTAAGTGCAACTCCTCCTAAGTAAACTGCAGGCGCTAAGCTACGTGCTGGATTAACGCTTCCTCCTGTTAATGGGATTCCTACAATATATACAACCACTAATGTTAGTCCAATAACAATACCACCTAAATGACTCGTTCTGTCATATGCTAATACACCTAATAATGCTATTACATATACAAAAGTTAAAATGAATTCTACAATAAGTGCCCCTAACAGTCCGAGCCCCACTTGTGATGCTGCTCCATATCCATTTTGCCCTAAGCCCACTTCAGAAATTTGACCTAGACCTGATGATAAGTTTATAATACTCATTAATACACCACTTGCTAAAATCCCACCAATAAACTGACTTATTATATATGCAAAAAAATCCTTTAGTGATAATTTATTTATCATATACATCGCCAGAGATACTGCTGGATTAATATGACAGCCCGAAATATTTCCAATCGCATAAGCCATTGCTATGAAAGCAAACCCAAAAGCAATTGCTATACCAAGGTTTCCTAATCCCCTTCCACCAATCGCAGCACTGCCACATCCAAAAAATACAAGTACAAACGTTCCTATCATCTCACTTATATACCTTCTCATAAAAACAACTAACCTCCTTATGGCTCTATCTAAAAGTAATATTTATGCCAGTACAAAATAAAAGCATACTCATTTTATATAAGTTTACTTTTAAAATGACTATGCTCATGCTTATCCTATTTTCTCTTTTATTTATTTTTCATTTTATCTTCTAGATTTTCCATTCCTTGAATGGTTTTATTAATCACATTTTTAGTTCCCTTTTTAAGCGCTTTAGCTCCTTCTACCGCTTTAGCACCTAAATACTCTGTGCCTTCCATCGCCTTATGCCCTAAATCTTGCATACCATCTAGTGCTTTATAGCTTAATTCCTCAGCATCATCCATCATTTTTTGTGTAAAGCCTTCCACTTGGTTCTTGTACTTCTCAAAATTTCCATTATTATTTTGCATAGTAATCACCTCTTGGGATTATTATGTACTACTTTATTTTTTGTATGCACAAAAACATCAATTTTAAAGACCTGTCCCCACTAATGTGACTATGATAATAATCTGTATAATTAAAATTAACGGCATACCATATTTGAAATACCAATGCTTAGTTTTATGATGAAATTTCTTCATCCCTAGAATACTGCCTAATGATCCACCTATAATAGCTATAGTAAAAAGTGTCTTTTCCGAGATACGATATTTATGATTAATAGCCCTTTTTTTATCTGACCACATACTTATATAAGCAATAATATTAACAAGTATAAGATAAATTATAATTATTTTTTCCATTGTCCTCTCCTTCTATTTGATATGTTATCCTTGTCTCCTTTTTATTTTATATTATTTCTTCACTTTTTTCCAAAAATAATAATTTTTCAACGGTTATCCTCATATGTATATATGGAGCTATACATTTAATTAGGTAATTGCGAAACTACTGTTTAAAAATGAATAGCACTCCTTTTAAACATGCA